>DATIXH010000169.1:0-13943 GCA_035518775.1 Candidatus Acidiferrum sp.
CCCAATGCAACGCGAGGCGATGGAGTATGACGTGGTGATCGTCGGCGGCGGCCCTTCGGGTCTGTCGGCCGCGATCCGCCTGAAGCAGCTCGCCCAGGAGCAGGGCCATGAGGTCTCCGTCTGCGTGATCGAGAAGGGTTCCGAGGTCGGCGCGCACATCCTCTCCGGCGCCGTGCTCGAGCCGCGCGCCCTCAACGAGCTCATCCCGGACTGGCAGGCCAAGGGCGCCCCGCTCAACACGCCCGCCCAGGACGACCGCTTCCTCTTCCTCACCAAGGGCGGCGCCATCCGGCTGCCGACCCCGCCGCAGATGCACAACCACGGCAACTACATCATCAGCCTCGGCAACCTCTGCCGCTGGCTGGCCACGCAGGCCGAGGCGCTCGGGGTCGAGATCTATCCGGGCTTCGCTGCGGCCGAGGTGCTCTATGGCGAGGACGGCCGCGTCCTCGGCGTCGCCACCGGCAACATGGGGGTGGGCAAGGACGGCCAGCCCACCGAGAACTTCCAGCCCGGCGTCGAGCTGCGCGGCGCCTACACCCTGTTCGCCGAGGGCTGCCGCGGCTCCCTCACCAAGACCCTGTTCGAGCGCTTCAAGCTGCGCGAGGGCGTCGATCCCCAGACCTTCGCCATCGGCATCAAGGAGCTGTGGGAGGTCGCGCCAGCGAATCACAAGCAGGGCACGATCATCCACACCATCGGCTGGCCGCTCGACCGCCGCACCTATGGCGGCTCCTTCCTCTACCATCTGGAGAACAGCCAGGTGGCCGTCGGCTTTGTCGTCGGCCTCGACTACGAGAACCCCTATCTGAGCCCCTTCGAGGAGTTCCAACGCTTCAAGACCCACCCCTCCATCCGCCCCACCTTCGAGGGCGGCCGCCGCATCGCCTATGGCGCGCGCGCCCTTAACGAAGGCGGCTTCCAGTCGATCCCGAAGCTCACCTTCCCGGGCGGCGCCCTCATCGGCTGCACCGCCGGATTCCTTAACGTGCCGAAGATCAAGGGCACGCACACCGCCATGAAATCCGGCATGACCGCGGCCGAGGCCGTATTCGAGGCCCTGCGCCAGGGTGCCCCCGCCGAGCTCACGGCCTATCCCGAGCGCCTGCGCCAGACCTGGCTGTGGGACGAGCTGTACAAGGTCCGCAACGTGCGGCCGGGCTTCCACCGGGGGCTGTGGGGCGGTCTCGCTTATGCCGCAATCGACACATATATACTGCGGGGCCGGGCGCCCTGGACGTTCCGGCACCATGCCGACAACAAGAGTCTTAAGAAAGCGAGCGCCAGCAAGCCGATCGATTATCCGAAGCCGGACGGCAAGGTGAGCTTCGACCGGCTATCGTCCGTTTACCTGTCCAACACCAACCACGAGGAAAATCAGCCCTGCCATTTGACACTGAAAGATGCGACCATACCGATCGCGGTCAATTTGAAGGAGTTCGATGCGCCGGAACAGCGGTATTGCCCGGCTGGCGTCTATGAGATCGTGAGGGATGCGGCGGGTGCGCCACGGCTGCAGATCAACGCGCAGAACTGCGTGCACTGCAAGACCTGCGACATCAAGGATCCGACGCAGAATATCAATTGGGTTGTGCCGGAGGGCGGCGGCGGCCCCAATTACCCGAACATGTAGGCCGGCCGCCGCGGTCGCGCCGAACGAGCGACGAGGAGAACCGAATGGCTGAAGTCAGACGCGTGATCACGCTGGGGGTGATGGTGGCGGCAATTGCCGCAATCGGTCCCACGGCCGTGAGCGTCACCGCCGTTGCGCCGGCGCTGGCGGCCTCCACGCCGAGCGAGCCGGTGGCGGGCGATTTCGGCAGCTTCCTCTCCGCCATGCATGCCAAGGAGGTCCGCGACTTCGGCGCCATGGCCGACGACATCTCGCGCGTCCTCGCCCACGATCCCGACAATGTCGACCTGCTGCAGCAGGGCTTCATTGCCATGGCGAGCGGCGGGCGCATCGGCGAGGCTGCGGAGATCGGCCGCAAGCTCGAGACGCGGGCGGCCGGCTCGGACACCGTCAGCATCGTCCTCGCCCTGCAGGACCTCAAGGCCGGCAAGCACACCGCCGCGCTCAACCGCCTGAGTGCACTGGGATCCGACGGCCTCAACAAGTTCACCGTGCCGCTGGTCAAGAGCTGGATCGCCCTCGAGGACGGCAAGCGCGACGACGCGCTCGCGGCGCTGGCGCCCCTGGCCGACGTCAAGGGCGTGCAAACTCTCTACGATCTCCATCTCGGCCTGCTGAACGAGCTGAGCGGCCATGCGCCCGAGGCCGACGCCGCCTACAAGAAGGCCCTGGATGATCCGTCGAAGCTGTCGTTCCGCGTCGTCGAGATCATCGGCAACTTCTATCAGCGGCAGAAGCGCTTCGACGATGCCAAGGCGGTCTATGCGGCCTTCGCCGGCGCCTATGCCGACAATCCGCTGCTGCCCTTCCTGCTCGAAAAGCAATCGGACGCGAAGGTTGCGCCGCTGCTCGGCTCCGCTCGGGACGGCCTCGCCGAGGCGCTCTTCAATCTGGCATCGGTGCTCTACCAGGAAGACGCCCGCGACATGGCGCTCGTCTACACGCGCCTCGCGCTCGAAGTCCGCAAGGATTATCCGCCCGCCCAGGTGCTGCTCGGCGATCTCCTTGCCGGCGAAAAGCTCTATCCGGAGGCGGTCGCCGTCTACAAGGCCGTCGACACGAAGTCGCCCTTCGGTTGGCAGGCGCGGCTGGCGCTCGCCGACGCGCTGAGCCGCAGCAACCGCACGCAGGAGGCCGTCACGCTCCTCCAGGGCATGGTCGACGAGCGCAAGGACTCCGCCGACGCCTCGATGATGCTGGGCGACATCCTGCGCAGCGCCGAGCGCTTCGACGAGGCCGCCAAGGCCTATGACGACGCGATCACCCGCATCGGCACCTTGAAGAAGGAGCATTGGAGTCTGCTCTACTATCGCGGCATCGCCTACGAGCGCAGCAAGCAATGGGACAAGGCCGAGGCCGATTTCCTGAAGGCGCTGGAGTTCGAGCCCGACCAGCCCTACGTCCTCAACTATCTCGCCTACACCTGGGTCGACAAGGGCATGAACTACGACCGCGCCCTCGCCATGCTCAACAAGGCGGTCGAGGAGAAGCCCGAGGACGGCTACATCGTCGACAGCCTGGGTTGGGTCTATTTCCGCCTCGGCAAGTACGACCAGGCGGTCGAGCAGCTGGAGCGGGCGGTCGAGCTGGTGCCCGGCGATTCCGTGATCAACGACCATCTCGGCGATGCCTATTGGCGCGTCGGCCGTCACAACGAGGCCCGCTTCCAGTGGCACCGCGCCCTCAACCTGAATCCGGACAAGGACCAGGTGGCGCCGATCGAGTCGAAGCTGGACAAGGGCCTGCCCGCGGGCACGACCTCCTCGGGCTCGTGACGGCGGAGACCGCAAGGGCCGGCGCGCTCCGTCTCGCCGCGCCGGCCAAGCTCAACCTCTACCTCCACGTCGTCGGCCGGCGCCCCGACGGCTATCACCTGCTCGACAGCCTGGTCGCCTTCGCCGCCGTCGCCGACGAGCTGACCCTTGCGCCGGCCGCCGACCTGTCGCTCGCCATCGACGGGCCCTTCGGCGGCAGCCTCGAGGCCGGCGCCGACAACCTCGTGCTGAAGGCCGCGCACGCGCTCGCCGCCCACGCGGGTCGCGCGCCCGGCGCCGCCATCCGCCTGACCAAGCGCCTGCCCGTCGCCTCCGGCATCGGCGGGGGCTCGGCCGACGCCGCTGCGGCCCTGCAAGGCCTCAGCCGGCTCTGGAATCTCAGCCTCCCCGAAGCGGCCTTGGCAAAGATCGGCCTCGCCCTCGGCGCCGACGTGCCGGTCTGCCTCGCCGGCGTGCCGAGCTTCTTCGGCGGCATCGGCGACGAGGTCCAATCCGCCGGCCTCATGCCGCGCGCCCATGTCGTGCTGGCGAACCCCGGCGCGCCCTTGGCCACCGCGGCCGTCTTCCGTGCCCGCGCCCAAGCCGCCGGAGCTGGGGCCTATTCGCGCCCGGCCCGCTGGACGGAGGCGGTGCCCGATACAGTGATGCTCGCGGGCCTCCTGGCCAAGCGCAGCAATGACCTGACCGCGGCCGCCATCGCCTTGCTGCCTGTCATCGCCGAGGTGCTGGACGCGCTCGAACAGCAGCCGCCGTGCCTGTTGGCGCGCCTGTCCGGCAGCGGCGCCACCTGCTTCGGCCTGTTCGCCGAGCGCGGCGAGGCGCGCGAAGCGGCCGCCGCCATCGCCGCCGCTCATCCGGACTGGTGGGTCGTCGCCACCATGCTGACCGCGGCGCCCCCACAGATGTCGACCGTGCCCGCGGCCTAGTCGCACCGTTCCGCCACAAGGTGCAGCCGCCTGCGAGCAGAACGACGCGAGCCGCTGCGGCGGTGATCTGCGCTGACGAGCGGGCAACAGCAACGCCACACGGCGCCGGATGTCTGGCTGGCGCTTATCCGTCATTCCGATGCCGGGGCAACACCCATCAGTAGTCGTATGAAACCCGCATATTGATCGTGGGCTATTTGCTGAAAGATGTTTTCCAGACCGCTGGCCTTCATGCTGGCCTTCTCGGCCATGTCGCCCAGAATTGCCTTTGGGTCTTTTGCTGCAGCAATCAGGTCGGAGTTTGCTGCTGCAGCTTTTTGACGGGCCTCGTTGTAGACCGTCTCAGCATCCGTAGAACCTGCCGCGGCCGCCTCAAGATCTCCCGTGAGCTTCTGCGTTGTACCAAGCGCATTCAGCGCACCTTCAAGCTGCGATTTCTCGTCCCTAAGCGCCGCCTTCTGAGCGTCGTCGGCTTGGAGTATTGCGGCGTCGATCTCCTGGGCCCTGTTTTCCTTCGCCTTTCTCGTATTCAGTTCTGTCTGAGCAGCTTCCACGACCTGCCGTGCCTGCGCAAGATTGCAAGCGGTTTTCCCAAGTTGTCTCTCAGTGTCAGCTACTGCTATTGCCAGTTGTGAAATGGTCTTATCGCGCACAATCTCATTGTAAATTAGGATGTTGGACGCGCCCTTGAAGCCAAACTCGCGTAGGCAAGCGATCTTGCCGGCTGCGTAGGTCCATAGGATCGCGGCGTCGATAAGTGCCAATACGAAATCGAAAGTGAGGCCGGATCTTACGCTAAGCCGCACGGGATCGACTGAAACCAATTGGGCTATCGTCGTCACTCCCTCCGCCGCAAGGCGTCTTGCTGTTTCCTCGTCCACACCCGGCAGCTTGACTGCAAGGTCGTCGCGTTCTGCTGGCGTCGCGTTCTGTGTGTTGGTGAAGCGATTCGCGGCATTACCTAAGTACTTCACGATGCTATCGAATGAAAACATGCTGATGACGAAGGCGAGGAAGGCGCCCCAAGTGCCAGGTTCCACAGCAGTGACGTTGGCAGAATTCGTCGTCGCGGGGAGAGCAAGCATTGAAATAGCTTGCCCAAGAGGAACAGCAATGACAAGTCTTAGTGAATACCACAGTAGGTCTGACGGGTGAAAGGTGGACTGATAGTTACGGGTGATGGAATCAGACGTAATCCAAGTATATGCGCCGAAGATGGCGGCGATGCTTACGAGATCGAGTTTCAGGCCGAGTAGCGGGATGTCGAGTGGTTTCGGCGCGGCGGTGCCGGTTGCAGAAGCGATCTGGATCTTCGCAAGGGATATTCCACCCAAGAATCCAAAATACATCACGACGGCCGTGACGGTGGCGAGCAGCACCATCGGTGCCACGTATATTCGCATGCCGAAGTCGTCTTGGAGCAATTCGTTAAATTTGGTCGTGAGATTTGTTCTT
The DNA here is from genome assembly GCA_035518775.1 of Candidatus Acidiferrum sp. Taxonomy (GTDB): domain Bacteria; phylum Pseudomonadota; class Alphaproteobacteria; order Dongiales; family Dongiaceae; genus JBGPEQ01. The sequence continues at coordinate 5,790 of DATIXH010000169.1, forward strand.
AGGTCGCTGTGGCTCTTGAGCTCGGCCTTGACCTGGTCCGGCGTGAGCGGCCTGCCATCGATGGTTCGTGGATTGGTTTCGGCATCGGGTGCGAGGATGAGGCGATGCTTCCACTTTTCGATAAGATCCGCAAATCCGTCGCGGCCGGCCCAGAACTGCTCAAGATAGTGGGCGATGACGTGGGGAGGGTAGTAGCCCCGAATGACGTCGAGACGCTTAGCCTGTCCGACCGTCACATATATGCAGACCGGCACAAGAACCAGGAGGACGGACAAGAGGACACATACGAGAGTAACCGCGACCAGGCCGTCGTTTGGGTCGATATCTCCACCCATGTACTTGACCAACCGGATTGCCCAGGTCGCCAAGTAGGTCAGCACGAGCGAGCCAATGGCTACCAGAACAAGTACGACTGTGCCGGTAGCCGAGAACAGGAGCCTGCCACTTTTGTCGTTGCTCATGAGCGACTAACTCCTTTTCGCGCGATCGGCTTTGCCGACAGAGCGCGCCGATCAGCTGCGCATGTGAAACGATGGTGCTGTTGCATGCTGCCAGCCAGCACGGCGTTCTAGCTCGACCGACCTGGTGTGCTGCTGGGATTCTAAAGCGAATAGGGGTTGGGACGCTCCTCCCATTTGGGAGGTGCCTCGAAGATACTTCGAGGGGCCTGGGCCCCTGGGCCGTTCTCTGCTGTTGGTGCCGAGATGCTGGCGGGCTCGAGCCGCCCCGCCCCTACCCTGCTGGCGCGCCTGTCGACGGCGGCACCATGCTTCCGCCTATTCGCCGAGCGCGGCGAGGCTTGCGAAGCGGCGGCCGCCATCGCCGCCGCCCATCCGGATTGGTGGGTCGTGGCGACGATGCTGAGCGCGGCGCCACCGGAGCCGTCGGTCGTCCCGCTGCCTAGTTGCGCCCTCCCGTGGGGATGCCTATGGTGTCGCCCGCCTGCCCCTGGGGCGTCGCCAAGTGGTAAGGCAGCGGATTTTGGTTCCGCCATTCGGAGGTTCGAATCCTCCCGCCCCAACCAGCCTTTTCGCCATGATGTCTTCGGCGGTCAGCTCTCGTTGTCCGGGTCTTCCTTGGTCGGGGCAGCCATATCGCCGGCGTTGATGGGCGTATCTCGTTTGAGGGCCGCCAGCATCAGCTCCGTGGCGGCTTCCTCGGTGAGGATCGAGGGCGGCACCGTGTGGAACCGCGCCACATACCTTGCCAGCACGAGGGCGTATCGCCTGCCGGCCATCTCTTTGGTCATCGGCAATTGCGGCGGCTTGCTCGCCTCGCGGAACCGCCCCGCGCGGGGCGCATCCTCGGGGTGGGGCGACGCAAATTGCCATTCGCAGCCGCAATTCAGACACCGCACGATATCCGGGGGCCGAACGACAACGAATGCGACTTCATCGCATTGAGGGCAATCATAAGAGCGTTCCATACATCTCTGCAGCGCCAGCCAGGACCGCGGCGAGACTTGAACGGCCGGGGCTTGCGATGCACGGGCCGGGCTGTGATCGGAGCGGCCAAATCGATGACATCTCCGGCCAAGAGGCGGCGCTGGCAGGCCGACTGCGCGCGCGACGGAACGCACTCTCGGGCAGTGGAGGGTGGCGGCTGCCGAGGCTGTCACAATCGAAACAGGCGCGCGTTACGGCTGAAACAGCGCCCTGCTATAGCCTCGCCGGCGGTTGGCTGGGAAAGTTGCGACACGAGCGCAAGGGACGGCGGAATTCCCGGGGGTTGCGGCGGATTTGGCTATGTCGGGCCGGCGGTTCGAATCCTCCTGCCCAGGCCGTGGGCGCTGGCCGCGTTCAACCTCTGTAAAGAATTCGCCTTTAGCTATACTCATGTCATTGGGGCAAGCGGGGATATCGCATCATGGGGAAGCTTCGACGGATGCTGCGCGCCGACCTCGAATCGGGGGCGGCCGAGCGCGCGTTCGGCACCGGCTGGATCAGCGGCGTGCTGGCGCTCGCCTGCGCGCTCTTCGGCCTGATCTCGGTGATCTTCCTGATGCTGCCGGGCGTCTTCAGCGCGCCCATGATCCGCGAGGCGTATGACCAGCCCTGGTTCCGCCTTGCGCTTCATTTCATCCTGATCGGCGCCTTCCTGCTGGCGGCGCTGAACATCATCCTGCGCCAGCAGAAGATCATGGGCCTCGTCGCCATGACGGCGGTGCTGGCCGCCACCCTGCTCGGCGGCTCTCATGTCGCGAGCAGCGGCGCGCTCGCCACCGGCTACTATCTCGGCCTCGACTGGTTCCTCATCAACCTCACTCTGCTCGGCATCCTCTTCATCCCGCTCGAGCGCCTGTTCGGGCTGCGCACGGAGCAGTCGATCTTCCGCTCCGACTGGCGCCCGGACCTGTTCTACTTCCTGATAAACAGCCTGCTCGTGCAGGTGCTGACCTTCCTGTCGCTGACGCCCGCCAACGAGATCGTCGCCCATACCCAGTGGACGGGTCTGCGCGCCGCCATCGCCGAGCAGCCGATCTGGCTGCAGGTGATCGAGATCATGGTGCTGACCGACCTCACGCAATACTGGGTGCACCGGCTCTTCCACCGCATCCCCTTCCTGTGGGGCTTCCATTCCGTCCATCACTCCACGCGGACGATGGACTGGCTCGCCGGCTCGCGCATGCATGTGGTGGAGATCGTTGCTCTGCGCGGCCTCACGGTGATTCCGATGTATGCGCTCGGCTTCCACGAATGGGCGCTGAAGGCCTATATCCTCTACATCTACATCCATTCGACCTTGATCCACGCCAACGTGCGCTTCGATTTCGGCTGGCTGAAGTACCTCATCGCCACGCCGCGCTTCCATCACTGGCATCACGGCATCGAGAAGGAGGCGATCGACGTGAACTTCGCCGTCCAGTTCCCCTGGCTCGACCGCCTCTTCGGCACCTACTACATGCCCGGCGACAAGTGGCCGAGCGGCTACGGCGTCGGCGGCCATCCGGTGCCGCCCGGCTACCTGAAGCAGCTCGCCTACCCCTTCCGCCCGGCGTAGGCGTCGGCTATGGATGCTTATGGATCGGGTCGACCCAGGGCACTGATTCCGGCTTCTCGACCGGCTCGATATCGAGGTTGACCACCACCGCCTCGTTGTCGCTGCGCACGAGGACGCATTCGAGGGTCTCCTCGCTCGAGGCATTGATCTCCTGGTGCGGCACGTAGGGCGGCACGTAGATGAAGTCGCCCGGGCCGGCCTCCGCCGTGTATTCCAGCTTCTCGCCCCAGCGCATGCGCGCCCGGCCCTTCACGACGTAGATCACGCTCTCGAGCGGGCCATGATGGTGCGCGCCGGTCTTCGCGTTCGCATGGATGCTGACCGTGCCGGCCCAGATCTTCTGGGCGCCGACGCGCGCGAAGTTGATGGCGGCGGCGCGGTTCATGCCGGGCGTCTGTGCCGTGTTCGGGTCGAGCGACGAGGCCGGGATCACTCTGACCCCATCGTGACGCCAGTCTTTCGCTTCGCTCATCGCGGTCTCCTCCACTCAGTGCTCCCTGCTGTCAACGGCAGCAAAACTTGAACCCTGCCCTAGAAATTCTTGATTGCGACCAGGGCCTCTCATCCGAAGCATAGCGCCGCCGATTCAGTTCGCGGTTTTCATCATCGGGAGGTGCCCTTCGAACCTGCTCCAGGACGACCAACGTCGATGCCGTAGTTGCTTCCGCGTCCATCAGTTCACGTCAACCACAGGGAGAATGCAATGACGACAGCAGTTGGTACGCGCGTTGCGATCATAGGGGCGGGGTTCAGCGGCTCCCTGTTGGCGGTCCAGCTGCTGCGGCGTTTCCTTCCGGGCGGCCGCGTCTACCTCATCGAGAAGAACGCGAATTTCGGGCGCGGGCTCGCCTATTCGACGGGCAATCCCAACCACGTCCTCAACGTCCGCGCCGGCCGCATGAGCGCGTTCGCCGACCAGCCCGATCATTTCGCCGACTGGCTGCGCAAGCACGTCGACGCGAAGGGCGGCGCCGAGGCGGTCCGGAGCGGCTCCGACCACTTCGTGCCGCGCCGGCTCTACGGCGCCTACATCCAGGATCTCCTGGGCAACGAGATCTGGCAGGCCGGCAACGGCCGCAACCTCTATCTCGTGCCCGACGAGGCCGTGGCCCTCTGGCAGCGGCCCGACGGCCTCAGCCTGCAGGTGCGCAGCGGCCGCACCTACGAGGTCGACGTGGCCGTGCTCGCGACCGGCAACTTCCCGCATGACGATACGGCCGCCCATCACTACGCCAATCCCTGGTCACCGCAGGCCCTGGCCGATCTCGATCCGGAGGCGCCGGTGCTGCTGATCGGCACCGGCCTCACCATGATCGACACGGTCATCTCGCTGCTCGACCAGGCGCATACCGGCCCGATCCATGCGATCTCCCGCCGCGGCCTGCTGCCGCGCCGTCACGGCGAGGCGCCGCCGCAGCCGCCCCTGCCGCTGGCGGACATCGATTGCACATCGGTCGCCGCGATGCTCCACGCGGTGCGCCGGGCCCTGCGGCGCGCCAGCGACGAGACCAACGCCTGGCGCTCCGTCGTCGACGCCCTGCGGCCGCACACGCAGCAGATCTGGCAGAACCTGTCGAGGGCGGAGAAGCGCCGCTTCCTGCGCCATCTCCGCCCCTGGTGGGACGTGCACCGCCACCGTATGGCGCCGGCGGTCGCCGCGGTCATCGACGAGGCGATCCGCCGGCGCCAGCTCCGGCTGCAGGCCGCGCGCCTGCAGGCCATGGCGCCCGACCGCCACGGCGTCACGGTCACCCTCAAGAAGCGCGGCTCCGACGATCTGCAGAACCTGCGCGTCGCCCGCGTCATCGATTGCTCCGGCCCGCAGTGCGACTACGGGCGCATCGACAGCCCGCTGGTGCGCGACCTGCTCTCGCGGGGCATGGTGCGCCCCGATCCGCTCAACCTCGGGCTCGATGTCACCGTCGAGTCCGCCGTGATCAACCGCTGGGGCATGCCCTCCCGCCAGATCTACGCGCTCGGCCCGGTGACGCGCGGGCTGTTTTGGGAGATCACCTCCGTGCCGGACATTCGCGAGCAGTGCTGGAAGGTCGCCGCCCTCATCGAACAGCGCGCCGCGGAAGGCGCCGCGCCGGTGCGGGTATGCGCCGCCGGCCTGTGAAATGGCCGGGCCTCATCAAGAAAGAGTATCGATCGACCAAAGTATTTCTCGATTGAGCCCCGTCGGCCCGAGCGTAAGTGTCGAGGGGTCGAACGTCCGCAGGAGGCTGCGATGCGCCTTGGTGCCGATGCTCTCAAAGACGAACTGCGTCGCTGGCGCGAGCGCCTGCGCGCAGCCACACGTCGGTTCGATGTCGACCTGAGGCAGCGCGGCCACGACCGGCAGTACGAGCTGTGGGCCTGCGCCATGGCGCCGGAGCTGGTGTCCCTCGCCGCCCTGATGGCCCTGGCCGAGGACGATCCTCCGGCCACGGACCGGGGCCCGTTCTCGAACCGCACCTGACCCAGCCTCACCCGTGAAAAGGAGCGACAGGGATGTCAACGCAACTTCAGCGAGGCATAGGCTTGGTTCTGGCGTTACTGGCCATGGGCTTCTTGGCATCGCTCGTGATCTGACGGCCGCCAGCCGTTGGGGCATCACGGCCCAGACCCGCCAGATTTCAGGTTAATGCATTGAATACGCTGCTATTTCCCAAAAATCACAAACCATGCAGTCTAATGGAACGGACACTTGTCCGTTCCGGCGGACGAATTATATTGACAGAACGTCCAATTTAACGGAGAAAGACGGCCACCCCGTCATGCGAGGACCGATGTCCGCGAAGACCGCCGAGATCGTCGACTTCCAGGACTACCGCCAGCGCCGCGCCCAGGCGCAGGCCGTGGCGGCTCCCGTGACGCCCTCGCCGTTCCTGTGGTATCCGGTCTGGGTGATGGTCCCGGCTTGGCCGCTGCCGACGCAGCTACCGGCGGCATCGCTCGCCTCCGGATGAACCCGCGCGGGCAGCCGGAGCGCGCGGGCGGCGTGCCGGTGCACCGCCCAACCGCGGAGGCCGAGCCCGCGCCCATGTCCAACGGCTCCGACGAACGGACGACAGCTTCGGACGCGCCGCCCGATCTGGCCGTCATCGTCGGCGAGAATCTGCGCCGCCTGCGCACGCGCCAAGGCCATTCCCTGGAGCGGCTCGCCAAGCTCTCCGGCGTCAGTCGGGCCATGCTGAGCCAGATCGAGCTCGGCCGCAGCGTCCCCACCATCGCCGTCCTCTGGAAGATCACCCACGCCCTCGGCGTGCCCCTCGCCGCGCTGACCAGCCCGAGCGCCGGCACCGGCACGACCGTCCTGCGCGCCGCCCGCGCCAAGGTTCTGGGCTCGGCCGACGGCACGTTCACCTCGCGCGCCCTCTTCCCCTTCGTGGGCGAGCGGCGGGTGGAATTCTATGAGCTGATCCTGGCGCCGCGCAGCGTGGAGGATGCCGATCCGCATCCCCCCGGCACCTTCGAGAACCTGGTGGTGCACCAGGGCAATGTGGAGATCGGCGTCGACACCGCCAGCTACCGGCTCGACGCCGGCGACGCCATCGTCTTCGAGGCCGACGTCCCGCATGCCTATCGGAACGTCGGCGACACTCAGGCCGTCATGTATCTCGTGATGACCTACGCGGAGAGCGTGGGCTAGCGCCGCTCACTCGCTAGAGTCCCCTCACAAGGGGAGAGGGGACTCTGTAGGGCGGCCCTGCGTCAGTCAGAAACAGCCTGGCTGCAGCTTACTTCCCCGCCATCATCGGCATGCACATCATCATGGGCATGCCGCCGCACATCATCATCATGGGCATGCCGGCGCCCATCATGGTCATCATGCGCTGGCAGCACTCGTTGAACATCTCCATCGACATGCCGTCGCCCGGCATGACCTTGCACATCATCATGCCGCCGGACATCTCGCAGCTCATCTTCATCATCGGCACGGCCATCGGCATCATGCCCGGCATCATCGGCATCATGCCGTTCATCATGGGCATGCCGCCCATCATCGGCATCATGCCGGGCATCATGGGCATCCCGCCCATCATCGGCATCATCCCGCCCATCATGGGCATCATGTTCGGCATCATCGGCATGTTGGCGGGCATGGCGCCCGTCATCTGCGTTGCAGTCTTCATGTCCATCGGCTCCTTGTTGCGCTTTGTCCCGCGCCTCCGGCGTGCCGCCAGCGGCGAATTCGTTGAGTCGCGTCTTAAGAGTCGCTCGCGTCCGGCGCAACCGCGGTGTCGCCGCGGTTTGCATTTTGCTCCAATGAAGTAGAGGCTCTGTGCAGTGCAGCAGAGCCGCCGACTAACTTAGCTGCGGATCGTCCAATCGATTGACGGCGGCGCCCCCTTGCCACCCCTGCCACACGCCCGCTAATTTGCACGCGGGGAAACGCTCCCGGATCCGCAGATCCGCTATTCAATCAACCCGACAGGGACATTTCATGCGATATGAAGCGCTTCAAGGGGTTTTTCCTAGGAAAACGCAGGGTTTTTGAAGTCGGGTGCACAATGGGTGCACAGTAAGGGTGAGTTAACACTCCTGGCCTACAACGCGGGTGATGAAGCTCGCGGACATCAACGACATCCTCAAACTGAGATCGACCCTGGCGTGGACCCTGGTGACGACGGAGTGGTCGGACCCCCAGGACGAACTGATCGCCGTCACGGTGTTCGAGAAACTTCGGGACGTGATGAAGGCCGAGCTTGGCCACGCGCCGGCCTCGACGACCTGGACCGACCAGGACCTCCAGGACGCCCGCGATCTCGTCCAGCGGCACTTGAAGGAGGACGTGAATGGCTCCTGCTTGTTCCGCTCATTCAAGTCCCGGCGGGGTGCGACCTATGTGATTCGACTGGAATGTTCGCCGGAGACCCACGTGGGTGTGATCGTGTTCCGGCGGGGGCGACTTATGAAGCAGGAGGTGGTCCGGGCGTACCCGGTGCTACGCGAGTACTATCGGCTCACCAAACGGGATTGAGGCAGCTTCTTAGAGGATGATCTCAATCGCCAGGATCACCAACAGTTCCGATTATGATTGTTAGAAAAGCCGCCCCTGCGCGGTCGGGTCGCAGTGCAGATAGAGTGAGCCGGTTGGTTTCAGGGCACGGTGAAGCTCTAGCAGCCGAACGGCCATCATGGCGAGATACGCCATCATGTCGTTGTCGC
>DATIXH010000170.1:0-11930 GCA_035518775.1 Candidatus Acidiferrum sp.
GCGCTCCCATCCCGACAAGAAGCTCGGCGATTTCCTGGTCGAGGAGCTGCCGCCGATCGATTTCGGCCGCATCGCCGCCCAGACCGCCAAGCAGGTGATCGTGCAGAAGGTGCGCGAGGCCGAGCGCAAGCGCCAGTTCGACGAGTACAAGGACCGCAAGAGCGAGATCGTCAACGGCTTGGTGAAGCGGGTCGAGTTCGGCAACGTCACCGTCGATCTGGGCCGGGCCGAGGCCATGCTCCGGCGCGACGAGCTGCTGCCGCGCGAGACCTTCCGCAACGGCGACCGCGTGCGCGCCCTCATCTACGACGTGCGCGAGGAGGCGCGCGGGCCGCAGATCTTCCTGTCGCGCACCCATCCGGATTTCATGGCCAAGCTGTTCGCCCAGGAGGTGCCGGAGATCTATGACGGCATCATCGAGATCAAGGCCGTGGCCCGCGATCCCGGCAGCCGCGCCAAGATCGCCGTGATCTCCAACGACAGCGGCATCGATCCCGTGGGCGCCTGCGTCGGCATGCGCGGCAGCCGCGTCCAGGCCGTGGTCGGCGAGCTGCAGGGCGAGAAGATCGACATCATTCCCTGGTCGAACGATCCCGCCACCTTCGTGGTCAACGCGCTGGCGCCCGCCGAAGTGTCCAAGGTGGTCCTCGACGAGGAGAACCGCCGCATCGAGGTCGTCGTGCCGGAGAGCCAGCTCAGCCTGGCGATCGGCCGGCGCGGCCAGAATGTCCGCCTCGCCTCCATGCTGACCGGCTGGAACATCGACATCCTGACGGAAGACGAGGAGTCCGAACGGCGCACCGAAGAGATGCGCACGCGCTCCAAGATGTTCATCGATGCCCTCGACGTCGACGATGTCATCGCCCACCTGCTGGTGACCGAGGGCTTCACCAACATCGAGGAGGTGGCGTTCGTTCCGGTCGAGGAGCTGGCGAGCATCGAGGGCTTCGATGAAGACGTGGCGCGCGAGTTGCGCGACCGTGCGCGCGTGTTCCTGCAAGAGCAGAACGAGAAGCTGTCGGCCCGCCGGCGCGAGCTCGGGGTCGACGACGCTCTGGCCACGATCGAGGGCCTGACGCCGGCGATGCTGGTCACGCTCGGCGAGAACGGCATCAAGACGCTGGACGATCTGGCCGACCTGTCGAGCGACGAACTGATCGATCCGCAGGACGGCATCCTGCGTGGCACCAGCCTGAGCAGCGCCGACGCCAACGCCATCATCATGGCCGCGCGGGCCCACTGGTTCGCCGATCAGGGCGGCGCGGCGCCCGAACAGAAGCCGGCCGGGTGAGGCAGCAGCGGGTGAACGAGTCGTGACGCTGGTCGACATGGTTGCGAGCGAGACGATGGGAGCGGATGCATCGCCCGGCGCTGCCGAGGACGCGATGGAACCCGCGGCGACGGGGCCGCTGCGGCGCTGCATCGTCACCCGCCAGGTCCTGCCCAAGGAGGCGCTGGTCCGCTTCGTCATCGATCCCGCGGGGACCGTCGTGCCGGACGTCGCCGGCAAGCTGCCGGGGCGCGGGCTCTGGGTGAAGGCCGAGCGCGCGGCGCTGGCGGCTGCCGTCGCTAAGAACCTGTTTGCCAAGGCGGCGCGGCGTCAGGTCGAGGTGCCAGCCGATCTCGCCGATCGGACGGCCGCCCTGTTGTCGCAGCGCTGCCTCGATTTGGTCGGTCTTGCCCGCCGTGCCGGCGATGCGGTCTGCGGCTTCGACAAAGTGCGCGATGCCCTGCGCAATGGCCGGGTCGGCATCCTGCTGGCGGCTGCTGACGGTGCGGCCGACGGCCGCGGCAAGCTGCAGGCGCTGGCCGGCGAGCGGCCGACCCTGGCGCTGTTCAGTGGGGCCGAATTGTCGGCGTCCCTGGGGCGTGAGAATGTCGTACACGCGGCCGTGGCGCCGGGACGCCTGGCGGAGCGGCTGAGCGTCGAATCTGCCCGGCTGGCGGGCTTGCGTGCTGACAACGTCCGTTGAACGATCGGAAGGCTAATGACGAGCGCTAACGAAGAAGAATCCAAGAAATCCCTGAAGCTGTCGCGGCCCGGCCGCCTCGAGCTGAAGAAGACGGTCGACGCCGGCCAGGTGCGGCAGAGTTTCCCGCATGGCCGGTCGAAGGCCGTTTCCGTCGAGGTGAAGCGCAAGCGCACCTTTGCCCCGGGCGCCGGCGGCCGGATGACCGAGGTGACCGCGGATCCGCTGGGCCTCAGCGAAGCGGTAACGCATGAGGAGGCCAGCGCGGACGAGCGGCTGGCACTGCATCATCTGACGGCCGGAGAACGAGCGGCGCGGCTGCGCGCCCTCGAAGATGCGCAGAAGCACGAGGAGCTCCGCAAGGCGCTGGACGCCGAGTTGCGCCGGCAGGAGGAGGAGTCGCTTCGGCAGGCCGCTGAAGAGGAGGCGCGTCGCCAGGAGGAGGAAGCGCGGGCGAAGGCCGATGCCGAGGCGCGCGCCAAGCAGACGGAGGCGACGCCGCTGGCTGACGGCAAGGAGGCCGTGGCTGAGGCGCCCGCCGCAACCGCCAAGGCGGCGACCGCGGCGCCTGCCAGGCCCGGCAAGGCTGGCGCCAAGGCTGTCGAGGAGGCCGTCGTCGCCGAGGAGGACGAGGACTCGCCGGCGCGCGCCAAGCGCCCGGGCGGCAAGCTGTCGACGGCGAAGCCGGTAACGGCGGTGCGGCGCGGGGAGCCGCGGCGGCGCGCCGGCAAGATGACGATCGTGCAGGCGCTCGACGATACGAGCGAGGACCGGATCCGCAGCCTCGCGTCGGTTCGGCGCGCGCGCGAGAAGGAAAAGCAGCGAGCGCAGGCTTTGCGCACCGAGGGCCAGAAGGTGATTCGCGACGTCGTCATCCCCGAGACCATCACCGTCCAGGAATTGGCCAACCGCATGGCCGAGCGCGGCGCCGACGTCATCAAGGCGCTCATGAAGATGGGCGTGATGGCGACGATCAACCAGCCCCTCGATGCCGACACGGCAGAGCTGATCGCCACCGAGTTCGGCCACCGCGTGCGCCGCGTCTCGGCAGCCGATATCGAGGTCGGCCTGGACGCGCAAGACGATGATCCCGCGACGCTCAAGCCGCGGGCGCCGATCGTCACCGTCATGGGCCACGTCGACCACGGCAAGACGTCGCTGCTGGACGCCCTCCGCCAGACCGATATCGCCGCGCACGAGGCCGGCGGCATCACGCAGCATATCGGCGCTTATCAGGTGATCCGCTCCTCGGGTCAGCGCATCACGTTCATCGATACGCCCGGCCACGCGGCGTTCACGGAGATGCGCGCGCGCGGCGCGAACCTGACCGACATCGTCATCCTGGTCGTGGCCGCCGACGACGGCATCATGCAGCAGACGATCGAGGCGATTCACCACGCCAAGGCGGCGCAGGTGCCGATCATCGTTGCCATCAACAAGATCGACAAGCCGGATGCCAAGCCGCAACGCATCCGTCAGGAGCTGCTGCAGCACGGGCTGGTGCCGGAAGAGCTGGGCGGCGAGGTGCAGACCGTCGAAGTCTCCGCCAAGGAGAAGCTGAACCTCGACAAGCTGGAGGAGGCTGTCCTGCTGCAGGCGGAGATCCTGGAGCTGAAGGCCAATCCCGATCGTCCCGGCACCGGCACGGTGATCGAGGCGCGCCTGGAGCGCGGCCGCGGCGCCGTGGCGACGCTGCTGGTGCAGCGCGGGACGATCCATGTCGGCGATATCTTCGTCGCGGGCACGGAATGGGGCCGCGTGCGCGCACTCGTCACCGACCGGGGCGAGAGCGTGACCGAAGCGGGTCCTTCGACGCCCATCGAGGTGCTGGGCCTGCAGGGTACGCCTCAGCCGGGCGAGCAGTTCGTCGTCGTCGAGAACGAGAACCGGGCGCGTCAGATCACGGAATTCCGCCATCAGAAGGCACGCGAGGCGCAGGCCAAGATCTCGGCGCGCAGCTCGGTCGAGCAGATGTTCGACAAGATCGCGGCCGGCGAGAGCAAGGAGCTGGCGATCCTCGTCAAATCCGACGTACAGGGGTCGCTCGAAGCGATCACGGGCAGCCTGACCAAGCTGAGCGGGGAGGAGGTTTCCGTCCGCGTGCTTCACGCTGCGGTCGGCGGCATCAACGAGTCCGACGTCACGCTGGCGCGCGCATCGCATGCGATGATCATCGGCTTCAATGTCCGCGCCAATCCGCAGGCCCGCGAGATGGCGCGGCGCGACGGCGTCGACATCCGCTACTACTCGATCATCTACAACGTGATCGACGACATCTCGGCCGCGCTCAAGGGCATGCTGGCGCCGGTGCTGCGCGAGCGCTTCCTCGGCAACGCCCAGATCCGCGAGGTCTTCAACATCAGCAAGGTCGGCAAGGTCGCAGGCTGCATGGTGACGGAGGGCCTGGTCAAACGCGGCGCCAAGGTGCGGCTGCTGCGCGACCATGTCGTCATTCACGAAGGCAGCCTGAAGACCCTGAAGCGGTTCAAGGACGAGGTCCGCGAGGTCAAGGAAGGCTACGAGTGCGGCATGGCCTTCGAGAACTATGACAACATCCAGGCCGGCGACATCATCGAATGCTTCGAGATGGAGCAGGTCGCCGCCGTCTGACGAAGAAGAATGGACGCTGCGCGGCCTGCTGACCCATCGGGTCAGCAGGCCTGCGGCAAAGCGGTGAATCGATGACCCGACGATCCGGTGGGGCGCCCAGCCAGCGGCAGCTGCGCGTTGGCGAGGAGTTGCGCCACGCGCTCGTGCGCATCCTCGGCCGCGGCGACCTGCGCGATCCCGAGCTCGAGAACGTGCAGGTCACGGTGACGGAGGTGAGCGTCAGCCCCGATCTGCGCAGCGCGACGGCCTTCGTCGTGCCGTTCGGCGGCGGATCCTCCGACAAGCTCGTGAAGGCGCTGAACCGGGCCGCTGGCTTCTTCCGCGCGCAGTTCAGCCACGAGCTGAAGCTCCGCTACGTCCCTGGCATCCACTTCGAGCCCGACCGCAGCTTCGATCATGCCAGCCGTATCGAGCAGCTGCTGCACCATCCGCGCGTCGCCTCCGATCTTGGCCACGAAGCCGGGAGTGAGGCCGAGGATGGTGACGACACGGACGACGGACGTGGCGCGTAAGCAGCGCGGAAACCCGGTACACGGGTGGCTGGTCATCGACAAGCCGGTCGGCATGAGCTCCATGCAGGTCGTCAGTCGCGTCCGTCGCGCCACCGGCGCCGCCAAGGCCGGCCATGCCGGAACGCTCGATCCGCTGGCGAGCGGCGTGCTGCCGGTCGCGCTGGGCGAGGCCACGAAGACCGTACCCTTCGTGACCGGCGGCCGGAAGCGCTACCGCTTCACCTTGCACTGGGGCGAGGCCCGCTCGACCGACGATGCCGAGGGCGAGATTGTCGCGACCAGCGCTCATCGCCCTGCGCCGGAGCAGATCCGCGCCGCCCTCGAATGCATGGTCGGGCCGATCGAGCAGGTGCCGCCGGCCTTCTCGGCGGTCCATATCGGGGGCCAGCGGGCTTACGCCCTGGCCCGGGCCGGGCACGCGATCGCACCCGCGCCGCGCATGGTCGTGATCCACCGCTTCGAGCTTGTCGAGCGCCCGGACGACGACCATGCCGTGTTCGAGGTCGAGTGCGGAAAAGGCACGTATATCCGAAGCTTGGCGCGCGACCTGGCGGTCGCGCTGGGCACGGTCGGCTACGTCTCCGCCCTCCGCCGCACGGCGGTCGAGCCGTTCACGGAGGCTCAGGCGATTTCGCTGGAATCTCTGGAAACCCTGGGGCATAGTCCGGCCGCCTTCGGACAGGTTTTACCGGTCGAGACCGCGCTGGACGACATCCCGGCCCTGGCCCTGACCGATACCGAGGCAAACCGCCTGCGTTGCGGTCAGCCGGTTGGACTGTTGAGCCGGCAGGATCTGGAACGAGTCGGCCATCTCGAAAGTGGTTCCATCGTGTGTGCGATGGCCGGCGGCAAGCCGGTTGCGCTCGCGCGGTTCGAGGCTGGCGGGCTGCACGCGGTTAGGGTTTTGAATCTCTAGGAAGCGAAAGGACTGATGATGTCGATCACCGCAGAGCGCAAGCAAGCGGTCATCAAGGAGTACGCGACGAACCCCAATGATACCGGTTCGCCCGAAGTCCAGGTGGCCGTCCTCAGCGAGCGCATCGGCAACTTGACCGAGCATCTGAAGACGCACGAGAAGGATTTCCATTCCCGGCGCGGATTGCTGGTCATGGTTGGGCAGCGGCGGCGCTTGCTCGATTATCTCCGCAACAAGGACGCTGCCCGCTATCAAGAGCTGATTCAGCGCCTTGGGCTGCGCCGCTAGTTCACACGCAGCCGCTCGTCTGCCGTTGGCCGAATCGAGTCTCGGTTCGGGACGGCGGACTTTGTCTACAGCATTGGGGCGATCACGATCCGGCCGGCGTGATCGCTATATCGCCGGGCCGACGCAAGAGGCGGGCAGGTCAGCGGGAGCATGGTCGCGCGCGACCGCGCTTCGCGGCGCTGTCGATGGGCGCATGCCCTTCGCCGCCTCTTACGCGGGTCCGGCCTTCTCTGTCCGGCCGATACCCGAAAGGACCAAACGACAATGTTCAGCATCACCCGCAATGAAATCGACTGGGGCGGCCGCAAGCTAGTCCTGGAGACCGGACGAGTCGCGCGCCAGGCCGATGGCGCCGTTCTCTGCACCTACGGCGACACGATCGTGCTCTGCACGGTCGTCGGCGAGCGGACGCCGAAGCCCGGCATCAACTTCTTCCCGCTGACCGTCAACTATCAGGAGAAGTCCTTCGCCGCGGGCAAGATCCCCGGCGGCTTCTTCAAGCGCGAGGGCCGGCCGAGCGAGAAGGAGGTCCTCACCTCGCGGCTGATCGACCGCCCAATTCGGCCGCTGTTCCATCCGAGCTATCGCTGCGAGACCCAGGTCATCGCCACGGTGTTGAGCCACGACCTGGAGAACGACCCGGATATCGTCGCCATGATCGGCGCCTCGGCGGCGCTGACCATCTCGGGCATCCCGTTCCTCGGGCCCATCGGCGCCGCCCGAGTCGGCTATGTCGACGGCAAATACGTCCTCAATCCGCGGCTCGAGGAGAGCACGAATTCGGCGCTCGACCTCGTCGTCGCCGGCACGGTCGAGGGCGTGCTGATGGTCGAATCCGAAGCCAAGGAGCTGTCGGAGGAGGTTATGCTGGGCGCCGTGACCTTTGGTCACGAGGCCATGCGTCCGGTCATCAATGCGATTATCGACCTCGCGGAGAAATGCGCCAAGGAGCCATGGGCGCTTCCGGAGACGCCGCCCGAAATCAGCGCCACGGCGGCCAAGCTGCGGGAGCAGTTCGAGGCCGGGTTGCGCGACGCCTACAAGGAGACCGTGAAGCAGGAGCGTTACGGCAAGATCGACGCTGTCAGGACCAAGGCCCTCGAGGCTCTGGCGAGCGAGGCGGTCCCGGCCGAGAAGGTCGGTGGCCTCTTCCACGATCTCGAGAGCGACATCGTGCGCGGCAACATCCTGAAGACCGGCAAGCGCATCGACGGCCGCGATGGCAAGAGCATCCGCCCGATCACGGCGCAGGTCGGTGTATTGCCGCGAGCCCACGGCTCGGCGCTCTTCACCCGGGGCGAGACCCAGGCCCTGGTTGTGGCGACCCTCGGCACGGGCGAGGACGAGCAGATCATCGACGCCCTCGAAGGCGAGTATCGCGAGAACTTCATGCTGCACTACAACTTCCCGCCCTACTCCGTGGGCGAGGTGGGCCGCATGGGTTCTCCGGGCCGGCGCGAGATCGGCCACGGCAAACTGGCTTGGCGCGCGATCCGGCCGCTGCTCCCGCCCAAAGAGGACTTCCCCTACACGATCCGCGTCGTCTCGGAGATCACGGAGTCGAACGGCTCGTCCTCGATGGCGACGGTGTGCGGCAGCTCGCTGTCGCTCATGGACGCCGGCGTACCCCTGCCGCGCGCGGTCGCGGGCATCGCCATGGGCCTGATCAAAGAGGACGAGGGCTTCGCCGTGCTCTCCGACATCCTCGGCGATGAGGATCACCTCGGCGACATGGACTTCAAGGTCGCGGGTACGGCCCAAGGCGTGACGTCGCTGCAGATGGACATCAAGATCACGTCCATCACGGCCGAGATCATGAAGATCGCGCTGGCGCAGGCCAAGGACGGCCGCCTGCACATCCTCGGCGAAATGAGCAAGGCGATGCCGGAGTCGCGCGAGGCGGTCAGCCAGAATGCGCCGCGCATCACCGTGATCACCATACCCAAGGACAAGATCCGTGAGGTCATCGGCTCCGGCGGCAAGGTCATCCGCGAGATCTGCGAAGTCACCGGCGCCAAGATCGACATCGAGGATGATGGCACGATCAAGGTGGCGGCGGTCGATGGCAAGGCCTCGCAGGCGGCGATCGACTGGATCCGCGGCATCGTTGCCGAGCCGGAGATCGGCGTCGTCTACAGCGGCAAGGTCGTGAAGGTGGTCGATTTCGGCGCCTTCGTGAACTTCCTCGGCAGCCGCGACGGCCTCGTGCACATCAGTGAGCTCGCCCCACAGCGCGTGAAGACCGTCGGCGACGTCGTGAAGGTCGGTGACCTCGTCAAGGTGAAGGTCATCGGCATGGACGATCGCGGCAAGGTCAAGCTCAGCATGAAAGCCGTCGATCAGGCGACCGGCGAAGACATCGCGCGAAAGGCCGAGGCGGCCGGCTGATCCTGCGCCCGGGAGAGCCGGCGATGGCGGCGTTTCGGCTGCCCCGAGTGATCGGGCACCGGGGAGCTGCTGCCCATGCGCCAGAGAACACCCTGGAAGGCATCCGGGAAGCGGCCCGGCGCGGCGCCCGCTGGGTCGAGTTCGATGCCAAGCTGACGGGCGACGGCGTCGTCATCCTCATGCATGACGACACCCTCGACCGCACCACCAACGGCCGCGGGCCAGTGGCCAGGACGAGCTTCGCCGATATCGGTCGGCTGGACGCCGGCGCCTGGTTCGGCGAGGCATGGCGCGGCGCCCGCGTGCCGAGCTTGGCCGACACCTTGGCGCTGCTTGTCGAGCTGGACATGCAGGCCAACATCGAGATCAAGCCCTGCGCGGGCCGCGAAGTCGAAACGGCCCGCGCGGTGGTCGAGGTCGTCGAGCGCCACTGGCCGGGTGACCGCGCCTTGCCCCTGCTCTCCAGCTTCAGCCGCCCCAGCCTCGAGGCGGCCCGCGTGGCGGCGCCGGCCATGCCGCGCGGCCTGCTGATCTGGGAATTCATGCCGGATTGGGCCGCCGCGGCGACAGCGCTCGCCTGCGTCACGATCCATTGCTCGGACCGCCACCTGACGCCGAACTGGGCCGTCGACATCCGGCGCGCCGCCTTTGGACTCGCGGCCTATACCGTCAACGACGCCGCGCGCGCCCTCGAGCTCGAAGGCTGGGGCGTCCAGTGCCTGTTCACCGACCGCCCCGATACGATCATCGCCGCGCAGGTGGCGTAGGGGCGATCCCGCGTGGTCGCCCCTCCGGCTTTCCCGATTCCGGTGCGCAGCTCGGTTTGCATGGCTTCGCACACCGCCGGGCCCGCCCATCGGGAATTGCCGGGTGTGGCCTTTCCGGACGGGCCGGACTATATAGGCCCGTAAGATACTGGCGCCCCTGACATTAATGCTCCGGAGGCCGAGTGGAGCCGCTGAAGCCGATCATCATCTCCGGACGGGAAGTGTTGCCGCTGGTCGAGGGCGGCAAGGGCATTTCCATCTCCAATGGCGAGAGCTCGGGCGCCTGGGCGGCGTCGGGCGGCGTCGGGACGTTCTCCGGCGTCAACGCCGACTCCTACGACGGACAGGGCAACCTGATCCCGCAGGACTATCACGGCCGGACGCGCCGCGAGCGGCACGAGGAGCTCATCGCCTTCGCGGTGAGCGGCGGCATCCATCAGGCCCGCATCGCCTACGAGCAGTCCGATGGCAAGGGCCGCATCCATATGAACGTGCTGTGGGAGATGGCGGCCTCCGAACAGGTCCTGCACGGCGTGCTCGAGGGCGCCAAGGGCCTCATCAACGGCGTCACCTGCGGCGCCGGCATGCCCTACAAGATCGCGGAGATCTGCGCGCGCTACGGCGTCTACTACTATCCGATCGTGTCGTCGGCGCGCGCCTTCCGCGCGCTGTGGAAGCGCGCCTATCACAAGTTCCAGGAGTGGCTGGGCGGCGTCGTCTACGAGGATCCCTGGCTCGCCGGCGGGCACAACGGCCTGTCCAACAGCGAAGACCCCACGCGGCCGGAGGTGCCCCATCCGCGCGTCATCGAACTGCGCCGTTTCATGCGCGACGAATGCGGCCTTGCGCAGACGCCGATCTTCATGGCCGGCGGCGTGTGGTACCTGCGCGAGTGGGCGGACTGGCTGCATGACCCCGACGTCGGGCCGATCGCTTTTCAGTTCGGCACGCGTCCGCTGCTGACCACGGAAAGCCCGATCTCCGATGCCTGGAAGCGGCGCCTGCTGACCCTCAATGAAGGCGATGTCTTTCTCAATCGCTTCAGTCCGACCGGTTTCTATTCCTCGGCCGTGAACAACCCGTTCGTGCGCGAGCTGCGGGACCGCTCCGAACGCCAGGTCGCCTACAGCTCGACGCCCGTCGGCGAGCATGAGTGGGCGTTTCCGGTCGGCGCCCGCGGCCGCACCGTCTATCTCACGGCGGCCGACAAGCTGCGCGCCTCGGAATGGGTGGCGCGGGGTTTCACCGAGGCGCTGCGTACGCCGGATTCGACGCTCGTCTTCGTGACGCCGGAGAAGGCCAACGAGATCCTGACCGACCAGATCAACTGCATGGGCTGCCTCTCCGCCTGCCAGTTCTCCAACTGGTCGCAGAACGAGCAGGGCACCACCGGGCGCAAGGCCGATCCCCGCAGCTTCTGCATCCAGAAGACCCTGCAGGAGATCAGCCATTCGGACCGGATCGACGACCAGCTGATGTTCGCCGGCCACAACGCCTACCGCTTCCGCGACGATCCCTTCTACGCCAACGGCTTCATCCCCACGGTGAAGCAGCTGGTCGAGCGCCTGGTGACCGGCGACTAAGTCTCGCGTTTCTCCCAGGGAGAATATCGGTGTCCGATCGCGGCCCAGCGCAGAGGCGCTCCCATGCCGGCTCGATCCTGCTGCTGCTCGGCCTCGCTCTGCTCTGGGGCTACAACTGGGTGGTGTTGAAGGTCGGCGTCCAGGATGCCGGTCCGGTCGCCTTCGCGGCGGTGCGCATGCTGGGCGGTGCCGCGATCCTGGTCGCGGTGCTGCTGGCGACGCGGCGCAGCTTCCGGATCGTCGAGCCCTGGACCGTGGCCGCGATCGGCCTCTTCCAGACCACCGGCGCGCAAGGGTTGATCGCATTCGCGTTGCGCACCGGCGAGGCCGGCAAGAGCGCCATCCTCAACTACACCCTGCCGGTCTGGGTGATGCTGCTCGGCTTCGTGTTCCTGAAGGAGCGGCCGCGCGCCGGCCAGTGGATGGCCACGATCGTGGCCATCCTCGGCATCGGCACCATGGCCTTCCTCGGCGGCAAGCCGGGCTCGTTGGAGCCGGTGCTCTATGCGCTCGGCGCCAGTCTCTGCTGGGGCGTCGGCGTCGTCATCAACCAGGCGCTGATGCGGCGCCATCCGGGCGAGATCGACACGGTCACGCTTACCACCTGGCAGATGGTGATCGGCAGCGCGCTGCTGGGGCTGGGGGCGCTGGTCGTGCCGGAAGCGCCGATCCAATGGACGACGGGCTTCATCCTGGCGGTCCTCTACAATGTCGGTCCGGCGACCGCGGTCGCCTTCCTGATCTGGTTCACCCTGCAGCGGCGGATCGAGGCCAACACCCTCTCTCTGATCGTGCTCATCGTGCCGCTGGTCGGCGTCGCCGCGGGCTCGATCCAGCTCGGCGAGCGGCCGAGCCCGACCGACATGATCGGCATGGCGCTGATCCTGGCGGCGATC
>DATIXH010000171.1:0-11585 GCA_035518775.1 Candidatus Acidiferrum sp.
GAGCCTGGACGCGCCGGGCTCGGCCATCCCCTTCTTCATCAACGTGCTCGGCGAGTTCGAGGGCCG
Organism: Candidatus Acidiferrum sp.; assembly: GCA_035518775.1. Lineage (GTDB taxonomy): Bacteria > Pseudomonadota > Alphaproteobacteria > Dongiales > Dongiaceae > JBGPEQ01. The sequence goes on from DATIXH010000171.1 coordinate 67, forward strand.
GCGCGGGCGCTGGGGTCTCGCCAAGGGCGGCATGGGCGCGGTGACGCAGGCCATCGCGGGCGCGGCACGGGAGCATGGAGTGGAAATCCGAACGTCGGCGCCGGTGGCGCGGATCCTCCTGAAGGGCGGCCGCGCCGAGGGGGTGCGGCTGGAGTCGGGCGAGGAGCTGCGCGCCCGCGCCGTCCTCGCCAATACCGACCCGAAGCGCACCTTCCTCACCCTCGTCGGCCGCGAGCAGCTCGATCGGGACTTCGTCGAGGGCATCGCGCACCTACGCATGGGCCACGCCTCCCTGCGGCTGAACCTGGCCCTGAACGCGGCGCCGGAGTTCGCTGCGCTCGCCGGCGCCGAGGCGGACCTGGCACGCGGCTCGGCCATCACCCTCCTGCCCGACCGCTCGACGGTGGAGCAGAACTACCGGCTGGCGCGCGAGGGGCGGATTCCCGACGATCCTTACGTCGCCATCGTGATCCCCTCGGCCCTCGACGACAGCCTGGCGCCACCCGGGCACCACGTGATGAGCCTGCTCTGCAAGTACTACCCCTACCACCTGGCCGACGGGCAGACTTGGGACAGCCTGCGCGAGCCGGTCGCCGACCGCATCCTGGCCGCGGTCGCCCGCCACATCCCCAACCTGCCGTGGATCACCGTGGCGCGGCAGGTGCTGACCCCCCTCGACCTCGAGCGGGTGTTCGGCCTGACCGAGGGCGACATCTTCCATGGGCGCCATGATCTCGACCAACTATTCAGCCTCAGGCCCCACCCCAAGGCGGCCCGCTACCGCACGCCGGTGCCGGGGCTCTATCTCTGCGGCTCCGGCAGCCATCCCGGCGGCGGCGTCAGCGGCGCCCCCGGCCACAACGCCGCCCGGCGCGTGCTCAGGGACATCGGACGGCGCTCTCGCTAGGCGTGGGGCCAATAGCGCATTGCCAGGCCCGCGGCTTTGCGGGCATAGTTTCACCAGCGGCGCCCGGAAAACGGGGCGCCTGCAGTGACACGAAACAAGCACAGGGAAAGAACCGGCGGTCAATCATAAGGTTGGGAAAAGCCCCGACACGCCGCGCCCTGGCGATCGGTTTCGGACAAACAGAGAGGAAACGCTCGCATGAAAACGCTACTTGCCGCATTGGCCTTGGGGGTCGGTTGTGCCCTGGCCCTGCCTGCAGCGCATGCTGCGACGCCGCAGGATACGCTGATCGAGGCCATACATTTGGACGATATGATCTCCCTCGATCCGGCGGAGATGTATGAGCTGTCCACCTATGAGGTGAACGGAAACGTCTACGAAGCGCTGGTCGCCATCAACCCCCACAATACCGGCGAGATTCTGCACAAGGCTGCGGAGAGCTGGACGGTCTCCGACGACGGCCTGACCTACACCTTCAAGCTGCGTCCGAACATGAAGTTCCAGAGCGGCAATCCGGTCACCGCGGCCGATGTGGTCTATTCCTACCAGCGGCTGACCGCCCTCAACAAGCCGCCGGCCTTCCTGATCCAGGATCTCGGGATCTCTCCGGACAACATGAAGGACACGCTGCAGGCGGCGGACGATCTGACCTTCCGCATGACCGTGGACAAGCCTTATGCGCCTTCCTATGTCATCAACGTTCTCTGCGCCACGAACTTCTCCATCGTCGACAGCCAATTGCTGAAGTCGAAGGAGGCGAAGCAGGCGGACGGCACCAACGATTGGGGTAATGGCTGGCTGAAGACCAATTCCGCGGGATCGGGTCCCTTCTTCATCAAGCAGTGGAAGCCGAACGAGATCGTCACCATCGAGGCGAACCCGAATTACTACGGCGACAAGCCGAAGCTGAAGCGCGTCGTGTGGCGCCACATCGCTGAGGAATCTTCCCAGCGCCTGCTTCTGGAGTCGGGCGACATCGATATCGCCCGCAATCTCGAGGCCGATCAGCTCGACGGCCTGCGCCAGAAAGGCGGGTTCGACTATACGGGAACAGCCCAGAACACCAACCTCTACATGGGCCTCAATACCAAGAACCAGTATCTCGCCAACCCGAAGGTCCGACAGGCGATCCGCTATCTCATCGATTATGACGGGCTGCAGAAGACGGCGCTCCGGGAAGGCTGGATCATCAACCAGACCTTTCTGCCCAATGGCGTGATGGGCTTCGTCGATTCCCGGCCCTTCAAGCTCGACATCGACAAGGCAAAGGCGCTCCTGGCCGAGGCCGGATATCCCAACGGCTTCCCGATCACCGTGAATGTCGCCTCGACCGAACAGTCGCGCATGGATATCGCTCAAAGCATGCAAGCGACCTTCGCCAAGGTCGGCATCCAGCTGAAGATCCTGGCCTCGGATCAGAAGACGGTGATCACCGCCTACCGGGCGCGCAAGCACGACATGGCCCTGTTGACCTGGGGCATCGACTATTTCGATCCCGCCACCAACATGTCCTTCGTCGTCAATCTGGACAACTCCGACGATGCCAAGAGCAAGCCCCTGGCATGGCGCAACGGATGGATGAATCCCGAGTTGAACGACAAGGCCGCGGCCCTGAAGATGGAGCGCGACGCGGACAAGCGTAAGGCGGGCTACCAGGCGATGATCCAGGAATGGCAGGACATTTCGCCCTTCGCCATGATGTACCAGCAGAATTGGGTAGCGGCGCTATCGCCGAAGGTGAAGAACTTCTTTATCGGGCCGTCCAACGAAATGACGCAATACCTCACCGTCTACAAGGAATAAGCAAGGCGTGACGTCGAAGCCTGCGACAGCTGCGGCAGGCGAGCTCGACAGAAGCCCACCACTCGAGAGCAGCGCCTCATCCCTTCACAGGATGAGGCGCGTGCTCGCCGGCGGGGGTGGCCTTCTGCTCTCTCTCTTCGCTACCTTCTTGGGCCTGCTTTTCGTCACCTTCGTCATCGGGCGCCTGATGCCAATCGACCCCGTGCTGGCGGCGGTCGGCGATCGCGCCAGCGTATCGACCTACAACCAGGTGCGCGCGGAGATGGGTCTCGACCGGCCCCTCTGGCACCAGTTCCTGATCTATGCCTGGAAGGTGCTGCACGGCGATTTCGGCATGTCCATCCTGACCGCGCGGCCGGTGCTCGAGGATCTGATCCGGGTGTTTCCCGCGACGGCGGAACTGGCCACCGTCGGCATCATCATCGGCGTCGTGCTCGGCATTCCGCTGGGAGTCTGGTCGGCGGTCTATCGCAACAGCCTCCTCGACCATGTCATGCGGGTTCTCGGCCTCGTGGGTTATTCGGTGCCGATCTTCTGGCTCGGGATAATGGGGTTGCTCATCTTCTATCTGGAGCTGCAATGGGTCGGCGGACCCGGCCGCCTCGATGTCTATCTCGACGGCGAGGTGCCGACAGTGACCGGAATGATCATGGTCGATTCGCTGCTCGCCGACGATTGGGAGGTGTTCGACAACGCCTTCAGTCACATCATCCTGCCGGCCTCGCTGCTCGGATACTACTCGCTCGCCTATGTCTGCCGCATGACGCGCAGTCTGATGCTGGAGCAGCTCAATCAGGAATATCTCATCACGGCGCGGGTGAAGGGTACGCCGGAGCGCCGGGTCGTCTGGCGCCATGCCTTCGGCAATATCCAGGTGCCGCTAATCACGGTGGTGGCGCTGGCCTTCGCCAATATCCTGGAGGGCTCCGTCCTGACCGAGACCGTGTTTGCCTGGCCGGGCATCGGCCGCTACATCACCACGGCGCTCCTCTCCGCCGATATGAATGCGGTCCTGGGCGGAACCATCGTCGTCGGCTTGGTCTATATCGGCATGAATCTGTTGTCGGACATTCTCTACCGCATCGTCGATCCGAGAGCGCGATGACCAGCAAGGAAATCGATCTGACGGGTCCGAGCGGGCTCAAGGCTTGGCTCACGACCGACACGCCCGGATCGGGCTGGCAGGCCGCTTGCGGGCGCGCCTATCGCGGCTGGCGCTCCTTCGCCAGCAATCCGCTGGGGCTGGTGGGGCTCGCCATCGTCGTCTTGCTGCTGATCTGTGCCGCCTTCGCGCCCTGGATCGCGACGACGGACCCGATGGCCCAGGATCTCGCGCTGAGACTTCAGCCGCCGAGCCAGGCCTACTGGCTGGGGACCGACCGCATGGGCCGCGATACCTTTTCGAACCTCGTCTATGGGTCGCGCGTCACCCTCTACATCGTGGCGCTCGTGCTGGTCATCGCGGCCCCCATCGGGCTCCTGGTTGGATCCACCGCCGGCTATATCGGCGGGCGTGTCGACCAGATCCTGATGCGCATTACCGATATCTTCTTTTCCTTTCCTCGTCTGGTTCTGGCGCTGGCCTTCGTTGCCTCGCTGGGTCCCGGCCTCAACAATGCCATCATCGCCATCGCGCTCACCGCCTGGCCCGCCTACGCCCGGGTCGCCCGGGCGGAGACCCTGGCGGTGCGCCGCAGCGATTTCATCTCCGCCATCCGAGCCCAGGGCGCCGGCAGCTGGCGCATCATTTTCCGCCATGTCATGCCGCTATCCCTGCCCTCGGTCATAGTGCGTGCGACCCTCGACATGGCCGGTATCATCCTGACCGCTGCCGGCCTGGGATTCCTGGGGTTGGGCGCGCAGCCACCCACGCCGGAATGGGGCGCTATGATCTCCGTCGGGCGCCAGAACATTCTCGACCAGTGGTGGGTCGCGGCGGTGCCGGGCGTAGCCATCTTCGTGGTCAGCCTGGGCTTCAACCTGCTGGGCGACGGGCTGCGCGATGTCTTGGACCCGAAGATGACCTAGATGGGCCAGCCGGATCAGCCTCTGCTGCGGGTGGAGAATCTCTCCGTACGCTACGTGACACCGACCGGCGTGGTCGATGCGTTGAAGAAGGTGAGCTTCGAGCTCGGCCGCGAGAAGGTCGGCATCGTCGGGGAATCGGGCTCGGGCAAATCGACCCTCGGCCGCGCCATACTGCGGCTCATTCCGCGACCGGGGCAGGTCACGGCCGATCGCATCGAGTTCATGGGCCGGGATCTCAAGGATATCTCGGAATCCGAGATGCGGCGCATCCGCGGCAAGCAGATCACCATGATCCTCCAGGATCCGAAATTCTCACTCAATCCGGTAATGACGGCCGGCGACCAGATTCTCGAAGTCTTGTCGATCCACGGGGGCGTGCGCCGGCGCGAGGGCCGCAAACGCGTGCTGGACATCCTGAAGGCGGTACGCATCCGCGACCCCAACCGCGTCTACAATGCCTACGTCCATGAGCTTTCCGGCGGCATGGGTCAGCGCGTGATGACCGCGATGATGGTGGTGGCCAACCCGATGCTGCTCATCGCCGATGAGCCGACCTCCGCACTCGATGTGACCGTCAGGATGCAGGTGCTGGCCATCATCGACGACCTTGTGACGCAGCGCGGCATGGGGCTGATATTCATCAGCCATGATCTCAACCTGGTGGGCTCATTCTGCGATCGCATCCTGATCATGTATGGCGGCCGGATCGTCGAGAGCTGCGGCGCCGCCGATCTTCACAAGGTCAGCCACCCCTATAGCCGCGGCTTGCTCGAATCCCTGCCCAGCATCGAAAAGCCCAAGGAGGTGCTGGCGACGCTGAAACGCGACCCGGCCTGGCTTGCGGAAGCCTGATGGTCCTCGAAGTGCGCAACCTGCATGTCGTCTTCGGTCATGGCCACAACAGGGTCCATGCGGTGCGCGGCATCTCGTTCTCCGTTGCCAAGGGCGAATGCTTCGGCATCGTCGGCGAATCCGGATCGGGCAAGACCACGGTCCTGCGCTCGCTTTGCGGGCTCAATAGCCACTGGCAGGGAGAGATCCTGATCGATGGTCGACTCGCCCCGCGCCGTCCCGATCGCGCCTTCTGTCGGACGGTGCAGATCGTCTTTCAGGACCCCTACGGCTCGCTTCATCCCCGTCAGACCGTCGACCGGTGCCTGCGCGAACCGCTGGAGGTCCAGGGCATCGGCCAGCGCGACCAGCGCATCGCCGATACGCTCAATGCCGTCGGCCTGAACCAGAGCTTCCGCTACCGCTACCCCCATCAGCTGTCCGGCGGTCAGCGTCAGCGGGTGGGCATCGCGCGGGCCCTGATGCTGGAGCCGAAACTATTGTTCCTGGACGAGCCGACCTCTGCCCTCGATGTCTCGGTCCAGGCCGAGATCCTCAATCTCCTGGTCCGACTCCGAAAGGAACGCGGCTTCACCTATGTTCTCGTCACCCACGATCTCGCGATCATTTCGCACATGTGCGAAAGGCTCATCGTGATGAATGTGGGACGCATCGTCGAGGCGATGCCCGTCACCGCGCTACGCGAGCGCACACCGGAGCACCCCTATACACAGCAGCTTCTGCAGGCGAGCCTGGGCTACGACCGCAAGGCCGTGGAGCGCTATCAGACTTTTGACTGACTCGCTTGCGCGTGCGACCCGCCGCTACATGCGCTCGGGCACCTCGATGCCGAGGAGGCCCAGGACCAGTTCGAGCTCGCGCAGGGTGAGCTGCGCGAGACGCAGGCGCGACTGGCGGAGCGCGGTATCGGACTCGCTGAGGATGTGGCAAGCGCCGTAGAAGCGCGAGAATTCCTGCGCCAGGGCGAAGGCGAACTCGCAAAGCTCGTTGGGCGCCCGCCGCTCGTGCGCAGCCATCACCGCATCCGGCAGGCGGCCGAGCAGCAGCGCCAGCGGCCGCTCGATCTCCGTCGGCGGCAGGAGGCGGCCGGGCGTGTCGTTCTGCTCCCTCGCCTTGCGCAGCAGCGATTTGATGCGCACCGCCGCATATTGGACATACGGTCCGGTCTTGCCTTCGAAGCGCGTGAAGCGCTCGAGGTCGAAGACGTAGTTGGAGACGCGATGATTCGAGAGGTCGGCGAATTTGAGAGCGGCGATGCCGACCTGCGAAGCGATGGCCTGCCGCTCCTCCGCCGGATAGTCGGCCGCGAGCCCGGCCTCGGTCAGCCGTTTTGTCGCCTCGTCGGTCGCCATCGCGATCAGGTCCTGCAGCTTCATCACACCGCCGGCACGCGTCTTGAACGGCTTGCCGTCGGGCCCGTTCATGGTGCCGAAGCCGAGATGCTCCATCTGCATCCGCCCGTTGATGCCGGCCCGGCGCGCCGCCCGGAAGACCTGCGTGAAATGGATGTGCTGGCGCTGATCGACGACATAGAGAGCGAGGTCGGGATCGTGCGAGCGCACGCGGTCGACGATGGTGCCGAGGTCGGTCGTGCCGTACATGACCGCACCATCCGACTTGATCAGGATGAGCGGCGGCACCTCGTTCTTGTCGTCCGGCTCGGCCACGCGGACGACGAGCGCGCCGTCGCTCTCCTCGGCGATGCCGCGCGCCTTCATCTCGTCGATCATCGGCTGGATCAGGTCGTGCACGTCGGCCTCGCCCTTCCACAGGTCGAAGTGCACGCCGAGCCCGCCATAGTCCCGCCGCATGGCGTCGATCGAGATATCGACGAAATGCCGCCAGAGGGCGCGGTAGCCGGGCCGCCCGCCCTGCAGCTCCGCCGTGACGGCGCGTGCCTCCTGCAGTCGGGCCGGATCGGCTTTGCACGCGGCCGACGCCGCAGGATAGATCTCCTCCAGGTCGTCCAGCGTGACCGGGCTCTCGGAGGGATATGCCCCGCTGTGCTTCGGGTCGAAATAGGGGAGGTTCGGCTGGCGGCGGGCGAGCTCGGCGATGACCTGGCCCATGGGGAGGCCCCAGTCCCCGAGATGCACATCGCCGAGTGCGCGGTCGCCCACGAACAGGAACAGCCGGCGCAGCGCATCGCCAATGATAGCAGCCCGGAGGTGGCCGACATGCATGGGCTTGGCGACGTTGGCGCCGCCGTAGTCGAGGATCACCATCTCGGCCGGCTTGCGCGCGACGCCGAGCCGCGCGTCCTCCGTCAGGCCGTTGAGATGAGCGGCGAGAAACTCGTCGGTCAGCGAGATGTTCACGAACCCGGGCCCGGCCAACGACACATCCCGCAGCTCGTTCGCATGGCGCGCCAGCAGGACCACGCTGATCCGCTCGGCAATCTCGCGCGGGTTGCGCTTCAGCGACTTCGCGACGGCGAGGGCGCCGTTCGATTGGAACTGCCCGAGATCGGGCCGGTTGGAAGGCGTGACGCCGGCGTGCTCCGTGGGCAGGCCCTCGGCCTGGAACGCGTCGCGCACGAACCCGGTCAGGATATCGGTCAGTGAGGACATGGGGGGCGATAGAAGCCGATCACGCGGGGAACCGCAAATGATTAGGGCGGCTTGACGGCCACTGTCGCGGTACCCGATTGTCAGGCCCTGACGTCAAGCTCCCCACCCCTGTGCACGCGCAACGCTTCATTCAAGGTTCCTTCCATGCGTGATTTTCAGCTGCCCGGCCGGTCGCCCGTCCACGCTACGGAAGGCATGGCGGCGACACCGAACCCGCTGGCGACCTCAACGGCCGTCGACGTGCTGCGGCGGGGCGGCAACGCGATGGATGCCGCGGTGGCCGCGGCAGCCGTGCTGGCGGTGGTAGAGCCAAACCAGACCGGCATCGGCGGCGATTGCTTCGTGCTCTATGCCCCGAAGGGACAGAGACCGCTCATCGGTCTCAACGGCTCCGGTCGGGCGCCGCAGGCGGCGACCGCCGCGTGGTACCGGGAGCACGGCATGACCGCGATCCCGCCTTACAACGTGCATGCGGTCACTATTCCCGGCGCCATCGACGCCTGGGCGCGCCTGCTCGCCGACCACGGCACCAAGGGGTTCGACGAGCTGCTGCAGCCGGCGATCCGCTACGCCGAGCAGGGCTTTCCCGTGCACGGCCGCATCAGCTGGGAATGGGACCAGGAGGCCGAACGGCTGCGGCGCGACCCCAACGCCGCCCGCATCCTGCTGCCGCAGGGCCGTGCGCCCAAGCCGGGCGAGGTGATCCGGAACCCGCAGCTGGGGGCGACCCTGCGCAAGGTCGCCAAGGAAGGGCGCGACGGCTTCTATCAGGGTGCGGTAGCCGAGGACATCGTCTCATACCTGCGGCACCTGGGCGGGCTGCACAGCCTCGAGGATCTGGCCGGCAACAAGCCCGACTACGTCACGCCGATCTCGACCAACTATCGCGGTCTCGACATCGGCCAGATCCCGCCCAACAACCAGGGCATCACGGCGCTCATCATGCTGAACATCCTGTCGGGCTTCGAGCTCGGACGGCTCGATCCGCTGTCGGCCGAACGCCTGCATCTGGAGATCGAGGCCGGGCGCCTCGCCTTTCGCGACCGCAACGCCTTCATCGCCGACATGGCGAAGGCGGAGGTGCCGGTCGCCGAGCTGCTGTCGATGGGCTACGCGGCCGAACAGCGCAGGCACATCGATCCCGCGCGCGCGATGGCCGACCTGCCGCCGTCGTCGCTCAGCAAGAGCGACACGGTCTATCTCTGCGTCGTCGACCGCGACCGCAATGCCGTGAGCTTCATCAACTCGGTCTATCACGCGTTCGGCAGCGGCATCGTCACGCCCAATACCGGTATCGTGCTGCAGAACCGTGGCACCAACTTCCGGGTCGAACCCGACCATCCCAACTGCATCGCGCCGGGCAAGCGGCCGCTGCACACGATCATGCCGGGGATGGCGATGAAGGACGGCCGGGCCATCATGCCGTACGGCGTCATGGGCGGCGACTACCAGCCCTTCGGTCACACCCACTTGCTCACGAATATCCTGGACTTCGGGTGCGATCTTCAGGAGGCGATCGATCTTCCGCGCGTGTTCTATGCGGGCGGCGCCGTGCAGGTCGAGCGCGGCGTGCCGCAGGAGTCGGCACGCGGACTGGCGGCCCGCGGCCATCGCGTCGAGCCGTCGGCCGAGCCTTTTGGCGGCGGCCAGGCGATCTGGATCGACTGGCAGAGCGGCGTGCTCACCGGCGGATCAGAACCCCGCATGGACGGGTGCGCGATGGGCTACTGAGCGCCTGGTGCGACAGGTTGTCGCACGCAATAAAAACCTGAAATGATGCGGTTAACCAACAGATCGGCGGTACGGCAGTCGATGGCCGATGCTGTTGCCACAGGCGACGCGACTTGGTGTGTGCGCCGAGCGCGCGGGGGTTAACCCTAACGAATTCGCGTCGACTCTCACTCTTCGTCTGAGGAGTGAGAGCCGACTCGTTGATTCGACTTGGCTCCAGCCTGAGTCTGCTGGAGAGGAACTGGCGGAGGGAGGGGGATTCGAACCCCCGATAGGGCTTTAGGGCCCTATAACGGTTTAGCAAACCGCCGCCTTCAGCCACTCGGCCACCCCTCCGCATGAGCGGCTTGCGCCACGGCGTATGCGACCGCCCTTCTACGGGCCGCACCGCTGCTTGTCAATTTGCGCGTTTACCATGGTCCGTTTTTGGTAAGAGCGGTGCAAACCATGTTGACCCATTTTTAGTGAATGGGGGCCGAATATTCACGGCAGGATGGAGTTGTGGGAGGTCCAAATGTCGTCTCTTTCAAAGCGGTCGATTGAAACTCTGGTCGATCTCGTCGAGATCAAACTGTCGTGCCTTGATGTGTTCGATCGCGAGGATGCTCGCGAGAAAGCGTGCCTCGAGAATGCCCGTCGCGAGCTGGTCGCCATGATGGCCGCGAAGCGGGCGATTGCTCCGGCGTCGGCTCCGAGTTTCGGAACCGTCGCTTCCAGCAGTCTCTAAAAGCGGCGGTCCGCACCCGCTGACAGAACAGTGGGCTCGGCCACCGCACGGCCGGCCGCTGTTGATCTGACCCCTCCTCGATGACGCCCTAACGCAGGGCGAGCGCCTGATCGAGATCGGCGATCAGGTCGCCCACCTCCTCGATTCCCACGGACAAGCGCAGCAGATCGGCCGGCACCGGGCTCTCCGGCCCCTCGATCGTAGCGCGATGCTCCACCAGGCTCTCGACGCCGCCCAGCGACGTGGCGCGCGCGAACAGCTGCAGGCGTCCCGTCACCGCCAGCGCCGCCTCGCGGCCGCCCCTCACGCGAATCGAGAGCATGCCGCCGAAGCCGCCGGACATCTGCCGCTTGGCGATGGCGTGGCCGGGATCGTTGCCGAGGCCGGGATAGAGCACCTGCGACACGTTGGGATGGCCGAGGCAATGCTCGGCGATGGCCTGGGCGCTGCGGCTGGCCTGGCGCACGCGCAGCACCAGGGTGCGCAGGCCGCGCAGCAGGAGCCAGCCCTCGAACCCGCCGAGGATGGCGCCGTTGGCCCAGCGCAGGCGGACGATGCGCTGCCAGAAGGCGTCGTCGCGGGCGGCGACGAGGGCACCCGCCAGTACGTCGCTGTGGCCGTTGAGGTACTTGGTGGCGGAATGCATGACGATGTCGGCGCCGTGCTCGATGGGCCGGGTCAGCACCGGAGTCGCCGAGGTGCTGTCGACGCCCAGGATGGCGCCGGCGCGGTGGGCGATGTCGGCGGCGGCGGCGATGTCGGTGACCTGCCAGCTCGGGTTGGCCGGCGTCTCGATCCACACCACCTTCGTCTGCCCGGGCCGCATGGCCGCGGCGAGGGCACGCAGGTCCGTCGTGTCCACGAGGTCGACGGCGACGCCCCAGGGCTGCAGCAGCTCGAG
>DATIXH010000172.1:0-6536 GCA_035518775.1 Candidatus Acidiferrum sp.
CGGTTCTTGGTCAGGTCCAGGAAGATCCAGCCACAGCCATGGCCCGGGCATTGCTTCACGCGGTCGCGCAGCGGCGCCAGCAGGAGCTCGGCGGCCGACCGGACGAGCGGCCGCAGCACGCTGTCGAGCGCCGGCGGCGCCCCTGCGAAGTCCCAGACGAACCCGCCGTCGGTCGGGCGCAGACGGGCCTGGGTCATGGCGGCTGCCAGCTCGCGATTGACGACGGCGAGCGGCGCTGCCGGCGGCGGCGCGCCGCGGGCGAGGACGGCGCCGATGGCATGGATCGCCTCGCGCAGGGCGAGCGCGCGGCGCAGCACGCGGGCGGCTGCGCGCGGCTGCTGCGCGGCCTGCCGCGCCAGACGGCGGCGCTCCGTGCGTGTGATGACGCGCGCATGCTCGGCCCAGATGAGGAGCAGATCGTAGCTGCGGAGATGTTCCCGCCGAAGCGGCGTGCCGCGGCCGCTGCTGGTGTTGGCGAAATCTAGGCAGGGCGCGCCGCCGACCAGAGTCAGGCTGCCGGCGCGGCTGGGCGGGAGGGACGTCGGTTGCACGATCGGGTGTCACCGGCTAAACTAGTTTTGATGGTAACACGGCGGTTGCCAGTCTTGAAGATGCTTGTGCGTGCCGCGCTGGCCGCGGTTGCCCTCGCGCTGGCCGCCGCACCGGCTGCGGCCGCCGGCAACGAGGAGGCCGTGCGCCGCTGCCAGGAGCTGGTGCCGGCCTTCGTCAAGGCGCCGCTGCGGCTCGACATACAGGTCGAGGACAAGGGCCTCGGCGAGACGACAGGCGTGCGGCTCACCTGGCCGGCGCCGAACGACGGGGCGGACGAATGGATCGTCTGCTGGTTCCTGCCGCGCCAGGCCGAGAGCGATGCCTGGCAGATGACGGAGCTCGATACCAGCAAGTACGGCCTGCTCCGCCGCTACGACATCCAGCAGCTCTACAAGCTGCTGCGGGTGATGCAGTACAAGCCGCAGCAGTTTCCCGCCAATTCCGACACGCCGACGGCGCGCGCGCTTTACGTGGTGCAGCAGACGGTGAACGGCATCAGCCTGGGCTGCGTCTATGCGCTGATCGCCATCGGCTTCACGCTCGTCTACGGCATCACCCGCGTGATCAACTTCGCGTTCGGCGAGATCTACATGCTTGGCGCCTTCCTCACCGTCATCGCCTACGTGGTGGTGCAGGCCTCGGGCGGGTCGCTGAGCCTGGTCGCCCTCCTGCTCGTGCTGTTCGGCTCGGCCGTGATCCTGGCCGCCTACGGCTGGACCATGGACAAGCTGGTGTTCCAGCCGCTGCGGGGCATCACGACGACGGCACCGCTTATCGCGGCGATCGGCTTGGCGCTGGCGCTGAAGGACTCGGTCCGGCTGCTGCAGGGAGTCAAGACGCGCTATATCCTGGTCGAGGAGCTCACCACCTTCCCGATCATCACCGGCCGCGGCTTCGACGTCTATGTCAGCAAGGGCCACCTCTTCATCGGCCTGATGACGGCCGTGATCGGCGCGGCGCTGTGGTGGCTGCATACCCGCACCAGCTTCGGGCGCTGCCAGCGCGCCTGCGCGCAGGACATCGGCGCGGCCGCCCTCATGGGCGTGCCGATCAACCGCACCATCGCCGCCACCTTTGCCCTCGGCAGCGCGCTCGCCGGCACGGCCGGCGTCTTCGCCGCGGCGGAGTACGGCGTGGTCAACTTCCATATGGGCACGCTCATGGGCTTCAAGGCGCTGACGGCGGCGCTGCTGGGCGGCATCGGCTCGCTGCCGGGCGCGGCCATCGGCGGCTTCGTCATCGCCCTGACGGAATGCTACACGGCCGCCTTCCTCGGCTCCGAATGGAAGGACATCGCCGTCTTCACCGTGCTGGTGCTGGTCCTGCTGTTCCGGCCGGCCGGGCTGCTCGGCACCCTGGCGGCGCCGGCCGTCGGCGAGCGGCCCTGAGCGGCGCCATGCGCCCATTTGCGACCACTTTCGCCTTGCCGGACGGGCGGAGCCTGCTTTATAGGGTCATCAACAAAATAGACCCGGCGACGCGAGCCGCCGGAACGTCTGGGACAAGACCGCGTGAGGCACATGAACGGCGGGCGACGCTCGGCTGCTGCACTGCCGGCTACGGACAAACGCTGACGGATGACGAGCCGACCCACAACTCGGCCACCGACCTGCCTGGACGGCTCGCGTGCCGGAGCGGCGGGCTTGGACAGCGGCCGATGGTAACCTTCATCCAGCAGCTGATTAACGGCCTGACGCTGGGCGCCGTCTACGGCCTGATCGCCATCGGCTACACGATGGTCTACGGCATCATCGGCATGATCAATTTCGCCCACGGCGACATCTACATGATCGGCGCGTTCCAGTCGCTGATCGTCATCCTCGTTCTGGGCACCTTCGGCATCACCTGGGTGCCGCTGGCGCTGCTGTTCGTGCTGCTGATCGCGGTCTCGCTCACGGCGCTCTACGGCTGGGCCGTGGAGCGCGTGGCCTACCGCCCCTTGCGCGGCTCGACGCGGCTGGCGCCGCTGATCTCCGCCATCGGCATGTCGATCTTCCTGTCGAACTCGGTGCTGCTGCTGCAGGGGCCGCGCGGCAAGCCGCTGCCGCTGGATACGGAAGGGCAGTTCGCCGCCCCGTTCCAGCTGATGACGGCGGACGGCATCAGCGCGCAGATCACCGACAAGCAGATCATGATCATGGCGGTGACCGTGCTGGTCATGATCGGCTTCACGCTGCTGATCAAGCGCACCTCGCTGGGGCGGCAGCAGCGGGCCTGCGAGCAGGACATGAAGATGGCCTCGCTGCTGGGCGTGAACATCAACCGCACGATCTCGCTGACGTTCGTGATGGGCGCGGCGCTGGCCTGCGTCGCCGGCCTCATGGTCACGCTCTACTACGAGAACATAAAGTTCAACATCGGCTTCGTCGCCGGCATCAAGGCGTTCAGCGCCGCGGTCGTGGGCGGCGTGGGCTCGCTGCCGGGCGCCATGCTGGGCGGCCTGCTGATCGGCCTGATCGAGGTGTTCTTCTCGGCCTACTTCTCCGTCGACTACAAGGACGTCGCCGCCTTCGGCGTGCTGGTCGCCGTGCTGATCTTCCGCCCGACCGGCCTGCTCGGCCGGCCGGAAGTGGAGAAGGTGTAGCTATGGCGATGGCGATCTCGCGGCCGGCCGCGGCCGCCTCCGTCACGCCGGAGTTGCTGAAGCAGGCGCTGGCGGCGGGGGTCGTGACGTTCCTGCTGACGTCGCTGATTGTCGGCATCGAGACCGTAAGCAGCACCGGCCAGTTGACCTACAACACGCGCTACAAGGAGGTCTTCGTCGCCAGCGTCGCCGTGTTCTTCGGCAGCATCGCCGTCAATCTGATGCGGGAGGGCCGGCCGCGCCTCGCGCTCTTCGGCGGGGCGGCGGTGACGGTCGTGCTGCTGGCGCTGCTGACCCTGCAATACGCCTATGCCGGTCTCGAGGCGTGGCTGCCGTTCCAGGCGCCGATCATCAACTGGGGCAGCGTGATCGTCCCCGCCTGCATCTGCATCCGCGCGGCGCAGATCGCGGCCGCCGGGCGGGCGCGCGCGGAAGGGCGGGAGCCGGCATCCGCGCGCCTCGGCAAGGTGACGCAGCCTCTCCTCCCGTGGCTCGGCGCGGCGCTCATCGTCCTCGCCTTCGCGCTGCCGTGGCTGCCGCTGGGAGACCGCACCCAGGCCAAGAAGATCATCGACATCTGCACGATCGTGCTGACCTATGTGATGCTCGGATGGGGCCTGAACATCGTCGTCGGTCTCGCCGGCCTGCTCGACCTCGGCTACGTCGCCTTCTATGCGGTCGGCGCCTACACCTACGCCATGCTGTCGACCTATTTCGATCTCAGCTTCTGGGTCTGCCTGCCGCTCGCCGGCCTGCTGGCCGCGACCTTCGGCGTCGTCCTGGGATTTCCGGTGCTGCGGCTGCGCGGCGACTACCTGGCCATCGTCACGCTCGGCTTCGGCGAGATGATCCGCATCATCCTCACCAACTGGAAGGAGGTGACGGGCGGCCCGGCGGGCATCAACAAGATCCCGCGCGCCAGCTTCTTCGGGCTGCCGATCGAGCGCGACGCGCCCGAGGGGGTCGTCACCTTCCACCAGTTCTTCGGGCTGGAATACAATCCCAACCACCGCGTCATCTTCCTCTACTATCTGATCCTGCTGTGCGCGCTGGTGGTCAACTTCGTGACCATGCGCATCCGCCGGCTGCCGCTCGGCCGGGCCTGGGAGGCGCTGCGCGAGGACGAGACCGCCTGCCGCGCGCTCGGCATCAACCCGACGAACACCAAGCTGACCGCCTTCGCCATGGGCGCGATGTTCGCGGGCTTCGCCGGCTCGTTCTTCGCGGCGCGCAACGGCTTCATCGACCCGCAGAGCTTCGTCTTCCTGGAATCGGCGGTGATTCTCGCGATCGTCGTGCTCGGCGGGCTCGGCAGCCAGATCGGCATCGTGCTGGCGACGGCGGTGCTGATCGGCATGCCCGAGCTGTTCCGCGAGCTGAAGGACTACCGAATGCTCGCCTTCGGCATCGGCATGGTGCTGATCATGATCTGGCGGCCGGGCGGTCTCATGGCGCACCGCGAGCCGACCATCCGCCTGCACGGCAAGGGCGCGCCGCCGCCGGCCGTCATAAAGATCAAGGAAGAAAAGACGGCGGTGGCGGCCAAATGAGCGCGGTTGCCGGTCAACACAACGGCGGGACGCCGCCCCTTCTGCTCGTCGAGCACCTGACCATGCGGTTCGGCGGGCTGGTCGCCATCGACGACGTGTCGTTCGCCGCGCCGCCGGCGCAGATCACGGCGATCATCGGCCCCAACGGCGCCGGCAAGACCACGGTGTTCAACTGCCTCACCGGCTTCTACAAGCCGAGCGTCGGGCGGCTCACCCTGAACGCGCCGCACGGGACGTTCCTGCTCGAGCAGCTCGACGGCTTCCGCATCGGGCAACGGGCGCGCGTCGCCCGCACCTTCCAGAACATCCGCCTGTTCGCCGGCATGTCCACGCTGGAGAACCTGATCGTCGCTCAGCACAACAAGCTGATGCGCGCCTCGGGCTACAGCGTCGGCGGGCTGTTCGGGATCGGCGGCTATCGGCATGCGGAGCAGGAGGCGGTCGAGATCGCGCGCCATTGGCTGGAGCGCACGGGGCTGACCGTCAAGGCGGACTGGCATGCCGGCAGCCTGCCCTACGGCGATCAGCGGCGCCTCGAGATCGCGCGCGCGATGTGCACCGACCCGGTGCTGCTCTGCCTCGACGAGCCGGCCGCCGGCCTCAACGCGCGCGAGTCGGCGGAGCTGAACGAGCTGCTGCTGGCCATCCGCAGCGAGAAGCAGATCGGCATCCTCCTGATCGAGCACGACATGAGCGTGGTCATGGGCATCTCCGACCACATCGTCGTGCTCGACTACGGCCGCAAGATCGCCGACGGCACGCCGGCGCAGATCCGCAGCGACGCCAACGTCATCCGCGCCTATCTGGGCGAAGCGGAAGACGAGCCGCTGCCGGCGGTGGTGGCGGCCGATCTGTCGCACAGCAGCTGAGAGCGCAGGGCATGCTGAGCGTCTCCGGCGTCCACACCTTCTACGGCCAGATCGAGGCGCTCAAGGGCATCGATCTCGAGGTCCAGAAGGGCGAGATCGTGACATTGATCGGCGCCAACGGCGCCGGCAAATCGACTCTGCTGATGACGATCTGCGGGTCGCCGCAGGCCCGGCGCGGCGGCATCCAGTTCGAGGGCCGCGACATCACGAAGATGCCGACCTACGAGATCATGCGCCTGGGCATCGCTCAATCGCCCGAGGGGCGCCGCATCTTTCCGCGCATGACGGTGCTGGAAAACCTGCAGATGGGCGCGCTCACGGCGGATCCGACGAAGTTCAACGAGGACGTGCAAAAGGTCTTCGCACTGTTCCCCATCTTGCAGAAGCGGCAGATGCAGCGCGGCGGCACGCTCTCCGGCGGCGAGCAGCAGATGCTGGCCATCGGCCGCGCTCTCATGAGCCGCCCGCGGCTGCTGCTGCTCGACGAGCCGTCGCTCGGCTTGGCGCCGCTGATCGTGCGGCAGATCTTCCAGGTCATCCGCGACATCAACAGCCAGCAGGGCGTCACGGTCTTTTTGGTCGAGCAGAACGCCTACCACGCCCTACGACTCGCGCATCGCGGCTACGTGATGGTCAACGGACAGATCACGCTGAGCGGCACGGGCCGCGAACTGCTCGCCAACGCGCAGGTGCGCGCCGCCTATCTCGAGGGCGGACACTAGGAGCGCAGACGATGGATGAGACAACTTCGCCTCTGTCGCTCGGGCAAAGGATACTGAACGTCGATGATCCGTTCGGCGCCACCTGGCTGCAGTTCGGCGCGCTGACGGTCATCGTGTTCGGTTTCGCCGCCTTCATGATGGGGTGGGCGCTGGCGGATACCTGGCGGCCCGCCTGGCAAGTCTTCGCCTACGGGCTGCTGCTGGGGGTCGGCAACCGGCTGTTCCAGAATTTCCTCTGTGCGAACGACGTGCTCAACCT
>DATIXH010000173.1:0-7648 GCA_035518775.1 Candidatus Acidiferrum sp.
CATGCTCCGCCTGGGACTCTCCGTCGCCGCGGTCGTGTTCGTGCTGGACCAGCTGACGAAGTGGTGGATCCGGGTCGTGGTCATGGATCCGCCGCGCGACATCGCGATCACGCCGTTCTTCAACCTGGTCTATGCGCGCAATACCGGTGTGAGCTTCAGCATGTTCCGGGCCGATTCGCTGATCGGGCAGCTGATGCTGTCGGCCGTGGCGCTCGCCATCGTGGCCGGGCTGGTGGTGTGGATGCGGCGCCTGCGGCGGTCCTGGCCGGTCTTCGCCCTCGGGCTGATCGTCGGCGGCGCGGTCGGGAACGTCGTCGACCGGCTGCGTTTACGCTTCGTTTTTGACTTTCTCGACTTCTATTGGAACGGGTATCATTTCGCCGCTTTCAACCTGGCGGACTCGGCGATCACGGTGGGGGTCGCCATGCTGCTGATCGACGGATTGTTCGGACGGGCCGAGAAAGCTAAGAAGGCCCCGAACTAGGAGGGTGTCATGCGGTCCAACCGGTGGGTGTGTCTCGTGGCGGCCGGCGCGGCGCTGTCGCTGAGCGGCTGCGGCGGCTCGGTCCGGCAGGCCCTGGGCATGACCAAGCATTCGCCGGACGAGTTCCTGACGGTGGCGCACGCGCCGCTGACCATGCCGCCGGACTACAGCCTGCGGACGCCCGAGCCGGGCGCCCCGCGCCCGCAGGAGGGTACGGCCGCGCAGCAGGCCCAGACCGCGCTCTACGCCAACAACGGCGGGACGGCGCCGGCGCTGGGTACGCCGGCGGAGGGCGGGACCGGTTCGACGGAGTCGTCCGGCGAGGTGGCGCTGCTGCAGAACGCCGGCGCCGCCGGCGTCGACCCGGGAATCCGCGCGCAGATCGACAACGAGACGGCGGCTCAGATCGACCGCGACAGGAGCCTGATCGAGCGGCTGGTGTTCTGGCGCACGCCCGAGCCTTACGGCACGGTCGTGGACCCGGTGGCCGAGAGCAAGCGGCTGCAGGAGAACCAGGCGCTCGGCAAGCCGGTGACCGAAGGCGAGACGCCGATCATCACGGTCCGCCGCAAGGGCGTGCTGGAAGGAATTTTCTAAGCGAGCGTTCATCGCAAGGCGGCGCCCGTTCCCATGGCCGGGGCGGGTCACCCGGGTTGTCACCCCGGCGAAAGCCGGGGTCCATAGACTCCGCCCTCTGGAATATGGACCCGGCTTTCGCCGGGGTGACGCATGAAGACGACGACTAGAGGATCGGGATGAGGCTGAACGTTAGGCTGGCGGCGTTGATCGCTGTCATGCTCGCTGTTGCCGCCGGCGTTGCGGGCGCGCGGGCTGCGGTGTTCAATCCGAGCACGATCACGCTCGCCAACGGGCTGCAGGTGGTGGTGATCGAGAATCATCGGGCGCCGGTCGTGACGCACATGGTGTGGTACCGCGTCGGCGCCGCCGACGAGGTGCCGGGCAAGACCGGCATCGCCCACTTCCTCGAGCATCTCATGTTCAAGGGCACGAAGACGGTGCCGCCCGGCGCCTTCTCCGAGATCGTGGCGCGGCTCGGCGGCAACGAGAACGCCTTCACGACGCAGGACTACACCGCCTATTTCCAATCGGTCGCGGTCGAGCATCTGGAGGAGATGATGAAGCTCGAGGCCGACCGCATGGTGAACCTCGTGCTCACCGACGACGTGGTGATGCCCGAGCGCGACGTGATCCTGGAGGAGCGGCGCCAGCGCATCGACAACGACCCGGGCTCGCAGCTCATGGAGATGGCGCGCTCCGCGCTCTTCCTCAACAGCCCCTATCGCATGCCGACGATCGGCTGGGAGAACGAGATGCGCGGCCTGACCACGGCCGACGCCATCGCCTGGCACGCGAAATGGTACGAGCCCGGCAATGCCATCGTCGTCATCTCCGGCGACGTCACCATGGACCAGGTGCGGCCGCTGGCGGAGAAGTATTACGGCGCGCTGCCGGCGACGGTCGTGCCGGCGCGGGTCCGGCCGGACGAGCCGGCGCAGTTCGCGCCGCGCCGCGTCACCAAGCAGGACGAGCGCGTGCAGCTGGCCAACTGGACGCGACTCTATCAGGCCCCCAGCTACCACCGCGGCGCCACCCAGCACGCCTATGCGCTGGAGGTGCTGGCCGAGCTGCTCGGCGGCGGCACCTCGAGCCGGCTCTACCGCAGCCTGGTGGTGGACCAGAAGCTGGCGACCGGCGCTGGCAGCGGCTACGACGGCGACAACCTGGACCTCTCGACCTTCAGCCTCTACGCCTCGGCGCAGCCGGGCGGCGGCGTCGACGCGATCGAGACGGCCATGGATGCGGAGATCGCGCGCCTGCTCAAGGACGGCGTGACCGAGGACGAGGTGGCGCGCGCCAAGAAGTCGCTGCGGGCCGAGGCGGTGAAGGCGCGCGACAGCCTGTCCGGCCCGGCCCGGCTGGTCGGCTCCGCGCTCGCCACCGGCAGCACGATCACGGACATCGAGGCCTGGCCCGACCGCATCGGGGCCGTCACCGTCGCCGACGTGAATGCCGCCGCCAAGGCCGTGTTCGACATCAACTACTCAGTGACCGCGATCCTGCTGCCGAAGGCGGGTGGATGATGGGGACGAGTCACATGACCACCACAACCGTTTCCTTGTCATTCCCGCGAAAGCGGGAATCCAGGGCAACCGTTCCGGCGCCTGCCCCCGCATCAAGTGCGGGGCAGGCTCTGGACCCCCGCTTTCGCGGGGGTGACAGGAAAAGAGAGGCAGCGAAGAGCGATAGGCCGAGAAGCTTGCTGCTGACGGCTATCGCGGCGGTCATTGCCTTGGTCATCGCATTCGCCCCGCCCGCCGCGCGCGCGGCCATGAACGTGCAGGAGGTGACGAGCCCGGGCGGCATCAAGGCCTGGCTGATCGAGGATCACAGCATGCCGCTGATCGCCGTGAGCGTCGGCTTCCACGGCGGGTCGGCGCTCGATCCGCAGGGCAAGGAGGGTCTGGCGCAGTTCGTCTCGGCCACGCTCGACGAGGGCGCCGGCGGCATCCCGTCGCGCGATTTCCAGCAGCAGCTGAACGACCTCTCCATCGACTTCCGGTTCAATGCCGGGATCGACGAGTTCACCGCCACGATGCGCACGCTCAGCGAGACCCGCGACCAGGCCTTCGACCTGCTGCGGCTGGCGCTCACCGCGCCGCGCTTCGACCCCGAGCCGGTGGAGCGCGTCCGCGGGCAGCTGCTGGCTGTCCTGGCCGACGATTCCGGCGAGCCCGGCTCGATCGCCGACCGGGTCTGGTGGCACACCGCCTTTCCCGACCATCCCTACGGCCGGCAGACCGCCGGCACGGCCGCCGGCCTGAAGGGGATCACGGCCGACGACCTGCGCGGCTTCGTGAAGAGCCGGTTCGCGCGCGACAACCTGATCGTCGGCGTCGTCGGCGACATCAGCGCGCAGGACCTGCAGCCGCTGCTCGACCGTACCTTCGGCGCCCTGCCGCCGACGGCCGGCCCGATCGCGGTCGACGACAGCAAGCCGGCCGCCGCCGGCGCGGTCATCGTCGTCGACCGCGCCGTGCCGCAGAGCGTCGTGCTGTTCGGCGGCAACGGCATCAAGCGGCACGATCCCGATTTCTATCCGGCCTACGTGCTGAACTACATCCTGGGCGGCGGCGGCTTCTCCTCGCGGCTGACGCGGGAGGTGCGCGAAAAGCGGGGCCTCGCCTATTCGGTCGACACCGATCTCGTCACCCTCGACCACGCCGCTGTCGTGCAGGGCTCGCTCGGCACCAAGAACACCTCGGTCGCCGAGGTCATGGGCCTGATCAAGCAGGAATGGAAGCGCATGCGCGAGGAGGGGCCGACGGACGACGAGCTGGCCGGCGCCAAGCTGTTCCTCACGGGGTCCTACGCCCTGCGCTTCAGCAGCACGCTCTCGATCGCCAACGCCCTCGTGGGCGTGCAGCTCGAGGACTTTCCGCCCGACTATTTCGCCAAGCGCAACGGCTATATCGAGGCCGTCACCCTCGAGGACGTGAAGCGCGTGGCCAAGCGCCTGCTCGATCCCGACGCGCTGACGTTCGTGATCGTCGGCGAGCCCGACGGCGTGACCGGGACGCAGGCGGCGCCCGAGGGGCTGTTTTAGTCTAGCCGGTGATTTGAACCAAAAGGACGCGAAGACGCAAAGTTGTAGGGGCGACCACATGTGGTCGCCCTCAAGCCGTCGCACGATAGAGGGCGGCCACATCGGGCCGCCCCTACAAGCTTCTTCGCGCCTTTGCGGTGAACCTTCTTGTTCGGGTGTCATCTGTGTTCATCCGTGTTCATCTGTGGTTCCAACAAGATGGACCGCGCTAGTGACCGTCGCCTGCTCCTGATAAGATTGCCGATCATGCCGATTCGCGTCCTGCCGCCCACCGTCGTCAATCGCATCGCCGCCGGCGAGGTGATCGAGCGGCCGGCGTCGGCGGTGAAGGAGCTGGTGGAGAACGCCATCGACGCCGGCGCGACGCAGATCGACGTCGCGCTGCGCGAGGGCGGACGCAGCCTCATCGGCGTCGCCGACGACGGCTGCGGGATGAGCGCCGACGAGCTGGCGCTGGCGGTCGAGCGCCACGCCACCTCGAAGCTGCCGCACGACGACCTCACGCATATCGCGACCCTCGGCTTCCGCGGCGAGGCGCTGCCCTCGATCGGCGCCGTCGGGCGGCTCACCCTCACGTCGCGCGCGGCCGGCAGCGACAGCGGCTGGACGCTGACGGTCGAGGGCGGCGCCAAGGGCGGCGTGCAGCCGGCGGCGCTCGCCCAGGGCACGCGCGTCGAGCTGCGCGACCTCTTCTACGCCACGCCGGCGCGGCTGAAGTTCCTGAAGGCGGCGCGTACCGAGCGCGACCATGTCGAGGACGTGATCAACCGCCTGGCCATGGCGCATCCCGCGATCGGCTTCACCCTGACCGACGAGTCGAAGACGGTGCTGCGCCTCGCGGCGGCGACAACGGACCTGCTGGCGGACGCGGCGGCGGCGCGGCTGGCGCGCCTCGCCCAGGTGATGGGCCGCGACTTCGCCGACAACGCGCTCGTGCTCGACGTCGTGCGCGAGGGCGTGCGGCTCACCGGCCATATCGGCCTGCCGACGCTCAACCGCGCGACCGCGTCCCAGCAGTATCTCTTCGTCAACGGGCGGCCCGTGCGCGACCGGCTGCTGCAGGGCGCGGTGCGCGGCGCCTATCAGGACTTCCTCGCCCGCGACCGCCATCCGCTGGTGGCGCTGTTCCTGGAGGTGCCGGCCGAGGCGGTCGACGTCAACGTGCATCCGGCCAAGGCCGAGGTGCGCTTCCGCGACGCCGGGCTGGTGCGCGGCCTGATCGTCGGCGCCTGCAAGCATGCCCTGGCCGAGGCCGGCCACCGCGCCGCCACCACCGTGGCGGCGGCCGCGCTCGGCAGCTTCCGCCCGGCAGCGGCGCCCGCGGCCTGGCGTCCGGGCCCGACGCTGCCGCGCGGCTTCGCCGAGCTGGCGGCCTCGCTCTATGCGCCGGACCCGCAGACGCCGCAGCTGCGCGAGGTCGTGACGCCGACGGCGCGCGCGCCCGAGGCCGCGCCCGTTAATGGGGCCACAGTGGACTACCCGCTCGGCGCCGCCCGGGCGCAGCTGCACGAGACCTACATCGTGGCGCAGACCGCCGACGGCGTCGTCATCGTCGACCAGCACGCCGCCCATGAGCGGCTCGTCTACGAGCGCATGAAGCAGGCGCTGGCGGCGCAGGGCATCGCGCGTCAGGCGCTGCTGATTCCGGAGATCGTGGAGCTCGAGGGCGCGGCGGCGGAGCGGCTGGTGGCGCGGCGCGATCAGCTGGCGGAGCTCGGCCTGGTGATCGAGGCGTTCGGGGCCGGCGCCGTCGTGGTGCGCGAGGTGCCGGCGCTGCTCGGCGTCGCCGATGTGAAGGGCCTGGTGCGCGACCTCGCGGACGAACTGGCGGAGTTCGGCCAGGCCCTGAGCCTCAAGGAGCGGCTGGAGGAGATCTGCGGCACCATGGCCTGCCACGGCAGCGTGCGCGCGGGCCGCGCGCTCACCGCCGCCGAGATGAACGCGCTGCTGCGCGAGATGGAGGCGACGCCGCACTCCGGCCAGTGCAACCACGGCCGCCCGACCTACGTCGAGCTGAAGCTCGCGGATATCGAGCGGCTGTTCGGACGGCGGTAGTCAGTCGACGGCGGCCGCAGCCGCCGCGGCGGGCGCGGCCCGCGCCGGCTTG
Source organism: Candidatus Acidiferrum sp. (assembly GCA_035518775.1). Taxonomy (GTDB): domain Bacteria; phylum Pseudomonadota; class Alphaproteobacteria; order Dongiales; family Dongiaceae; genus JBGPEQ01. The sequence continues at coordinate 6,217 of DATIXH010000173.1, forward strand.
CGCAGCAGGAGCAGCATCGGCAGCGCCAGCAGCACGACGTACATCATAAGCCGGAAATCGTTGAGATAGGCGATGGTCGCGGCCTGCTGGGTGACGGCGGCGTTGAGCGCGGCGACGCCGGCGGGAGTCGCGGGGTCCCACATCGACGGCAGCATGGGCGCCTGCATCATCGGGTTGTAGGGCGTGATGTGCTCGCCGAGCGTCTCGTGATTGATCTGCGTGTACTGCGTCAGCAGCGCGGTCACGATGGAGACGCCGATGCTGCTGCCGAGGTTGCGCAGCAGGCTGAACATGCCGGTCGCCTCGGTGCGCAGGTCCGGCGCCAGGGTGGCGAAGGTGAGGGTGCTCAGCGGGACGAAGATGAAGCCGAGCCCGAGGCCCTGCACGATGCCGGTGCGCACGATCGTCCATTCGCTGACGTCGGTGGTGAACCCGGCCATCTCCCACAGCGAGAGCGCGGTGGCGGTGAGGCCGCCGAAGATCAGGATGCGGGCGTCGACGCGCCCGACCAGGCGGCCGACCAGGATCATCGCGATCATGGTGCCGATGCCGCGCGGCGCCAGCACCAGGCCGGTGGTCACGACCGGATAGTGCATGAGATTCTGCAGGAACGGCGGCATCAGCGCCAGGGTCGCCAGCAGCACCACGCCGACGACGAAGATGAAGCTGAGGCCGACGACCAGGTTGCGGTCCTTGAACAGGCGCGGCTCCAGGAACGGCCGCTCGGCGGTCAGCATCTGCACGAGGAAGAGATAGAGGCCGAGGCCGGCGAGCGCCGTCTCGACGATGATCTCGGTCGAGCCGAACCAGCCCTTGGTCTCGCCGCGGTCGAGCATGAGCTGGAGCGCACCGATGCCGAGGCTCAGCATGGCGAAGCCGAAGAAATCGAAGGGCCGCTCGCGGTCGCGGTTCGTCTCCGGCACGAAGCCGAGGATGCCGAGGAAGGCCAGGATGCCGAACGGCAGGTTGATCAGGAACACCCAGCGCCAGTTGTAGACGTCGGTGAGGTAGCCGCCGAGCGTCGGCCCCAGGATCGGCCCGACCATCACGCCCAGGCCCCAGAGCGCCATGGCGGAGCCGTGCTGCTCCTTCGGATAGCTGTCGAGCAGCACCGCCTGCGAGAGCGGCACGAGCGCGGCGCCGAACATGCCCTGCAGCAGGCGGAAGGCCACCATCTCCGGCAGGGTCTGCGCCACGCCGCAGAGCACGGACGCGATGGTGAAGACGGTGACCGCCGCGAGGAAGGTGCGCTTGCGGCCGAAGCGGGCGGCGAGGAAGCCGGTCGGCGGCGTCATGATGGCGGCGGCGACGATGTAGGAGGTCAGCACCCAGCTGATCTGCTCCTGGGTCGCCGACAGGCTGCCCTGCATGTGCGGCAGGGCGACGTTGGCGATGGTGGTGTCGAGCGCCTGCATGATCGTCGCCAGCATGA
>DATIXH010000174.1:0-12483 GCA_035518775.1 Candidatus Acidiferrum sp.
CGCGAGGACCGCGGCGAAGATCGGGCGGTCGATGAAGAAATGCGAGAGCCGCATGGCCTGACAGCCTCAGGGGGACGACTGGGCGACCTTGTCCGGCGCCGGCTCGATCTTGCCGTCGACGGGCGTGACCTGGGCGCCGGGCCGCGCCCGCAACAGCCCGTTGATGACGATCCGGTCGGCCGGATCGAGGCCCTCGCGAACGATGCGCAGGCCCAGTTCGTCGTTGAACGGACCGGGGCGGATGACCTTGGGAACGACCTTGCCGTCCGCGCCGACGGTGAGGACCAGCTTGCGCGACTGGTCCGTCACGATCGCGCTGTCCGGGATCAGGATCGCCTTGTAGGCGTCCGAGCCCGGGATGCGCACGCGGCCGAACTGGCCGGGCGTGATCAGCCTGTTGGGATTGGCGAAGACGGCGCGCGCCCGGATCGTGCCGGCCTCGCGGTTCACGCGATTGTCGACGAAGTCCAGGTTGCCCTTCAGTGGCCAGTCTTCGTCGTCAAACAGGCGGGCGAAGACGGGAATGGCAGTATCGCGCGTCGATTTCATGCGGCCGGCGACGGAGGCGCGCTGATAGGCGAGGAAGTCGCTCTCGCTCACGTCGAAATCGAGATAGATGGGGTCGAGCGTGACGATGGTCGTGAGCAGGGTGGCGTTGACGCCGGAGCCGCCCACGACCAGGTTCCCCTCGGTCACGGCGTTGCGTCCGATGCGGCCGCTGATGGGCGCGGTGACGTGCGTCCACTCCAGGTCCAGCTGCGCCGACCGGATCGCGGCGTTGGCGGTCTCCACGGCCGCGCCCGCCGATCGCAGCTCCGCCAGCCGCTCGTCATAGGTGCTGGCGGCGACGAAGTCGCTCTTGCGCAGGGTCTGGGCGCGCGCGAGCTGCGCCTCGGCCAGCTGCCGCTGCGCGTTCGCGCTCTCGAGCTGCGCCTGGGCGGAAGCCAGCGCGATCTCGAAGGGACGGGGATCGATGATGTACAAGAGGTCGCCGGCGTTGACGAGCTGACCGTCCTTGAAATGGACGGACTCGATGTAGCCGCTGACGCGCGGTCGCATCTCCACGAAATCGACGGCGGAGAACTGGCCGGTGAACTCGTCCCATTCGGTTATCTCGCGCTGGAGCGGCACGGCCACGGTGACCTCCGGCGGCGGCATGGCGGCGGACGCCGGCGGCGCCGCCGCGTTCGAGGCGGTGTTCTGATACCAATAGAAACCGCCGGCCGCGACGGCGACGAGCACGGCGATGCCGAACAACCAGGAAGCGCGCGAGGTGCGGCGCGCCGGCTGCGTCCCGCCCGGCGGCGCGCCGGATGGGGCGGTTCCCTGGGAGAGGTCGCTCATCGATCGTTCCCCCGATCGCTATCGGCGCTGCTGAATTGGGCGCTCAAATGCCCGATGCAGGAACCGGCCCGCGAGGTGGCCGGCTGCAAGGCATCAGACTTCCACATCTAGTCCTGGCTTTTACGCGATCAAGCCTAGGCCGAACAACGGCGCGCCGACACCCCTATGTTACGCCGGCGTAACGCCGGGATCATCCATGGCTCCGTACTCATTGCGCGGCGCAGGCGTTCGGGTTCGCGGTCACCGCGTCGACATTGATCTTCAGCATGCGCGCATTGGCGCACCGCGCATTGTAGCTGTTGACCATGCCGCCCAGCTGGGCGTTGTAGGGGCCGCGCCGGGCCTGCAGCTGCAGGCGCAATTCCTCGCGCCGGTTGTAGAGGCGGCGGAAGCTGTCGACTTCGGCCGGGTCGGATGTGTCAATATTGGGGCGGGCGTTCTCGATGATCTTATCGAGGCGGTCGAACTCCTGCTGGACCGGATCGGTCTCTGCAACCTTGGCCTGCAGCTGCTCGATTTCGGCCTGTTCGCAGATGCATTGCCGGGTCTCCTCGGGGCTGAGGATGCGCCTGATGTTCGTGTCCTGCGCCGCCGCCATCGGCGCCGCGACCGTCAACCCAGCGATCGCCACCGCGATCGACACCGCCGTCACCACATGCGCCAAAGCGCCCATTGCCGCCTCCATCAACACCCTAGCGATTCGACCTCCATCAATAGCTGAAGTCGGCAGCGTTGCAAGACGGCAAAGATGCGCTGCTCCGATGGCCAGGAGAGCGCTACCAAATCGCTGGCGGAGTCGCTAGCATACCCCTGAATTGGCGAGACAATATTCCGTCGTTGCAGATTTCATATGAAACCGGCCCGGACCGGTAAGCGCGATCGAGGGGGGACATGAAGATCATCGTCATGGGCGGCGGCCTCATGGGCGTGACCACGGCCTGGTATCTGGCGCAGGCCGGCCACGAGGTGACGGTGATCGAGCGGCGCGACGGCGTGGCGCGCGAGACCAGCTTCGCCAATGCCGGGATGATCGCGCCCGGCCATTCCTATTCCTGGGCCAGCCCGCGCGCGCCCATGCTGCTGCTGAGATCGCTGTTCGGGGCGGACACGGCGCTGCGCTTCCGCTTCAAGCTGGATCCGCGGATGTGGGCCTGGAGCCTGCGCTTCCTCGCCAACTGCACGGCGGCCCGCAACCGCGCCAACACGCTCGTGAAGGTGAAACTGAACATCTACAGCCGCGAGGCCCTGATCGCGCTGCGTCGCGAGACCGGCATCGCCTATGACGAGACGGCCAAGGGCGCCCTCTACCTCTATCGGGACAAGCAGCACCTGGAGACCGGCCTGGTCAACATGGCCATGCTCAACGAGCACGGGATCGGGCTGACCGCCCTCGACCCGGAGGGCATCGCCACCCTCGAGCCCGCCCTCGCTCATTTCAAGGGCCGGCTGGCCGGGGCGATCTACGCGCCGCAGGACGAGAGCGGCGACGCCTTCGTCTTCACGGAAAAGCTCGCCGAGTTGTGCCGGGCGCGCGGCGTGACCTTCCAGTTCGGCACGACCATCACGGGCCTCGCAACCGAGGGCGACCGCATCGCCGGCGTGATCACCGAGCGCGGCCGCCTCAGCGCCGGCGGCTACGTGCTGGCGTTGGGCAGCTACAGCCCGCTGGTGGCGCGGGGCCTCGACCTGAAGATGCCGGTCTATCCGATCAAGGGCTATTCGGTGACGATCCCGACCGCGGGCTTCAACGGGGCGCCGACGATCCCCGGCGTCGATGAAGGCAACCTGATCGCCTTCTGCCGCATGGGCGACAAGCTGCGGCTCACGGCGACCGCCGACTTCGCCGGCTACGACACGAGCTACGAGGCGAAGGACTTCGCGCCCATGCTGCGCGTGGCGCGCGAGCTGTTCCCCAATGCCGGCGCCTTCGACCGGCCGAGCCATTGGGCCTGCCTGCGGCCGATGACGCCCGACGGCCCGCCGATCGTCGGCGGCACGCGCTATCGCAACTTCTGGCTCAACACGGGACAGGGCCATATGGGCTGGACCATGGCCTGCGGCTCCGGCCGCATCGTCGCCGACCTGATCGACGGCAAGAAGCCGGACATCGATGTCAGCGGGTTGAGTCCGGATCGGTATTGAGCACGCCCGCTATGCCGAACTGGACTGGCGTGGCCGAGAGCGTGCCCGCAAATGCCCCCTCCCTACCCTCCCCACTTCGTGGAGGAGGGGTCCGTAGTCACGCCGGCGCAGGGACCAGCCAGCCGCGGTCGCGGTTCTCGCGGATGCCGAAGCAGAGCAGGCCGGCGAACAGGGCCGTCACGAGGGCGATGATCCAGGTCCACTGATAGGTGGCGAAAAGATCGAAGAGCGTGCCGCCCATCTTCGCCCCCAGCGCGGCGCCGAGGGCATGGCCCGTCGTCAGCAGCCCCATGCTGAGGCCCATGACGCGCAGGCCGAGATGGCTGGCGGCGATGCTCGCGGTCACCGGCACGGTGGAGTAGTCGAAGACGCCGAACATCACGGCGAAGGCGACGAGCATCGGATAGTTGTCCGGGATGAACATCAGCATGATGAACGACAGCGCGCGCAGGATGTAGATCCAGCCGAGCAGCAGCGGCCGGTTCATGCGATCGGCGAGCCAGCCCGCCAGCACGATGCCGCCGAGATTGAAGGCCATGAGAAGGCCGAACGCGTCGCTGCTCACGGCATTCGAGAAGCCGCAGAGCTCCGCGTAGGGAATGAGATGTCCCTCGATCACGCCCGAGGTGGTGATGCCGCAGATGAAATAGCTCCAGAACAGCAGATGAAAGGTCGGCGACCGCGGCAAGAGCCAGAGGCGCTCCGCCAAGGGTGCGGTTTCCGCCTGCCGCGCGGCGCGCGCCGCCGCATCCGCCGCGCGCGGCCGGATCAGCAGAAACACGAGGGGCGCAAGCACCAGCACGCCGATGCCGATCGCCACGTAGCTTGTCCGCCAGTCCGTGTATTCCAGGACGCGCGCCAGCAGCGGTATGCCGACGATCTGCCCGCCCGTCGCCCCTGCCGTAGCAATGCCGACGGCAAGACCGCGGCGGTCGGTGAAACTGCGGCTCACGATCGTGGCGACGACATGGGTTGCGGCGGTGCCGAATCCGACGCCGCCGATCACGCCGTAAGCCATATTCAGTTGCCAGGGTGCGGTCGCGTTCGACGTCAACAGAATGCCGCCGCCGATGATGGCAAGACCCGAGGACAACAGGAGGCGTGGGCTGAAACGATCGACCATGGTGCCGACAATGGGCGAGGCGATGGCCATGAAGATCTGCGCCAGCATCAGAGCATTCGAGATCTGGTCGCGCGACCACCCCTGCTCCCGCTGCATTGCCGTCATCACGAGGCTCAGCGACGAGCGCGCGGAGAAGGATACGGCTAGCGCCAGGAAGCAGAAGCCGACGATGATCCAGGCGCCGAGATCGGGATCTTGTCGTGCCTGCGGAGACGTCATGGATTGCCTTTGCCAGGGACAGGCGCGGGCCATCATATTGATCGCCGCCGGCCGCCACCCCTGCGGCAAACGCCGAGGCTGGCATGCGCCGGACGCCGGCCTTGCGGCCGCGGCGCGATCATAGAGAGGTTCCTGTGAAGGAGAATCCGGTTCTGCTGTTCGCGCGCGCGCTCGATTTCGCCGCGCGCAAGCATGTGCATCAGCGGCGCAAGGGCGAGCTGGCGGAGCCCTATGTCAACCACCTGTCGGACGTCGCGCGACTGCTGGCGGAAGCCACCGGTGGCGGCGATATCGAGCTCGTCCTCGCCGGCCTGCTCCATGACACAATCGAGGATACCGACACGACGTTCGCCGAACTGGCGAAGGCGTTCGGGCCGGAGGTCGCCGGGCTCGTGAGCGAAGTCACAGACGACAAGACGCTGCCGAAGGCAGAGCGCAAGCGGCTGCAGGTGGAGACGGCACCGAAGAAATCGGCCCGCGCACGCATGATCAAGCTGGCCGACAAGACGAGCAACCTGCACTCGATGATCGCGAGCCCGCCCAAGGACTGGAGCAGCCAGCGCAGGCGCGACTACATCGCATGGGCGGAACAGGTGGTCGCGGGCTGCCGGGGCGTCAATTCCCATCTCGAGAGGGAATTCGATCGCGCGGCACAGCGCGCCCGCGCAGCCTTGGATTCTAGTCCAGCGGCTTGAGATCGGGGTCGAGCCAGGTCCGGCGGGCGGTGACCGACAGCAGGCGGTCGCGGCTGTAGAACTCGAACGGATAGGACTTGGTCGCGTAGGGGCTGGCCAGCAGACCGTTCATGAGGTCCAGGAGCGGCCGCCTGGTATCGGCGCCATAGAGGTATTTTCGGATCGCCCAGACGTAGAACGCAGTGATCGTCTCGTGATAGCCGCGCGTATCGCTGTTGGGGGTCCCGACGGCGGTGTTGTAGGCGATGATGCCGCGGCGGACTTCATCGAGCACCACGTCGGAGGGCCGGTTCAGCAGGTGCCAGAGCCCGACCGTGAGATGCGCCTGATGGGTCCAGCGCGGCGCCGGCAGCGTGCGGCTGCGGAAACCCTCGACGATCTCCATGATCTCCGCCTCGCTGTCGTAGGGCGTGAAGGGGCGGTCGGCAGTCTCGATGGCCATGGGCCGCTGTTCGGAGGGCGATCACCCGAAAGATGCCCGAGCAAGCGGCGGGCGACAAGCGGCGCGCGATCAGGCGCCGACGAGATCCTCCAGCGGCCGCACGGGCGCGCTCTGCGGGAACACGACGCGGTCGATGGCGTCCTGGGGCAGGCCGAGATGGGTACGCAGGATTGCCTTGCAGAGCGCGCGCGTGTCGGCTGTCGGCGCCAAGTCGCGAGACTGGTAGAGCTGGGCGTTCGAGAGGCCGGGCCACTGCGCGATCACGCGGCCGCCGTTGACGGCGCCGCCCATGACGAAGGCGGCGGTGGCCGTGCCGTGGTCGGTGCCGCCGGTGCCGTTGGGATGGGCGGTGCGGCCGAACTCCGTGAGGGTCAGGACGACGGTCTTGTTCCAGACCGGCGCCATCGTGTCCCGGAGGCTGACGAGGCCGTCGGCCAGGCCGGCCAGCACGGGCGCGAGGCGGCCGTTGCCGGCGCCCTGGTTGGCATGAGTGTCCCAGCCGGGGACGTCGATGACGGCCACGCGCGGGCCGGCGGGATCGGCCAGCAGCTTGCCGACGGTCGTGGTCACGGTCTTCACGAGGCCGGTGCCGCGCTTCAGCATGTTCATCTTCATGCCGCCGCCGTCGGCCATGTCGGGGCCGTCGGAGACCTTGTCGACCAGGGCCTGGTCGCCGAGGCCGAGGGCGAGGGCGCGCGCGAACACGGGGTCGTTGCGGTAGAGGTCGGCGACCTTGTCGAGGAACTCGGGCGATACCTCCGGCAGCTTCACGGGCGACCAGCTGGTCACCGCCGCCTGGCCGCGCAGGATGAGCGGCACGGACTGGCCGACCGCCAGGCCGAGCGTCTGCGAGCCGCCGATCAGGCCGAGCGCACGGTTGAGCCAGCCGTCATGGGCAGCATGCGGCGTCGTGGTGCCGTTCTCAAGCAGGTCCTGGCCGTCGAAGTGCGAGCGGTCGCGGTAGGGCGTGGCGACCGCGTGGACAACCGCGAGCTGGCGCTGGGCGTAGACGTCGTGCAGCGGCGCCAGCGACGGATGCAGGCCGAAGAAGCCGTCGAGATCGACGGCGCCGCCGGTCTTCCCGGGTGCTCCGATGGCGAGGTCGCCGCGCAGGCCCTGGTAGTCGCGGTCGCCGTAGGGCGGCACGGCGGCGAGCCCGTCCATGGCGCCGCGCAGGACGACGACGACCACGCGGCTCTCGGTCGTGGCCTTGGCCACGACGGCGCGGGGGAGCGTGGCGGCGAGCGCTGCAGCGCCGCCCGCTAGGAGGAAATTCCGGCGATCGAGAGTGCAGGAATCCCCCCTCCCTGCCCTACCCCGCTGCGCGGGGGAGGAATCAGTCGGCTGCTCTTGCGCCCGCTGCGCGAGGGCGGATTCCGGTTGGTGCGCTTGCGCCTCCCTCCTCCACGAAGCGGGGGAGGGTTGGGGTGGGGGCGATGCAATGGCGCGATCTGCCACGACTACCTCCTCTGGAACTCGGGGCTGGCGAACAGCAGGGCGATGGCCTCGCGGGCATCGGGGGCGCGCTCGATGGCCTGCATGGTGTCGCGGGCGGCGACCGGCGCGATCGTGGCGTCGGCGAGGGCGAGCGGCGACAGGTCGCGCGGCAGGCGCTGGGCGAGCTGCATGCTCCATTCGATGCGCTGCAGGCTGGCCTCCGGGCCGATCCAGCCGGCGGCATCGTCCGGCCAGCCGGCGGGCGACGGCGCGGCGAAGGGCGTCTGGCCCAGCAGCGTGAGCGCAGCGACGAGCTTGTCCGGGGCGCCGTCGAAGGTGGTGAGGCGGAGGGCGGAGACGACCAGATCGTCCGGCGTCTTCACCTTGGCGAGCGGATCGGACCAGGCCTCCGGCGCCGCGACCACGGCGCGCGCGAGTTCGCCGAGATCGCCATCGCTGTCGTGGAACACGCGCGCGAGACGGTCGACGGCCGCGGGCGGCGGCTGATCGGCGATGAAGTGGCGCGCGATCTTGGTGGCGATGTGACGGGCGGTCGCGGGATGGCGGGCGAGGTCGAGGAGCGCCGCCTCCCCTTCGGCCATGCCGGCCGCACCGTAGCGCTTGCCCAGCAGCGTCTTGTCACCGGGCTCGTGGATCAGCGGATGGAAGCGGAACTGGCCGGCCTCGTCGGACTTCGGACGGCCCACGCTCCAGCCGGTGAGGATCTTGGCGAGCTCCTGCACGTCGGCCTGGGTGTAGCCGCCGTCGACGCCGAGGGTGTGCAGCTCCAGCAGCTCGCGCGCCAGGTTCTCGTTGAGGCCTTTGTCGCGCATGCGGCCGCCGCGGGAGTTCGGGCCGACCGAGGTGGCGTTGTCGAGATAGATCAGCATCGCCGGATGGCTGACGACCGCGTGCAGCATGTCGTGGAACCGGCCGGTAACGTGGGGACGGATGGCCTCGCGCTCGAAGGCACCAACGAGCACGGCCAGGATCGGCTTGCCGATGATGGAGACCGTGAAGTGGTTGCTCCAGAAGCGGGTGAGGCGCTCGATGAGCGGCGCCTGCGAATGGATGGCGGCGAGCGTGCGCTGGCCGACCTCCTGGAGGTAGAGGGCGCGCGCCTCCTGGCGGAATTTCTCCTTCTGGACCGACTTGTCCTGGATGGCGTTGACGAGGTCGCGCGCATGGTCGCTGCCAGGCGCGAAGCCGCCGAGCTCGGGCGGCAAGCCAGCGGGCCGCGCCAGCTGATCGGTCAGCCAGCCGCGCGGATCGCGGGCGACGCGGTCAAGGTCGCCGGCGGCCGCGCCCAGGCCGAAGCGGTTGAGGGCGATGAAGGCTTCCTGCTTGGCTGTCATTGGCGCCACCGTCGTTCAACGATTGCGGCCCGCCCCTCGGCCGAGAGCTGGGGTATCGCGGCCTTGATCACGCCCTGGATCGTGGCCTGCAGCTCCTGGCTGCGGGCCTGCATCGCCTCGTAGGCGGCGGTGAAGGCGGCGGAGTCGAAGGGCTGGGCCTTGAGCGCGGCGCCGATCGCCTTGCGCGCCTCCTGGAAGGCCCGGAAGCGCTGCGCGATGTCGTTGCGCTGCGCCTCGAACAGGCCACGCACCAGCTCGGCATCCTTCTGCGGAAGCGCGCTCAGCACGCGCTCCATGCGGAGCTTCACGTTGGCCGGATTCATCTGGCCGTCGAGCAGCAGGCCGCCGCCGCCCTGGGCGACGCGATGACCGACGATCACGCCGCCGAAGAACAGGTTGAGCGCGAGCGATACGACGAGTGCTGCGCCGAGAACGGTGATCCAGCGGCGCGCCGTCATAGCGGCGACCCGCCGTCGTCGAGGCCGGCGTCGAGCACATCGGCGAGGTCGATCGTGTCGCCGCCGGAGTTGGCGGGCAACAGGTCGGTCCAGCCGACGACGAAACCGAGCACGGCCGCGGCCGCCAAGCCGACCGCCTGCGGCCACAGGCGGGACAGCGACCAATCGAGCGTGAAGGCTCGGACGGTCGCGGGTGCGCGCTCCTGCGGCATGGCCGTGGCGCGCCCGATGACGGCAGCGGCCAGTTGCTCATCGGCCGGCGGCTTGCCGTCGGCCAGCAGCAGGGAGTCGAGCGCCTGCGCCTCGGCCAGCAGCGTGCGGGCCTTCGCCGAGCGCGCGAGCAGCGCTTCGGCGCGCCTGCGGCGGCCGGGCGGCCAGCGGCCGGGGTCGGCCCCGTAGGCGGCGATCAGGCGGCGGAAACGCCAGATCATCATGGTGACACCTCCAGGAATTCGGCGGCCACGCCGGCGAGCGCCTCGCGCAGCGAGCGGCGCGCGCGCACCAGCAGCGATTCGACGGCGCCGGGCGAGAGCGCCAGAATGTCGGCGGCCTCGCGGTTGCTGAGGCCTTCATAGAAGCAGAGCGTGAGGGCCGCGCGCTGCCGCTCCGGCAGGGTGGCGACGGCGTCGGCGACGCGGCCGGAGAGCTGCGCCTTCTCCAGCGAATGGAGCGCGGAGTCGGCGGGATCGGCGGGGTCGCCGGCGGCCTCGAGCGCGCTCATGGCGGGGCGGCGTCTGCGATCGATGCCGAGATTGACGACGACGCGATAGAGCCAGGTGGTGAAGCGGGCGCCGCGGAACTCGCCTTCGCCGCCGCGCCAGTGCGGCGCTTTGGTCCAGACCCGCAGGAAGGCCTCCTGCGCGATCTCCTCGGCGTCGCTGCGCGAGCCGGTGACGCGCTGCGCGACCGCCACCGCCCTGTTCAGGTGGCGGCGGACCAATTCGCCGAAGGCGACGCGGTCGCCGGTGCCGATGCGCATCATCAGATCCTCGTCGGTCGCGTCGGTCATGGTCTCGCTTGCCAACGATCGGCCGTCCCGCCTCAGCAGATCGCGGCGCGTCCGCATGACGCCGCCGCCCCGGACCGAGGGGGTCCGGGCTTCCTGCCATGTTACACGGGGGAGACGCCGGTTTCCTGCGGTCCAGGAAGGGGGTTAGCTGCAGATGAACGCGGGATGGTTAATGTGCTGTGGAGGGCAATCCGCTTGGCACGGTGCTTGTCCGAACCGCGGAGATTCGCGTGGGGGCGACCGGAACGTCGCCCGTGCGCGGACAATGCGACGGATGACAATGCGACGGAGAGGCGGGCGACCTTCCGGTTGCCCCTACGGACGCGAATCAGCTCAGGGCTTCGCCGGGCTGGTCGTCGGCGTCGTCGTCGTCGCGGCGGCGGACGAGGCCGCCGCCGTTGGCGGGCTTCGCCTTGCGCAACGGCGGACGCGGCAGCGGCGGGCGGGCGGGGGCCACGCGCGGGAGCGGATGGCGCGACAGGATCGCCGCATCGGGCTGGATGCCGTACTTCTCCATCAGTCGGTAGAAGGTGACGCGGGAGACGCCGAGCTCCTTGGCTGCGCGCTTGATGTTGCCGCTGTTGATGCGGAGCGCGTCGCGCATCAGCTTCTCCTCCAGCTCCTGGCGCGCGGTCGCCAGATCGGGAAGCGAGACGCGATCGGCCTTGGCCGATTCGGAGAAGGTGATGTCCTGCCCGGTCAGCCAGCGACCTTCCGCCATGACGACGGCGCGGCGGATGGTGCTGATGAGCTCGCGCACGTTGCCGGGCCAGCGGTAGCGCTGCATCTTCTCGAGCGCGCCGTCCTGGAAGCCGAGCTTCGGCAGCTTCAGCTCGCAGGAGAACTTGCGCAGGAAGTAGGTGGCGAGGAGCTGGACGTCGTCGCCGCGCTCGCGCAGCGGCGGCATGTCGATGGTGAGGGCGTTGAGACGGTAGTAGAGATCCTCGCGGAACTGCCCGTCCTTGATCGCGTCTTCCAGGCTGACGTTGGTGGCGGCGATGACGCGGGTGTCGACAGTGATCGACTTGGTGCCGCCCAGACGCTCGATGGTCTTCTCCTGCAGGAAGCGCAGCAGGTGGCCCTGCACCTCGATCGGCAGGTCGCCGATCTCGTCGAGGAACAGCGTGCCGCCGCGCGCGGCCTCGATGCGGCCGATCTTCTGCTTGATGGCGCCGGTGAAGGCGCCGCGCTCGTAGCCGAACAGCTCGGACTCGATGATGCTGGTGGGCAGGCCGGCGCAATTGATGGAGACGAACGGCCCCTTGCGGAACTGCGAGCGATCATGGATCGCGCGCGCCGCCAGCTCCTTGCCGGTGCCGGTCTCGCCGGTGACGAGCACGGGCGCATCGACCTCGGCGAACTTGCGGATCTGCTGGAAGACGCGGGCGAGCGCCGTGCTGGCGCCGACCACATGGGCATCACCCTGATCGGCGGAGGCCACGACGTCGGCGGCGCGCAGCTCGCTGTTCTCGAGCACGACCAGGCCGGCGATGTGACCGAGGCTGAACATCAGCCGCTCGCCGCAGATCGGCAGGCTGTGGAAATCGTGGATCAGGCCCTTGGCCACCAGGGTGGCAAGCTCGGGCGAGCGCGCCAGCGCCGGATCGACCAGCGCGATGAGCCGCAGGCGCGGCGCATACTCCATGAGCGCCGCCGTGCCCTGCAGGGCCGCGGCATCGATGCTGGCGCCGAAATAGAGCAGGCAGGCGATGGGCCGCAGACGGTCGATCAGCTGGCGCGCCTCTTCGACCGAGCGGCTGGCGGCGAGGCGGATATGCGAGGCCTCCAGGGCCCGCAGCAGCACGGCAGGATCTTTGGACTTGTCGAAGTGGACGGAGACGACTGCGTACGGTGCGGTGACCGCCACAGCCGCCGCTCCATTCTTCGCTGCGGGCTGAGTCATCATCCCCCCTGGCGGATGGAACGTTCGATTCGCTTGCTCGCCGCCGAATCGAGCAAACCATAGTTGAGTTTTGTTAAAGTTGCCTCACAGGCAATGGTTTTTTAAGCGTTAGCGGCACACCGAGGTGTGACGCGCATCACACTGCCTGCATTTTAACTTAACGAATGTTACCGCGGCACCGCGGCGGGGGGAAGAATATGATTGCGGCAGGGAAAAAGGTCGCAGCTTTCTGACCGGAGCCCTGCCTCCTATACCAAGCCGATCAAGCTCTGGTCGATTTCGCAGCCCACCTTCAGAACCGCATCGCCCTGAGTATAGACGTCGAACACGGCGCCGTCGATCGTTTCCTGGCCGGC
>DATIXH010000175.1:0-6184 GCA_035518775.1 Candidatus Acidiferrum sp.
TCGTCGAGCGGCGCATCCACTACAAGTGAGCGGCATGGTCGAGCGCACGCCCCTGTTCGATATCTTCACCCAGATCGTGCTGTTCCTCGGCCTGGTGTCGGCGCTCATGCCCTTCGCGATCGTCGTCATCGCCGCCACCCACGACCTCCGCACCGTGAACGAGGTGCCCATGCCGCTCGTCCCCGGCCACGATTTCCTGAAGAACGCGGCCGAGGCCTGGCAACGCGCCGACCTCGGCCCGAAGATAGTGAACAGCGTGATCTTCGCCGCCGGCGTTGCCCTCGGTAAGGTCTGCATCGCGGCGCTCTCCGCCTTCTCGCTGGTCTATTTCCGCTACCGCGGCCGCGTCATCATCTTCTGGCTGATCTTCGTGACGCTGATGCTGCCGCTCGAGGTCCGAATCGTGCCGACCTACGCCGTCGCCGCCAACGTGCTCAGCCCCTACCAGACCCTCCTCGACCTCATGGGGGTCTCCTGGCTGATCGAGCAAGTCACCGGCTACCGCATCGCTCTGCAGTGGGGCCTGCTCAACACCTATACCGGCCTGATCCTGCCGCTGATCGCGACCGCCACCGGCACCTTCCTCTATCGCCAGTTCTTCATGACCATCCCCGACGAGCTGGCCGAGGCCGCGAAGATGGACGGCGCCGGCGCGCTCCGCTTCTTCCGCGACATCCTCGTGCCACTGTCGCGCACCAACATGGCGGCGCTCGGCACCATCATGTTCGTCTGGGCCTGGAACCAGTATCTCTGGCCGCTGCTGGTCACAACTGACTCTGCCCACGGCACCGCCGTCATGGAGCTGCGCGAGCTGATCCCCGGCGCCTTCGGCATTCCCGACTGGAACGTGGCCATGGCCGGCACGCTCGTCATCATGGTGCCGCCGCTCGTCGTCGTCATACTCATGCAGCGCTGGTTCGTGCGCGGCCTGATCGCCACCGAGAAGTGAGGGGAGGGACCACTGGCCGACATCAGCATCCGCCGGCTGCGCAAGAGCTACGGCCGCCTCGAGATCGTCCCCGGCCTCGACCTCGAGATCGCCGACGGCGAGTTCGTGGTCGTGCTCGGCCCGTCCGGCTGCGGCAAGTCGACGCTGCTGCGGATGATCGCCGGCCTGGAGGAGATCACCGGCGGCGAGATCGCCATCGCCGGCCGCGTCGTCAACGCGCTCGAGCCGCGCGCCCGCGGCTGCGCCATGGTGTTCCAGAACTACGCCCTCTATCCGCACATGACCGTCGCCGACAATATCGGCTACGCCCTCAAGGTGGCGGGCGTGGCAAAGGCCGAGCGCCGCGCCCGCGTCGCCCGCGTCGCCGACACGCTCGGCCTCGCCGAGTTCCTCGACCGCAAGCCGGCCGCCCTCTCCGGCGGCCAGCGCCAGCGCGTCGCCATGGGCCGCGCCATGATCCGCGAGCCCAGCGTCTTCCTGTTCGACGAGCCGCTCTCCAACCTCGACGCCAAGCTGCGCGTGCAGATGCGCGTCGAGATCAAGCGGCTGCACCAGCGCCTGGGCGCCACCAGCGTGTTCGTCACCCACGACCAGGTCGAGGCCATGACGCTCGCCGACCGGCTCGTGGTGATGAACAAGGGCCGCATCGAACAGGTCGGCAGCCCCGCCGAGGTCTACCGCCGCCCCGCCAGCCGCTTCGTCGCCGGCTTCATCGGTTCGCCGCCGATGAACTTCCTCCCGGCGCGCCTGGTCTCGCCGGACGTGGTCGCGCTCGAGAGCGGCCACCGCCTCGCGCTGGCAGGCCCCGTCCGCTCGCTCGCGATCGGATCGCCCGTCGTCGCGGGCTTTCGGCCGGAACATATGCGGCTGGAGCCGGGCGCCGATGCGATCCCCTTCGAGACCGAGATGGTCGAGGAACTCGGCGCCACCCGCCTGCTGCACGGCCGGCTCGCCGGCGCCGACTGCGTCGTCGCCGTTCCCTCGGGCATCGGGGCGCAGACGGTCGGCTCGCTCTTCGCCCGCATCGTTCCCGACGTCATCCACCTCTTCGATGGCGAAGCCGGGAACCGGATCGAGCCCCAGCCCGCGGCGCTCGTGGCGGAGTGACTAAGCCAGGTCGACGAGCGCGGGCGGCACCACGCCGCGCAGCAGCGTCTTGCGCGCCTCCCACTGCACGTTGGGCTCGATCGTCTCCAGAAACGTGACCTGCCCGCCGGCGAACAGCGCCACCGGGATGCCGTCGCGATAGAGCAGGCGGTTGCCGGTGAGGGCGGCGAGCCGCGGCCCCGGCGTCAGGATCCCCACGAGGTTCAGCGGATCGGCCCCGGAGAGCGAGACCAGCGCGCCCGTCTCCGGCTTGCGCCGGGCCTCGCGCAGCGCGCCGACCGCATCGGGCAGGGCGAACTGCTCGCCGGCGAAGCCCGCGACGAAGCGGCCGCCGCGGATCTCCCCGCGCGCCTCCAGCCGGCGGTAGACCCGGAGCAGTTCGCGCCAGGGCGGCAGCCAGTCGGCCTCGCGCTCCAGCAGCCGCCAGAACACCACGCCATAGCGGTGCAGCAGCTTGCGCGCCACATGCTCGACCGCCTCCGGGTTCGGCCGCGATCCCGCCGGCGGCGCCGTGCCGCGGCGGGCCAGCGCCCAGCGCCCGGCATCCTCCATCCCGAAGGTCACGGTGCGCCGGCGCCGCCGGCCGATCGCGATCGGGCGTCGACGGTCGGAGGGCACGAGCAGGGCGCGCAGGCCGCCGAAGCTGTCCGAGTTCACCAGCCCGAGCGCCACGAGCTCGGCCAGCGCCTCCTCGACCTGATTGCGCAGCAGGCCCGTGCCCTCGACCAGCTCGTCGAAGAAGGATGCGCCATGCTGGCGGATGCAATTGACGACCGCCTGGGCCCGTCCGTTCGGCTGCACACCGTCGGGCAGCGGCGAGAGCGCGGCCCAGAGCGGCCCATGCCGCCGCGCCAGCAAAGTGATCGGCGTGGTCCGCACCGGCGTGATGCCCCGCTCGCCATTCGGGCGCGCCAGGCGCGGCCGCAGCCGTGCCCAGGCGATGCGGCCGGAGAGGCACTGGTCGTCGAGCCAGGCCGGCTCGTATTCCTCGAGGCGCGCCGGCAGGATCTCGGTCTCCCAGGCTCCGGCCGCGGCCTCGAAGCCCTCGAGCTGCGCCACCACCACCTCGACGGCGTCCGGCCCCTGCATGCGCGCGTCGGGCGTGACCCGATGCCAGCTCAGCAGGAAGCGCAGGAAGTCGCGCGCCGCCACCGGCTCGATCTCCGCGCGCAGCCGCTTCACCGTATAGGTATGCACGCGCGCCAGCAGCCGCCGCTCGCACCACTCATCGACCGCGATCCCCGGCGTGAAGCGCCCGCGCATGGCGAAGCCTTCGACCTGCAGCGCAGCGAGCGCGATCGCAACATCACTCGCACTCACGCCGAGTGCAGCCCCTAGCGCCTCCTCCGTCACCGGCCCCAGCCCCTCCAGCCGCCCGCGCAGGATCTCCACCAGCGCCTCCTCGCCGGACCATTCGCGCGCCGCATACTCGGCCGGCGCGGTGATCGGAGGCTCCAGTCTCGCCTGCGGCCAGAGTGCGAGGAACTGAGGCAGCCGCTCGGCCGTGATCCACAGCGTCGACGTCGGCGTCGTCAGCCGCGCCGCGCGCTTATCGTGCACCAGCGCCGCCAGCCAGTCCTTCCAGCCGGCCTGCTTGTCCGCTTCCTCCGCGCTCAGGAACCCCAGCCACACCAGCGCATCGTGCAGTTCGTCGGCATTGGCGGCTTCCGGCCAAGCCTCCGCGCGCACGCGCGCGATCGCTTCGGGATCGAGCCGCCCGATATCGGCCGCGTCCTCCGGCGCCAGCCAGCGCCGGCCCATCACCGCCTGCGTGCGCCGCTCCTCCAGCGGCGCGTCGTCGAGATACGCATAGGGCCGTGCCGACAGCACCTCGAGGGCGAGGGGAGAAGGCTCGGTGAGGTCGCGCCCGACCACCTCGATCGCGCCGGACTCGATTCCCGCCAGCAGTTGCTCCAGGCCCTCGATGTCCATCGCCTCGTGCAGGCAGTCGTGTATGGTCTGGTTCACCAGGGGGTGATCGGGAATCTCGCGCTCGCCCACCAGGTTCTCGCCGCAGGCGATCTGGTCGGGGAACACGGCGCCGATGAGGTCCTCGGCATCCATGCGCGCCAGCTGCGGCGGCACTTTCTTGCCGTTGCGGAAGCGCGGCAGCGCCAGCGAAACCCCGCCCACCCAGCGCCATCTCGTGTTGAACATGGGCGCATCGAGCAGCGCCTGGATCAGCAACTCGCGCACGCCCGCCGAATTCAAGTAGCGCTTCACGTCCTCGAGATCGAAGCTGTGCGCCGTGGTCAGCGACAGCACGATGTTGTCCTCGGTCGCCGCCGCCTGCAGCTCGAAATTGAACTTGCGACAGAAGCGCTTGCGCAGCGCCAGTCCCCAGGCCCGGTTCAGCCGGCTGCCATAGGGCGAATGCACCACCAGCTGCATGCCGCCGACGGAATCGAAGAACCGCTCCAAGACGATCTTGTCCTGCGCCGGCAGACAGCCGAGCGCCGCATGCGCCGCCGCCAGATATTCGCCCAGCTGCTCCGCGGCCGAAGCGTCGAGCCCGAGCTCCTCCGCGAGCCAGCGCGCCACGCCCATCCCGCTCGGATCGGCCGGCAAGCGCTCAGCCACCTCCGTCCGCAGCCGCGACACCGATTGCGATAGCTCGTTGCTGCGCCCGGGCGCCTCGCCCAGCCAGAAGGGGATCGTCGGCGGCTGCCCGTGCGCATCCTCCACCCGCACGATACCCCGCTCCACCCGCAGGATCTGGTACGACGCGTTGCCGAGCTGGAAGATGTCGCCGGCCATGCTCTCGACCGCGAAGTCCTCGTTCACCGTGCCGATGAACGTGCTCTCCGGCTCCAGCATCACCTGGTAGTCGGCGTTGTCCGGAATCGTGCCGGCGTTGGTGAGCGCCGTCAGCCGCGCGCCGCGCCGCCCGCGCAGCCGGTGGTTGACCGCATCGTGATGGATGAGCGCACCACGCCGCCCCCGCCGCGTGCTGAAGCCTTCCGCCAGCATGGCCACGCCGGCCGCGAAATCCTCTCGCGGCAGGGCACGATAGGGCCAGGCGCGGCGGAAAAGGGCAAACAGCTCCTCCTCGTCCCAGTCCTGTGCCGCCGTCTCGGCCACGATCTGCTGCGCCAGCACGTCGAGCGGACGCTCGGGAATGTGCAGCTGGTCGAGCTCGCCGCGCCGCACGCTGTCGAGCAGGGCCGTGCATTCGACCAGCTCGTCGCGCGAGAGCGGGAACAGCCGCCCCTTGGGCGTGCCGCTCACCGCATGGCCGGAGCGCCCGACCCGCTGCAGGAAGCTGGCGATCGAGCGCGGCGATCCCAGCTGGCACACCAGGTCGATGTCGCCAATATCGATGCCCAGCTCCAGCGACGCCGTCGCCACCAGCGCCCTGAGCGCCCCGCGCTTCAGCCGCTGCTCGGCATCGAAGCGCTGCTCCTTCGCGAGGCTGCCGTGATGCGCCGTGACCTCGCTCTCGCTCAGGCGGTCCGACAGCTGGCGCGTCACGCGTTCGGCCAGCCGCCGCGTGTTCACGAACACCAGCGTCGTGCGATGCGCTCGGATCAGCTCGGCCAGCCGGTCATAGACCTGGTTCCAGACCTCGCCGGACATCACGGCCTCGAGCGGCCCGTCCGGCACCTCTATGGCGAGATCGCGCGCTCGCCGATGGCCGCTGTCGATGATCCGGCACTCGGCGGCCGGCGTCCCATCGGCCTTGGCGCCGACGAGGAAGCGCGCAACCTCCTCGATCGGCTTCTGCGTCGCCGACAGCCCGACGCGCAGCAGCTTGCCGCCGCACAGCGCGTTGAGCCGCTCCAGGGTCAGCGCCAGATGCACGCCGCGCTTGTTCGGCGCCAGCGCATGGATCTCGTCGACGATCACCGTGCGCGTCGTCGCCAGCATCCGCCGCCCGGACTCCGACCCTAATAAGATGTAGAGCGACTCCGGAGTCGTCACGACGATATGCGGCGGCCGCCTGCGCGCCTTGTCGCGTTCACCCGGCGGCGTGTCGCCGGTGCGCACCCAGGTGCGGATCTCCACCTCCGGCAGCCCGCGCGCCCGCAGCGCCTCGGCGATCCCCGCCAGCGGCGCCTCCAGGTTGCGCTGGATGTCGTTCGACAGCGCCTTCAGCGGCGAGACATAGACCACCTGCGTCTCGTCCCG
>DATIXH010000176.1:0-20800 GCA_035518775.1 Candidatus Acidiferrum sp.
AACGTGCGCTTCAAGCTGCCGGAGATGCTGTGGGACGTCGCCGAATCGCCCTATGGCACGACGCACAAATACAGCCGCCGCGAAAGCAGCGCGGCCCAGTGAATCAGACTTGAGTCGAGACTAGTCGAGAGGTCAGAGCAGTGTCTGTCCCCCTGATGCAGAAGATCCATGTCGGCGCCTATCTGATGAAACAGCGCCTCATGGGCAACAAGCGCTATCCGCTCGTGCTCATGCTGGAGCCGCTGTTCCGCTGCAACCTGGCCTGCGCCGGCTGCGGCAAGATCGACTACCCCGACCCCATTTTGAACAAGCGCCTGTCGCTGCAGGAATGCCTGGACGCGGTCGACGAATGCGGCGCGCCCATGGTGGCGATCCCCGGCGGCGAGCCGCTGCTGCACAAGGAGATCGGCGAGATCGTCGCCGGCATCGTCGCGCGCAAGAAATACGTCATCCTCTGCACCAATGCGCTGCTGCTTGAGAAGAAGCTGCACCTGTTCACGCCGTCGCCCTATCTGACGTTCTCGATTCACCTCGACGGCGACCGCCAGCATCACGACAAGTCGGTCTGTCAGGACGGCGTCTACGACAAGGCGGTCGAGGCGATCCGCGCCGCCAAGGCCAAAGGCTTCCGCGTCAACGCCAATGCCACCCTGTTCGACAATGCCGATCCCGAGCGGATGGCCAGGTTCTTCGACGACTGCATGGACGATATCGGCATCGACATGCTGACGATCTCGCCGGGCTACGCCTATGAGCGCGCGCCCGACCAGCAGCATTTCCTCAACCGCGAGAAGACGCGAAGATTGTTCCGCGACATCTTCCGCCGCGACAAGGCGCGCAAGTGGCGCTTCAGCCAGTCCTCGCTGTTCCTGGATTTCCTCGCCGGCAACCAGACCTATCACTGCACGCCCTGGTCGAATCCGACGCGCAACATCTTCGGCTGGCAGAAGCCCTGCTACCTGCTGGGCGAGGGCTACGTCCGCAGCTTCAAGGAGCTGATGGAGACCACGGAGTGGGATTCCTACGGCACCGGCAAGTACGAGAAGTGCGCCGACTGCATGGTGCATTGCGGCTATGAGGGCACGGCCGTCGACGACACCTTCGCGCGCCCGTGGAAGGCCCTGAAGGTGGCGCTCTTCGGCATCAAGACCGACGGCCCGATGGCCCCGGACATCGCGCTCGACAAGGCCCGTCCGGCCGAATACGTGTTCGAGAAGCGGGTGCAGGAGCAGGTGGCGCTGCTACACGACTCCAAGAGCGCGTCCAACGGCCGCAGCAGCGCGGCTTAGACTTTCCTGCGCGGCCGCGTTGTCGCGCGCGAGCGCAAACAACGCGGCGATCTCGCGGGGGCGGCGCAGCAGCCCGCCGATCAGCGCAAGCGAATCGATGCGTCCGCTCGACTTGAGCGCCGCCAGCGCGCTCGACGGCAGGGCGCGTTCGGCCGGATCGACCACCGCGCGCAAGATCGCGAAGCGCAAGCCGGCTTCCGCAGCGGCGCGGCTCTCCATGTCGACGATGGCGGCGCGCGTGCGGGCATGCAGCGTCCGCTTGGCGGCGGGCGTCGCGATCACCTGATCGGCGTGCGCGACGAGGCCCGCCGACCAGCGGCACGAAGCCGCGTCGAGTGCGGCGCAGAGACGCTGCGCGAGTGCGTCGTCGGTTGGACGCATCGCACCGTCCGCGCCGATGACCCCGGCGCCGATGACGAGATCGCCCGGCCGCAGGGACGGATCGAGGCCGCCGGCGAACCCGAAGCTGAGCAGGGCATCGGCGCCGGAAGCGGAGAGTTCGGCCGCGGCACGCGCCGCGCCCGCCGGTTGCGCGCCGCTGCAGACGATCGGCGGGCTGGACTTGCCGAGGACTCGCTTGAGGATGGCCGCTTCCTGCGGCAGACCGACGATGACGCCGACGCGCCGGGGCGGCGGGCCTACATCCCCCATGCCACTTCGCGGGAGTTGCCGCGCAGGAGGTTGCGGTAGCGGGCCAGCGCCAAGACCGGGAAGTACGCGCTGTAGCCGTGGTAGCGCAGGTAGAACACGCGCGGGAAGCCGACGGCGGTGTACCACTCCTCGTGCCACTTCGTGCCGGTGCGCGGCGCCCGCATCAGATAATCGATGCCGCGTTTCACGGCCGGGCTCTCGACCTCGCCGACGCTCATGAGGCCGAGCACGGCCCAGGCGGTCTGCGAGGGCGTGCTCTCGCGCACGAAGTCCTTGCGCTCCTTCCAGTAGGTCTCGCCGCCTTCGCCCCAGCCGCCATCGGGCTGCTGGAAGCCCTTCAGCCACTCCACGGCCTTGCGGATATGCGGCTCCTGCGGATCTTCGCCGCAGGCGTTGAAGGCGCAGAGCGCCGACCAGGTGCCGTAGACGTAGTTGGTGCCCCAGCGGCCGAACCAGGAGCCGTCTGCCTCCTGCTCCTTGCGCAGGTAGTCGAGGCCGCGTGCGATCACCGGATGGTCACGCGCGAAGCCGGCCTGGGCAAGGAAGCTCAGGCAGCGCGCGCTGACGTCGACGGTCGGCGGATCGAGCAGGGCGCCGTGATCGGCGAAGGGGATGTGGTTGAGGTAGTAGTGGGTATTGTCGGCGTCGAAGGCGCCCCAGCCGCCGTTCCTGCTCTGCATGCCGACGACCCACTCGATGGCGCGGTCGACCGCCTCGCGCACCTTGGGGTCGGAGGCGGCGCGGCCGCTGCGCAGCAGCGCCATGCCGGCGACGGCAGTGTCGTCGACGTCGGGGTAGTGGTCGTTCCAGTATTGGAAGGCCCAGCCGCCGGGACGCAGGCCCGGCCGCACCGCGGCCCAGTCGCCGACGACGTCGAGGATCTGGCGGTCGAGCAGCCACTCGGTGGCGCGCTGCATCGCCGGCGCATCGCCCTCGACGCCGGCTTCCATGAGGCCGTGCATCGCCAGCACGGTGTCCCAGATCGGCGACAGGCAGGGCTGGCAGTAGCCCCAGTCGTCCTTCAGCACCAGCAGCTTCTTCACCGACTTCATGGCGATCGCGCGCTGCGGATGGTCGGCCGGATAGCCGAGGGTGTGATAGGCCATCACCGCGTTGGCCATGGCGGGGAAGA
The DNA here is from genome assembly GCA_035518775.1 of Candidatus Acidiferrum sp. GTDB lineage: Bacteria > Pseudomonadota > Alphaproteobacteria > Dongiales > Dongiaceae > JBGPEQ01. The sequence goes on from DATIXH010000176.1 coordinate 3,073, forward strand.
TGCCGCCCAGGCCGTCCTCGCCGTTCAGCCGCTCGGCCATGAAGGCGAGGGCGCGTTCCAGCGCGCGCTTGCGCGGGTTGGTGAGGAACCAGGGCTCGCACAGCCGCAGCGCCTTGTCGATGGCAAGGAAGGCGCTGCCCCAGGCACTGCCGGTGGCGTTCACCATGTAGTGCCGCTCCTGCTCGGGCGGCGTGGTGAAGAGCTCGCGGATGTCGACGCGGCGCGGGTTGGCGGCGCGCGGCTTCATCGCCATCAGGATCAGCAGCGGCACGATCACCGTGCGCGACCAGTAGGACACCTTGCTCAGGTGGAAGGGCGCCCACTTCGGCAGCAGCAGAATCTCCAGCGGCATGACCGGCACGGCCCGCCAGGGCACCTGCCGGAAGAGGGCGAGCGCGCAGCGCGTGAAGACGTTGGCCTTGGCGGCGCCGCCATAGGCGAGGATGGCCTCGCGCGCGCGCGTCATGTGGGGGGCGCCGGGGGCGTCGCCCGCCAGCTTCAGCGCGTAGTAGGCCTTGACCGAGGCGCTGATGTTGAACTCGCCGCCGTGGAACAGCGGCCAGCCGCCGTGATCGGCCTGGGTGGCGCGCAGATAGACCGCCAGCTTGCGCTCGATCTCCTCGTCGATCGTGCCGAGGAAGTGCTCGAGGAGGATGTATTCGGCGGGGATGGTGACATCGGCCTCAAGCTCGAAGCACCAGTCGCCTTCGCGGTTCTGCAGCGACTCGAGGTCGGCGGCCGTCTCGGCGACGACGCGCTCGATCTCGTCGAGTCCGTCAACAGACGGCGAGGCCTGGATCTCCCGAAGAATCCGTGCAGGGCTGCTGTCGAGCATGCTTACAAGACGAAACTACTCATTGCCGGCTGCCGCTGCGGCCGGGTTCCCGCCATAGGTAAGCTAGCCGATGACCCCAGGGCAAGGGCCAAGCGCGCGGCCGTCCGCCCGGAGCGCAGGGCGCCCTCGATGGTCGCGGGCAGGCCGGTCGCGGTCCAGTCGCCCGCCAGGAACAGGTTGAAGTAGGCGGTCTTGGCGGCCGGGCGGCGCGCCACCTCGGCCGGCGTCTGGGCGAAGGTGGCGGTCTTCTCCTTCACGATGCGGTAGGGCGGCAGCGGATCGGCCGGCGCCTCCACCGCGCGCGCGACGTCGGCCCAGATGCGAGCGGCAATCTCTTCGGCGGGCAGGTCGACCAGGTCCTCGGCGGCGCTCACGGTGGCCGACACGATGTCGTCGCGGAAGAACAGCCAGTGCGCCGTGCCGTTGAGCAGCGCCAGGAAATGCAGGCCGTCGCGCAAGGGCACCGGGCCGGGCAAGCGGTAGTGCGCATTGACGATGGAGCGGCTGCCCTCGGGCACCCTGACGTCCGGCAGCAGCAGGCCGGCGACGCGATGCGGCACGGCCAGCACGACCGTGTCGTCCTCGGCCAGCGTCACGTCATGGCCGATGAAGGAGAGCCCGACCACGGTGTGGCCGCGGCACTCCAGCTCGCGCAGGCGGTGGGTGAAGCGGATCTCGACGCCGAACTCGCCCAGCCGCCGCACCGCCGGATCGACCAGGCTCATGGACAGGCCCTGGCGCGCGATCAGCGGATGGCAGGCGCGCCCGCCGCGGCCGAAGGTCTCGACGATGACAGGCCACAGCAGCTTGGCCGCGCCGTCTTGCGCCGAGGCGTTGAGCACGGCCACGGCGATCGGCTCGATGAGCGAGCGGAACAACGGATGCGAGGCATCGACAATGTCGCTGACCCGGGTGCTCGCCTTCGCCGTCGCGAAGCGCAGCAGCGCCAGATAGTCGCGCAGACGCGTGTTCGGGATGCGCTTTGCCGCGTCGAACGCCCACCACGGCATGCGTCCCGGATTCATCTGCAGGGTCCAGCGGCGGCCGTCGGCGAGATCGAGGAATGGAAACGCCGCGCGTCCGGGATCGATCATGCTCTCGGCTGCGCCGATCGTGCGCAGATGCTCCGCGACCGCGTGGTTGCCGCTGAACACCAGGTGATTGCCGTTGTCGATCCAGCGCTCGAGCTGCTGGTCGTAATAGGAGCGGCAGCGCCCGCCGGCGTGCCCTGTTGCCTCGTAGAGGCGCACCGCCGCGCCGCTCTCCGCGAGTTGCAATGCGCAGCTGAGGCCGGCTAAGCCGGCGCCGATCACGTGGACGGTGGGCATGCGCCTAGAACAGCCCGTGACGCAGGATCAGCCAGAGCTTCTCTGCCTTCGACAGCTTCACCGGCTCCGCGATGCGGACGAAGCCGCGCTGCCGCAGCCGCTGCAGCAGCCGCCGGTAGACGACGAGGATGATGCGTGCAGGGCGCAGCGGCCCGCGCGGCATGGCCGCGAGCAGCGCCGTCGCCTCGTCGAAGCGCCGCTCGGCCACCGCGACCAGATCCTCGCAGGCGGCGGCGAGTTGCGGATGGCGCAGCGCCGCCTGCGGAGAATCGATGGGTACGCCGTGCCTCTCCAGGAACTCGCGCGGCAGGTAGAGGCGGCCGAGGTCGGCATCCTCGACCAGGTCGCGCAGCACGTTGGTGAGCTGCACCGCTTCGCCGAGCGCGTGCGCCAGCTCGCGTCGCCCCTGCTGCGGCGCACCGAAGATACGGACCGAGAGCAGGCCGACCGCGCCGGCCACGCGGCTGCAATAGAGCTCGAGCTCGGCCATGGGCGGCGCGATCAGGCCGCCGCGGGCGTCGGTCTCCATGCCGTCGATCATGGCGATGAAGTCCTCGCGCGCCAGGGCGAAGCGGCGGATCGGCTCGATCAGCGCGCGGGCGATGGGATCGCGGGCGTCGCCGGCATAGAGCCGGTCGATCTCCTCGCGCCAGCCCTGCAGCTGCCGCAGCTTGGCGGCCTCCGGCAGGTCGCCGTCGGCGATGTCGTCGACCACGCGGCAGAAGGCGTAGACCGCGAACATGGCCTGCCGCTTCTCCGCCGGCAGCAGGCGCATGGCCCAGTAGAAGGACGTCTTCGCCTTGACGACGACGTCCTCGACCAGGTCCCGGTCGGCCGTCCCCTGCGCGGATTCGAGCGCCGCCTGACTCATCGCTGGCTACTCTCAAGCTGGGATCGCCACCGTGCGTCCTTCGACAAGCTCAGGATGAGGGGCTTTCTTTGTGCCACGAAACTACCCCTCATCCTGAGCTTGTCGAAGGACGCACGACGACAATGCAGAGCAATCTAAGCGCGCGAGACCGCGAATTCCTGGTCGGCCTGGCCGAGCGCCGCCAAGGCGGTCGCCACGATGTGCTTGGCGTTGAGGCCGGCCTGGTCGTACTGGTTCTGCGGCTTGTCGTGGTCGATGAAGACATCCGGCAGGATCATCGAGCGCACCTTCAGCCCGCGGTCGAGCAGGCCGGCAGTCGCCAGATACTGCAGCACGTGCGAGCCGAAGCCGCCGATGGCGCCTTCCTCGATGGTGATGAACACCTCATGCTCGGCCGCGAGGCGCCGCACCAGCTCGGTGTCGAGCGGCTTGGCGAAGCGGGCGTCGGCCACGGTGGTCGAGAGGCCGCGCGCGCCCAGCACGTCGGCCGCCTTCAGGCACTCGGCCAGGCGGGTGCCGAAGCTCAGCAGCGCCACCGCCGTGCCCTCGCGCATCACGCGACCCTTGCCGATCTCGAGCGGCACGCCCTCGGTGGGCAGCTTGAGGCCGATGCCCTCGCCGCGCGGATAGCGGAAGGCGCTGGGGCGGTCGTCGATCTGCTGCGCGGTCGCCATCATGTGCACGAGCTCGGCCTCGTCGGCCGCGGCCATGATGACGAAGCCCGGGAGGCAGCCGAGATAGGCGACGTCGTAGGAGCCGGCATGGGTGGCGCCGTCGGCGCCCACCAGCCCGGCGCGGTCGATGGCGAAGCGCACCGGCAGCTGCTGGATCGCCACGTCATGCACCACCTGGTCGTAGGCACGCTGCAGGAACGTGGAGTAGATCGCGGCGAAGGGCCGCATGCCCTCGGTGGCGAGGCCGGCCGCGAAGGTCACCGCATGCTGCTCGGCGATGCCGACATCGAAGCAGCGCTTCGGGAACTTCTCCGCGAACTTGTCGAGGCCGGTGCCCGACGGCATGGCGGCGTTGATGGCGACGATCTTCTCGTCCTTCTCGGCCATCTTGATGAGCGCGTCCGAGAACACCTTGGTGTAGGTCGGCGCCGAGGCCGGCGTCTTCACCTGGGTGCCCGTGACGACGTCGAACTTGTTGACGCCGTGGTACTTGTCGGCCGCCTTCTCGGCCGGGCCGTAGCCATGGCCCTTCTCGGTGATCACATGCACGAGCACGGGGCCGTAGTCGTCGGAGTCACGCACGTTGCGCAGCACCGGCACGATGTGGTCGAGGTTGTGCCCGTCGATCGGCCCGACATAGTAGAAGCCCAGCTCCTCGAACAAGGTGCCGCCCATAACCATGGTGCGGGCCATGCTCTCGGCCCGCTCGGCCGTGTGGCTGATGGCGCGCGGCAGCTTGCTGAAGGTCTGGCGGGCCAGCTCGCGCAGGCTGCGGAACTGGCGCGACGACAGCAGCCGCGAGAGGTATGCGCTCATCGCGCCCACCGGCGGCGCGATCGACATGTCGTTGTCGTTGAGGATGACGATCAGGCGCGAGTTCATGGCGCCCGCATTGTTCATGGCCTCGTAGGCCATGCCGGCGCTCATGGCGCCGTCGCCGATCACGGCGACGACGTGGTTCTTGCCGCCGGAAAGATCGCGCGCCACCGCCATGCCGAGCCCGGCCGAGATGGAGGTGGAGCTGTGTGCCGCTCCGAACGGATCGTAGACGCTTTCGACCCGGCGGGTGAAGCCGGAGAGGCCGCCGCCCTGGCGCAGGGACAACATGCGCTCGCGGCGTCCGGTGAGCATCTTGTGGATGTAGGCCTGGTGACTGACATCCCAGATCAGGCGGTCGCGCGGCGTGTCGAACAGGTGGTGCAGGGCCACGGTCAATTCGACCACGCCCAGGCTGGCGCCCAGGTGGCCGCCCGTCACCGATACGATCTCGACAAGATCGCGGCGCAACTCATCGGCCAATTGCTTCAATTCTTCGATCGAAAAACCGCGGATGTCGGCAGGATCCTGAACCCGATCCAACAGCGTGTCCCGGTTGTGCATTTCCATGCGACGATGCCTTCGATTGTGATGGTTCGGGTCGGCAATCCCCCGCCGGCATCTACCCGAATCCGATCCCCTGATGCCCGGCCGGGAGAATACCCCAGGGATTTCAGGAATGTGAAAGGATTTGTCGAGGGGTGGTCACCTTACAGTTGCGTAAGCCGGCGCGGCCAATGGCCGCTGCCAAGCCCCGAGAATGATTGACATGCCGGCGTATTAGGCATGAAATGGCCTAGATGTCAGACCAATTGTCAAGGCGCATGAAAGAGGCTCTGCCGCGCCCGCAAGGCCGGCCGAGCGGCGGGCTGCGGCCGCTGCAGCTGCCGGCGCGCGACACCGCTATTCTCGATGCCATCGCTGGGTTCATCCTCGAGCGGGGCTTGCAGCCGGGCGACCGCCTGCCGCCGGAACGCGAGCTGTGCGAGCGGCTGAAGGTGAGCCGGCCGACGCTGCGGGAGGCGCTGAAGCGCTGGGCCGCCCTCGGCATCCTGGACATGCGCGTCGGCAGCGGCACCTACCTGCGCGTGCCTGTGGCGCCCGGCGCCGTGCACTTCGCCCTCACCGTGCAGCTCGAGCACGAACATCTGCAGCGCACCTTGGAGCTCCGGCGCGCGCTCGAGGCCGAGGCGGCCGAGTTGGCGGCGCTGCGCGCCGGCGACGAGGCCATCGCCGAGATCCGGCGGCGGCTGGAACATATGGAGCAGATGCATCTGCGCTACGGCGACGCGCCGGAGGAGGACTGGGAGTTCCACCTTTCGGTCTATCGCGCCGCCGGCAACCCGCTGTTCGCGCAGATCGTCGGACAGCTGCACACGGCCCTGCACCGGTTCTGGGAGCATCCCTTCGGCAAGAGCGATTTCGCCCGCCGCACCTTCCCGATGCATCGGCAGCTCTACGAGGCGATCGCCGCGCGCAATCCGGCGGAGGCCCGCCGCGTGACGCTCGACATCATCCGCATCGTCGAGGAAGACCTGAGGGAGGCGGCCCGTGTCCGGCAAGCTTGACGTCGCCGGCAAGGGCGCTTCGACGATCGTCGCTCACGACGACGCCTACCCGTTCGGCGCCGTGGTGCCGCCGATCTTCCAGTCCTCGCTCTTTACCTTCGCCGACTATGACGAACTGGCGGCGCGCTTCCGCGGCGAGGGCCGGCATCCCATCTACTCGCGCGTCGACAACCCGACCGCCGCTGAGTTCGAGCGCAAGCTGGCGGCTCTGGAGGGCGCCGAGGCGGCCCGGGGCTTCGCCAGCGGCATGGGGGCCATCAGCACCGTCATCCTGGGGCTCTGCCAGAGCGGCGACCGCGTGGTGTGCGTGCGCCACGTCTATCCGGACAGCTACCGGCTGATGCGGCGGCTGCTGCCGCGCTTCGGCATCGCCGTCGAATTCGTCGAGGGCGGCGATCCCGTGGCCGTCGCCCGGGCTCTGCCTGGCGCGCGGCTGCTCTATCTCGAGAGCCCCAGCAGCTGGGTCTTCGGCACGCAGGAGCTGCCGCGCCTCGCCGCGCTCGCACGCTCGCACGGCGTCGTCACCGTGATCGACAACAGCTGGGCCTCGCCGATCTTCCAGCGCCCGCTCGAGCACGGCATCGACCTCGTGCTGCACTCGGCCTCGAAATATCTCGGCGGGCACAGCGACGTCGTCGCCGGCGTCGTGGCGGGCTCGCGAGAGCTCATCACCGCGCTCGACGAGACCGCCTTTCCCTATCTCGGCGCCAAGCTGTCGCCGCTCGACGCTTGGCTGCTGGTGCGCGGATTGCGCACGCTGCCGCTGCGCATGCGCCGGCATCACGAGAGCGGACTCGCCATCGCCGACCGGCTCGCCGGGCATCCCGCGATCGTGCGCGTGCTGCATCCGGCCTTTTCCAACGAGCCCGGGCGCGCGACGCTCGGGGGCTGGTCCGGCCTGTTTGCGATCGAGCCGGCGGAGTCCGTCAACATCCGCGCCTTCTGCAACGCGCTGCGCATGTTCAAGCTCGGCGTCAGCTGGGGCGGGCATGAGAGCCTCGCGTTTCCAGCCGAGGTCGGACTGCAGCAGGCCGGCGGCATCAACTCGATGCGCGATTTCGGCGTGTCCGCGCGGCTGGTACGGCTGCACATCGGATTGGAAGAGGTTGAAGACCTGTGGGCCGACCTGCAACAGGCCCTCGCTGCATCAGCAACGGAGAAAGGGAGGTAAGCCGTGAAGAAACTGTTCTGTTCCGTCGCCCTGCTGGCCGGCCTGGCGGCCGGTCCGGCGCTGGCCGATACCAAGCTGCAGCTGGTCGAGGTCATCACCAGCCCCCAGCGCACCGATCTGTTGAAGCAGCAGGTCACCGCGTTCGAGCAGGCCAATGCCGGCGTCACCGTCGACATCGTCTCGCTGCCCTGGGGCCAGGCCTTCGAGAAGCTGCTGACGATGGTGCAGGGCGGCCAGATCCCCGACGTCGTGGAGATGCCCGAGCGCTGGCTCTCGCTCTACGCCAGCAACGGCCAGCTCGAGAGCCTCGAGCCCTGGCTCGCCAAGTGGGAGGACACGCCGCAGCTGACCGACCGCACGCTGCAGTTCGGCCGCGTGGTGAAGAACACCGCCTACATGATTCCCTACGGCTTCTATATCCGCGCGATGTTCTACAACAAGAAGCTGTTCGAGCAGGCCGGCCTCTCCGGCCCGCCGCAGACGCTCGACGACTTCATGGCCGACGCGCAGAAGATCAGCGCCATCCCCGGCAAGTCCGGCTACTGCCTGCGCGGCAGCAAGGGCGGCTTCAGCGGCTGGTACATGTTCATGGCGACGATGAACGGCAAGGGCGACTGGTTCAACAAGGACGGCACCAGCACCTTCAACGAGCCGGGCGCGGTGAAGGGCTTCCAGTTCCTGGTCGACCTCTACCAGAAGGGCTACGCGCCCAAGGACAGCGTGAACTGGGGCTTCAACGAAATCGTCTCCGGCTTCTATTCCGGCACCTGCGCCATGCTCGATCAGGACCCCGATGCGCTGATCGCCATCGCGGAGAAGATGGACAAGAACGATTTCGCCGTGGCGCCCATGCCTGTCGGTCCCTCCGGCAAGTCGTTCCCGACCATCGGCTACGCCGGCTGGGCGATGTTCTCCGCCAGCCAGCACAAGGACGACGCCTGGAAGCTGATCGCGCATCTCTCTAACGCCAAGTCGAATCTCGAATGGGCGAAGTTCGTGGGCGTGATTCCCACGCATAAGGGCGCCGACCAGGATCCGCACTTCACCGGCGAGAACTATGCCGGCTGGTTCACCGAGCTGAACGATCCGAAGTACCAGCTCACCGCCTATCCCTCGCATCTGGAGAAGCTCGGCTACCTCTTCGACGTGATGTCGGTGGAGACCTCGCAGAAGGCCCTGCTGGGTCAGATGACGGCGCAGGACGTGGCCGACCAGTGGGCCAAGTACCTCACCGACGCGCAGCAGGAGTGGCTGGCGAAGAACAAGCAGTGATGCGGGCATAGCTGCACGAGGATCCAGCGTCCTTCGAGACGCGCCCTTTGGGCGCTCCTGAGGATGAGGAGGGATTTTGGTGGCACGAAAACCAGTCCTCATCCTGAGGAGGCCGCGAAGCGGCCGTCTCGAAGGACGCACGATGAGGGTCCGGCCCGCGATGGATACGGCATGACCGCTGCCGTCGGCACGGCTCCGGGGCGCGTCCGGGGCCGGCGCCGCGCGCGGCTCTCGGCGCGTCTCGAGCCTTATCTCTATCTCAGCCCGGCGCTGCTGCTGCTGGCGGTGGTGATGGTCGTGCCGCTGCTGGTCGGGCTGTCCTACGCGTTCCGCAACATCCAGCTGTTCAATCCCTTCGCCACCGGCTGGGTCGGCTTCGCGCATTTCGTCGAGCTGGTCCACGACCACGCCTTCTGGCATGCGCTGTTCGACACGGTCTGGTGGACCGGCGGTTCGCTCGTCTTCCAGTTCTCGCTAGGACTGATCCTGGCGCTGGCGCTGGCGAAGCCGTTCTTCGGCCGTCGTCTGGTGCAGGCCATTGTGTTCGTTCCTTGGGCGGTGCCGACCTTCCTCTCGGGGCTGGCCTGGGCCTGGCTGTTCAATCCGGTGATCGGGCCGCTGCCCTATTGGCTGGCCGGCCTCGGCATCATCGCGCAGCCCTACAACATCCTGGCCGACCCGGCGATCGCCATGTGGGGGCCGATCGTGGCCAACGTCTGGTTCGGCATCCCCTTCTTCGCCATCACCCTGCTGGCGGCGTTGCAGGCGATCCCGCGCGAGCTCTACGAGGCGGCGGAGATCGACGGCGCCGACGCCTGGCAGCGCTTCACGCGCGTCACGCTGCCGCTGCTGGCGCCGACGATCGCCATCACCGTGCTGCTGCGCACGATCTGGATCGCCAACTTCGCCGACCTGATCTGGGTGATGACCAACGGGGGCGGCCCGGCCGATTCGACGCAGACGCTCGCCACCTACATCTTCGCCACCGCCTATTCGAAGCTCGACTTCGGCTATGCCTCGGCGGTGGCGGCCGTGCTGCTGCTCCTGCTGCTGCTCTACGCCGTCGTCCTGATCCGCATGCGCCGCGGCCTGCTCGCCGCGCCGATGGCCGCATGAGCGCGCTCGGCACCCCCCGGCGCAAGCGCCTGCTGCTCGCGGCCGGCCACCGGCTGCTCATCCTCGGCTTCCTCGCGTTCGCGCTGCTGCCGCTCTACTGGCTGGTGAAGATCTCGCTGACGCCGGAGCGGCTGCTGTACAGCGAGGGCGTGGCGCTCTGGCCCTCGCGCATGACGCTCGCCAACTTCGATTTCGTGCTGCTGAAGAGCACCTTCCCGACCTTCTTCCGCAATAGCATCATCGTCTCGCTCGGCACGGCGGCGGTCGTGACGGTGCTCGCCGCCGGCGCCGGCTACGCCTTCTCGCGCTTCCGCTTCCGCGGCCGCTACGCCCTCATGTTCCTGCTGCTGCTGACGCAGATGTTCCCGCTGGTGATGCTGATCGCGCCGATCTACCGGCTGATGGCGCCGCTCGGCCTCACCGACAACCTCGTCGGCCTGATCGTGATCTACACCGCCTTCAACACGCCCTTCGCCAGCTTCCTCATGCAGTCCTTCTTCGACGGCATCCCCAAGGACCTGGAGGAGGCCGCGATGATCGACGGCTGCACGCGGCTGATGGCGCTGCGCCGCGTGATCCTGCCGCTCACCCTGCCCGGCCTCGGCGCCACCCTCGGCTTCGTCTTCACCGCCGCCTGGAGCGAGCTGCTGTTCGCGCTCATGCTCATCAACAGCGACAGCCAGAAGACCTTCGCCGTCGGCCTCCTCACCTTCGTCACCAAGTTCTCCGTGGATTGGGGCCAGATGATGGCCGCCTCCGTGCTGGCGCTGATCCCGGCAGTGCTCTTCTTCGTCTTCATCCAGCGCTACCTGGTGCAGGGCCTGACGGCAGGCGCGGTGAAGGGGTAGGGCGCCCGCCGCCGTTTACAGCTTCGGTATTCGATACCGCCGGCCGGACTCGACGACCAGGCGGCGCGGCACCTGCTCGGGGCGGAAGCGGCCGGTCAGCACCGCCCGCACGTCGGCGATCACCTCCGGCCGCAGCCGGTAGTACTGGTGGTTGGCGTGCAGCGGGAGCGTGAAGTCGACGTCCGAGCAATCGATGGCGACGATCCTTGTGCTCAGGCCCGAGAAGGTGCGCGGGCCGCCGGAGCCGAGGCGGTCGGGGTTCATCTTCGTCGTGTCGCTGGTCAGCAGCGCGCCGTCGGTCCGGCTGTGATAGACGTGGATGGCGCGGCCGAGCTCCGGCAGGCGCTGCATCTTCTGCTCCTTCTCGAAGGTGTTCTCGTCCTCGTCGGCCGCCATCAGGAAGATGTTGGTGAAGATGGTCGGCAGCTGCGCCGCGTTGGTCAGGCCGATCAGGCCCTGCACGGCGTGCCGCAGCGCCCAGTTCCCCATGCTGTGGGCGACCAGGTGAATGCCCTGGTTGCAGCGGCCCTCGGAGTCGGAGAGGAAGTCCACGACCCGCATCATGAAGCGGGCCATCGCCACGCCGGAGGCGGCCGCGTCGTCGCGGTCGCTGTGGTACTCCCAGGGCGGCTCGGTGCGGCCGTTCGACGGCCAGGAGAAGACGACGACATAGGGCTCGTGCGGGATGGAGCCGGCCGGCGATTCGATGAGGTAGGTCTGCTTGATCTGCGCCGCCCGCTGCAGGCTGCTGATGAAGGTATTGGCGAAGCCGTGGATCAGCACGATGACGTCGCGCTTCTCCGCCTGCATCCGCTTCTGCAGGTCGCTGAAAAGCTTCGAGCTGCCGAGGAGGGTCTTGACCTCCTGGTCGTCGGCGCCGAGCTTCTCGTCGAAGACCTGCACCGACGTCACCTTGTAGCCCTCGTCCGGATCGTCGGAGACCTTGTCCACGTTGGCGGCGCCGACGCGGAAGAACATCGGCCCGTCCGGGTGGAAGCGCTCGCCGAAATAGCCCTGCGCGTCCGGGACCGAATTGCGATTCGTCGCGAAGAACACCTCAACCATCGTGCCTCTCCAATGACTCTGCGGCCAATTCGCCCAACGACTCCATTCTTAGGCGCATGTGCGCGATTGCGCACCTCCCAATTGGGAGGACTCAGCAGCCCGATCGCGCTCGCGCCATGCAGGCCGCTTCTGCGACGAAATCAGATTCCTCATCGAAACCGATGAGCCGCGCCTCCCGTGCGCCGCCTGCACGGGCTTGCCGCCAAGAAAGCCTAAGGCGATCGTGGCGATGCGCAACCGACTCCGGCTTTGTCATTGGCGCCGCCAGGCAGTATCGGTCTGGCGGTGCCGGCCCTGGCCCAGGGGCGGCGGCAACGGCTGGAGAGGAGGACCGTCCGTGACCGACAATCCGCATCGTCTCGCCGCGCGCGCGCAGTTCGCGCTGGCGAATCAGGCCGCGACGGCCGCCGAGAACGCCACGAAGGACGTGGCGCTGCAGAACATCTCGAAGGCCAACACCTACTACAACGCCGCGACGGGAGAGATCCTGCTTCTGATCCTCGAGCGGATCGAGCGCCTGCATCACAAGATCGACCGGATCGAGAAGAAGCTCGGGTCCACCGCTGCGCCGAGTGCGGGCAACGTCTGGTAGCGGCCTATCTCCCCGCCGCGAGTTGCCTACGGTCGGCGCGCGAGCAGGGCCCAGGCGATGCCGCTGACGGCGCAGCCCAGGAACTGCCGACCCGACAGCTTCACGCGGCCGGCCAGCGGGTCGCGCCGGCGCAGGAGGCGGCTCAGCCGCTCGGCGATGCGCACGATGACCGCCGACTCCATGGCCAGCCGTCGGCTCTTCAACTGGCCCGGCAGCGTGCGCGCTATCGCGATGAGTTCATCGGTGCCGTCGAGGCACCGATCGATCACCCGGCGCACCCCGGGGCTCGCGGCCGGCGCATCGAGCTCCTCGACCTTCGAGCCGGCGGCCGCCAGCCAGTCCTGGGGCAGGTAGACGCGGTTCAGCTGGCGGTAGTCGTCCTGGCAATCCTGCAGGTGGTTGAGCACCTGGAGCGCGTTGCACAGGGCGTCGGAAGCCCGATAGCCGGAGCGCGCCTCGCCATGGAGGTCGAGCAGGTAGCGCCCGACCGGCGCTGCCGACAACATGCAATAGCCCTCGATCAGGTCGTTCCAGTCGGCGTAGCGCAGCTTCACGGCGTCGAGCTTGAAGGCGGCCACCAGATCGAGCCCGTGCTGGGGCGTGACGCCGGTCGCGGCCAGGCTCTCGCGCAGCCGCTCGGCCTTCTCGAAGCCGGGGCCGGCAGCCTTGCCGGTGAGCGCGGCGGCAAAGCCGTCGAGGCGCGCGATCTTGTCGTCGGGCGCCAGCTGCGGATTGTCGGCGATGTCGTCGATCGTGCGGGCGAAGCCGTAGAAGGTCGCCACGTGCGGCCGCAGCGGCGCCGGCAGCAGGAACGAGCCGACCGGAAAGTTCTCGGTCGCGGTCGACTTGCCCGAAGGGGTCTCGACGGTGGCCGTGCTCATGCCTGCATCCCGTAGTCGCGCCCCTTCCAGCGGCTGCCGCGGCCCCACCAGTGCCGGCGTGCCGAGTCCAGGGTCATGCCGAGATAGAGCAGCGCGGCCAGCGGCAAGGTCAAGGCCGCCGCGGTGCGCTGACGATAGTACAGCACCGTCGGCAGGTAGCAGATCGTCATGACGAGCCAAGCGCCGGCGGCCAGCAGGGCCGCCGGACCGTCGCCATGCAGCGCCGCGGTCAGCAGCGCCAGCGGCGGTACCAGGTAGAGCAGGGTCATGCCGAGCACGGTACCGAGCAGCAGCAGCGCCGAGTAGCGGAGCTGCGTGAAGGCCGAGCGTGCCACCATCATCCAGATCGGCTCGAGGTCGCGATAGACGCGCAGGCTGCGGGTGCCGTCGGCGAGGCCGAGCCACAAGCGGCCGCCCCCCCGCTTCACCGCCCTGGCCAGGGTGCAGTCGTCGATCAGGGCGCCGCGGATGGCGGCGATGCCGCCGATGCGCTCCAGCGCGCTCCTGCGGATCAGCACGCAGCCGCCGGCCGCGGCCGCAACCGTACTGCGCGCGCTGTTGGCGCGCGGGAAGGGGTAGAGCTTCTGGAAGAAGAAGACGAAGGCCGGGATGAGAAGCCGTTCCCAAACCGTCTCGCAATTGAGCCGGGCCATCAGCGAGACCAGATCGCGGCCTTCGCCCTCGGCCTTGGCGATCAGCCGGCGCAGCGTGTCCGGCGCGTGCGCGATGTCGGCGTCGGAGAGGAAGACGTAGCCGATCTCCGGCTGGTCACGTGTCGCCCGTGCGATGCCCTGATGCAGCGCCCACAGCTTGCCCGACCAGCCGGCCGGCAGGGGCTCGCCCGTCATGACCGTGAGTGCTGCGGCACCGCGCGCGGCCGCCTCGGCGCGCGCGCGCGTCGCGTCGGTGCTGCGATCGTCGACCAGCGTGACCGAGAGGCGGCCCGGATAGTCCTGCGCCAGCAGGCTCTCGATCACAGCTGCGATCGTCTCCTCCTCGTCGCGCGCCGGCACGACCGCCGCCACCGCCGGCCAATCCTCCGGTCCGGTGACGGGGCCGGCCGGCAGCCGCTCGCTGCACAGCCAGAAGCGCCCATGCCCCAGCAGCAGGTACAGCCAAGCCGTCGCCGACAAACCGGCGATGAGCGCCAGCCAGCTCACCATGAGGGCACCGGCTCAGATCTCGCGATAGAGGACGAGCAGAATTCCGACCAGCACGAAGCAGACGCGCCAGACCTGGCCGGCGATGGCGCCTTCGGCCGGCACCAGCCGCAGCTCCAGCCAGCGCGCCCAGCCGAAGGTGATGCCGAGCAACGCCAGCGGCACATGCGTCACCTCCATCAGCAGCAGGTCCTTGACGTTGGCGATGGAATGGGAATGGGTCAACAGTGCCGCGGCCGCCGTGGCGGTGAGCAGCGGAAAGACCAGCGCCGCGCGCGGCGCCTGCAGGCGTCCGGCCCGCACGCCCCATTCGAAGATCCCGAACGCGGCCATCAACGCGTAGAAAAACAGGTGCTGCACGATCTCGGGATCGCGCAGCAGGGCGAAGAAGCCGATGTCGTCCTCGAGCCCTCCTTCGACCAGGTCGCGATAGGCGAGGAAGGCGGCGAAGGGCGCGAACAGCAGCGGCCAGCTGCGCCCCAAACGCGTCGTGCCGTTGCGGTCCGCCAGCGCCAGCAGCGCCATGATCAGGACGAACGCGCCGGCCCAGTGGTGGTTGTACTCCGACCAGGCGATGTTGGCGGCGTTGCGCGGCGGCGGCTGGCCGGCGCCGGGCACGTAGGCGCTGACGGCCGGCGCGCCCTGGGCCGCCTCGGCGTCGAGCTGGCCCTGCAATTGGGCGAGCGCCAGGCTCGCCTGCGCCGGCGTCGAGAAGCTGGGCCAGCGCGGGGACAAGCGCTGCGCGTAGTCCGCAAGCGTGACGCGATCGTTGGTCAGATAGACGGCCGGCGGCAACGAGGTGATGGAGGCCGCGATGAACAGCACGGCGATGCCGACGCCGACCTCGACCTCGGCGAATCGCCGCAGGCGCAGGACGGGGGCGGCCGGATCGACGCGCAGCCGCTCGACGACGCGGAAGTTCATGGCGCCGAGGCCGAGCAGGCCGAGGAAGAGCAGGCTCTTGGTGATCACCATGACGCCGTAGGCGGTGCCGTAGAGCGCCTCGAGCGACCCGATATAGAAGAGCGACATCACGACGCCGGTGACGGCGATCGCGCTGACGCTCGCCATCGACAGCAGCGAGAAGCGCTTGCCGATCCGGCGCCATTGGCCTTGGCTGCGGCAGACGGCGAGCGCGATCAGGAAATAGGGAATGCCTCCGATCCAGCTGCCGGCGCACAGGCGATGCAGCGCCGTGCAGACGCTCAGCACCGCGCGGTTGTCGAGTTGCGCCACCGCGTGCGACGTCGCGGTCGCGGCCGCCAGCAGGGCGAGGCCGGCGAGCCCGAGACCAGCCCGGCCCGCACGCGCCGAAGCTCGGCTGGACAGAAGGAGGAGGAGGATGAGCGCCGCCGCGACGATCTGCGCGTAGCCGGCGAGCGCGAAGGCGGCCGTCGCGCTCTCGGCCAGCGAAATGTCGACCGTGTCGGCCAGCACGAGGCTCTCGGCCGCGACGTTCACGGCGACGACCAGGATCACCGCGGCGGCGCTCCATCGCAACAGGCGGCGGCAGCGCGCGACCGTGCGTGCGCCGGCCTCGCCGAGATCGGCCGCCAGCGGCTGCGCGACAAGCGCCAGGAAGGCGATGCCGCCGAGCGTGAGGGACTGCGCCGTCAACAGCAGCCCATGCACGATCACGGACAGGAGGCCGTAGATGTCGAGCAGCAGGGCCAAGGCGCGCTACGGGGCCGTTACGGTGAAGGGGATCTCGCCGCGGGTGATGTGGCCGTCGACCGCCAGCACCTGCCATTGCAGCCGATAGGCGCCGGCCGGCAAGCCGGCGACATGGCCCGCCAGCGTGTCCGCGCGCTCGACGTCCAGGACCTGGATCGGATAGGCCTGCCCCGCGGCGGAGGCGAGGCCCAGCTTCGAGCGCTTCTTGTCGATGCGGTCGCTGAAGCGGACGCGGAGGTCGAGCTCCCGCCCCCCGACGGTCGCATTCGGCGCCGGCGTCGATTCGACGACCAGGGCATGCGCCGCGGCCTGCGCGGCTGGATACAGCACCAGCACGAACGCCGCCGCCAAGCGACGCGCCGGCCCGCGCGCTAGGAATTCAAGTCTCCATGGGCTCATCTGGGTGACCGCCCCGTCACGACGTCTAACAGCCTCATATCAGACCCCCACCGCAGCCGCCCACAGGCAATAACGCCGCAGGCCGCGCCGGGGGTTGCGTCGGGCATCGCGCGTGGGAGCGCGCCGGCGGCTCGGTCGCCCGGGCGGACGCGTCCGTCGCCGCCGGCAGCGCACCATCGATGACCGACCGCGGGCTGGTCAAGGGGGTTGCGTTAGCAGCCGCTTCCGGGTAGCGACGAGCGCCGCATGCCGCAGCCCCGTTAAGCTTTGCGGCGTTGACAGCCGCAATTGCCGGGGCGCAGCATGTATCGTTGAGGTAACGAGTCGGAAAGGGGGACTGACGCGTCGATGCAGCGGACGGCAGCGAGGCTTGCGACGGCGCCCCGGCGCGTCACCGTGCTGGGCTCAACCGGCTCGGTCGGCTGCAATACGATCGATCTGATTCGGCGCGATCCCAGCTCCTTCGAGGTCGAGGCGCTCACGGCCTACAGCAACGTCAAGTTGCTGGCCGAGCAGGCCCGCGAGCTGCGCGCGCGCTGCGCCGTGGTCGGCGACGCCGGCAAGTATTTCGAGCTCAAGGAGGCCCTGAGCGGCAGCGGCATCGAGGCCGCCGCCGGCACTTCCGCGGTGGCCGAGGCCGGCGGGCGGCCGGCCGAGTGGGTCATGGCCGCCATCGTCGGCGCCGCCGGGCTGGAGGCGACGCTCGCCGCCGTGCGGCGGGGCGCGGTGGTGGCGCTCGCCAACAAGGAGACGCTGGTCTGCGCCGGCTCGCTGATCCTGGCGGAGATCGCGCGCAACGGCGCCACCCTGCTGCCGGTCGATTCCGAACACAGCGCGATCTACCAGGTCTTCGACTTCAAGCATGCGGAGTCGATTGAGAAGATCATCCTGACCGCGTCCGGCGGCCCGTTTCGCACCCTGCCGCGCGACGCCATGGCGACGGTCACGCCGGCCCAGGCAGTCGCGCACCCGAATTGGGACATGGGCGCCAAGATCTCCGTCGACTCAGCGACGATGATGAACAAGGGCCTCGAGCTGATCGAGGCCCATCATCTGTTCGGGCTGCCGGAATCGCAGATCGAGATCGTCGTCCATCCGCAGTCGGTCATCCATAGCCTGGTGGCCTACGCCGACGGCTCGGTGCTGGCGCAGCTCGGCAGCCCCGACATGCGCACGCCCATCGCCTATGCCCTGGCCTGGCCGAAGCGCATGCCGACGCCGGCCAAGCGCCTCGATCTCGCCGCCATCGGCGCGCTCACCTTCGAGGCGCCGGACCCCGTGCGTTTCCCGGCCCTGCGGCTGGCGCGCGAAGCGCTGAAGGCCGGCGGCTCGGCGCCGGCCGTGCTGAACGCCGCCAACGAGGTGGCGGTGCACGCCTTCCTCAAGGGGCAGATCGGCTTCCTCGACATCGCCGCGACGGTGGAGCGCACGCTCGAGGAGATGCCCGCCGAGACGCTC
>DATIXH010000177.1:0-4771 GCA_035518775.1 Candidatus Acidiferrum sp.
AGGAACGTGCGGCCGTAGCGGGTGAGCTTGGCGCTGCCGATGCCGGGGAGCCGGGCGAAGGAGTCGAGGTCGCGGGGCTTGGCGGAAGCCATCGCCAGCAGGGTGCTGTCGTGGAAGATGACGTAGGGCGGGACGCCCTGCGCCTTTGCCAGCACCATGCGCTTGGCGCGCAGGGCTTCGAAGAGCGCTTGGTCGAGCGGTGCTCCGGCGCCGTCGCCCGCCGCGGCCGCGACCTTCGCTGCGCGCTTGGGGCGTGGAGCGCGCATCGTGTCGCGGCGGAGCTCGATGCGGCGCTCGCCGCGGAGTACGGCGCGGCAATCGGGGCCGAACTTGAGGCCGCCGTGGCCGGCGAGGTCGACGACCAGCAGGCCCATGGCGACCAGCTGGCGCAGGACCGAGCGCCAATCGGCCGCTGACAGGTCCTTGCCGATGCCGTAGGTGCTGAGGTCGGCGTGGCCGAACTTGCCGATCTTCTCGGTGTCGGCGCCGCGCAGCACGTCGATGATGTGGGCGGCGCCGAAGCGCTGACCGGTGCGGTAGACGCAGGAGAGCGCCTTCTGCGCCAGCTCGGTGCCGTCGAAGGTCTCGACCGGCTCGAGGCAGGTGTCGCAGTTGCCGCAGGGCTCGGCGAGCGTCTCGCCGAAATAGGACAGCAGCACCTGGCGGCGGCAGCGCGCGGTCTCGCAAAAGCCGAGGAGGGCGTCGAGCTTGCGGCGCTCGATCTGCTTCTGCGCATCGGGCGCGTCGGAGCCCTCGAGCAGCTGGCGCAGCTTCGCCACGTCCTCCAGGCCGTAGAGCATGAAGGCCTCGGAGGGCAGGCCGTCGCGGCCGGCGCGGCCGGTCTCCTGGTAGTAGGCCTCGAGGCTCTTCGGCAGGTCGAGATGGGCGACGAAGCGCACGTCCGGCTTGTTGATGCCCATGCCGAAGGCGATGGTCGCCACGATGACGACGCCGTCTTCCTTGACGAAGCGGTCCTGGTGGCGGTCGCGCACAGTCTTGTCGAGACCGGCGTGGTAGGGCAGGGCGGTGCGGCCCTTCTGCGTCAGCCACTCCGCGATCTCCTCCACCTTGCCGCGGGTCATGCAGTAGACGATGCCCGATTCACCTTCGTGCGTGCCGAGGAAGGCGAGCAGCTGCGCGCGGGTCTCGAGCTTGGCCTGCACGCGGTAGCGGATGTTCGGGCGGTCGAAGCCGGCGACGAAGACGCGGCCCTGGCCGAGGTCCAGCCGCTCGACGATGTCGCGGCGCGTCGGCGCATCGGCGGTGGCGGTGAGGGCGATGCGCGGCACGCTGGGGTAGCGCGTGTGCAGCACCGTGAGCTGCCGATATTCGGGGCGGAAGTCGTGGCCCCATTGCGAGACGCAGTGCGCCTCGTCGATGGCGAAGAGGGCGAGCTTGCAGCGGTCGAGCAGCTCGAGGAAGGAGTCGGTGAGGAGGCGCTCCGGCGCGATATAGACGAGGTCGATCTCGCCGGCCCGCATCTGCCGCTCGGTCTTCATGGCCTCGGAGAAGGCGATGCTGGAGTTGAGGGCGGCCGCGCGCACGCCGAGCTGGCGCAGCGCCTCCACCTGGTCGCGCATGAGGGCGATGAGCGGGGAGACCACGACTGCGACGCCGTCGCGGCAGAGGGCCGGCACTTGATAGCAGAGCGACTTGCCGCCGCCGGTCGGCATCAGCACCAGCGCGTCGCCGCCGGCCACGACGTGAGCGATGATCTCGGCCTGCTGCCCGCGGAACGCGCCGAAGCCGAAGACGGTGCTAAGGACTTCGAGCGGTTGGCGCGGCATGGGCCCCGTCATATATGCTATTCGCCGCTTCGCCAATGCCCGCACGGCACCGCCGGGAAACTATGGAACTTCGGACGCGATCATGGCCTTCGAGTTTGACGTCTCCAGGGCGGGGCGAAGGCTTTTTGGGCGCATCCTCCTGTAGGGGCGCGCTGCGCGCGCCCGTCGGCGGAGCGAACCTGCTCGTCCCCAACGATCGAGCGGCGGAACGACGGGCGCGCGCAGCGCGCCCCTACAGGTATCGTCGCCACCGGGCCGGGCGGGCCGCAGGATGACCGCCGTCGCGGCCGGCGGGACGGAGCGGCGGGGGCAGCGGACGGCGCTGCGGCAGCTGCTGCCGCATCTGTGGCCGGCGGGGGACTGGGACCTGCGGACGCGGGTGGTGCTGGCGGTCGGCTGCCTGGTGGCGGCCAAGATCGCCAACGTCTATGTGCCGATCTTCTTCAAGGGCATGGTCGACGCGCTGTCGCCGAAGGCGCCGGGCGCCATCGCGTTTCCGCTCGCGATGCTGCTGGCCTATGGCGGCGCGCGCGTGCTGTCGCAGACCTTCGCCGAGCTGCGCGACGGCGTGTTCGCCAAGGTGGCGCAGCGCGCGATCCGCCGCGTGGCGCTGCGCACCTTCGTCCACCTGCATCGCCTGTCCTTGCGCTTCCATCTGGAGCGGCAGACCGGCGGGCTCTCGCGCGTGATCGAACGCGGCTCCAACGGCATCGAGTACTTCCTGTTCTTCGTGCTGTTCAATGTGGTGCCGACCCTGCTGGAGATCGCGCTGGTGTGCGGCATCCTCTGGCACTTCTACAGCGTGTGGTTCGCGCTGGTGACGCTCGTCACCATGGTCGGCTACGTCTGGTACACGCTGACCGTGACGGAATGGCGCCTCAAATATCGGCGCCGCATGAACGAGGCGGATGAGGAGGCCAACACCAAGGCGATCGACAGCCTGCTCAACTACGAGACGGTGAAGTATTTCAGCAACGAGCAGCACGAGGCGCGGCGCTACGACCTGGCGCTGCAGCGCTACGAGAAGGCCGGCGTGATCAGCCGTACCAGCCTGTCGATGCTCAACATCGGGCAGGCGGCGATCATCGCGACCGGCGCGACCGTGATGATGACCATGGCGGCCGGCGGCGTGATCGCGGGGCGCATGACGGTCGGCGACTTCGTGCTGGTCAACACCTATCTCATCCAGCTGTACGCGCCCCTCAACTTCCTCGGCACGGTCTATCGCGAGATTCGGCAGGCGCTGCTCGACATGGCGAAGATGTTCGACCTGCTGCATGTCGACGTGGAGGTGGAGGACCTGCCGGGCGCGCCGCCGCTGCGGGTCGAGCGCGGCGCCGTCGCGTTCGAGAACGTCGAGTTCGGCTACGACCACCGCCGCCCCATCCTGAAGGGCGTCTCCTTCAGCGTGCCGCCGGGCAAGACGGTGGCGATCGTGGGGCCGAGCGGCGCGGGCAAGTCGACGATCTCGCGCCTGCTGTTCCGCTTCTACGACGTGAACGGCGGGCGCATCACCATCGACGGGCAGGACATCCGGAAGGTGCAGCAGCAGAGCCTGCGGGCCGCGATCGGCATCGTCCCGCAGGACACCGTGCTGTTCAACGACACTATCTACTACAACATCGCCTATGGCCGCCCGGATGCGACCAAGGAAGAAGTAGAGCAGGCCGCCAGCATGGCGCGCATCCACGACTTCGTCGGGGGCTTGCCCGACGGCTACAACGCCATGGTCGGCGAGCGCGGGCTGAAGCTCAGCGGCGGCGAGAAGCAGCGCGTGGCCATCGCGCGCACCATCCTGAAGCACCCGGAGATCCTGCTGTTCGACGAGGCCACCTCCGCGCTCGACTCGCAGACCGAGAAGGAGATCCAGAAGAGCCTGCAGGAAGTCTCGGCCGACCGCACGACCCTGATCATCGCTCACCGCCTCTCGACCGTGATCCACGCCGACGAGATCATCGTGCTGGAGGACGGCCGCATCGTGGAGCGGGGGCGCCACGGCGAGCTGCTGGCCCGCGGCGGGAAGTACGCGGCGATGTGGCAGCGCCAGCAGGAGGCGGCGCACGAGGAGGCGCGGCCGGTCGCGGCGAAGTAACGGCTATTCGTGGGCCTTGCCGCCGCAGTGCGGATAGAAAAGATTTCACCGCAAAGACACAAAGACGCGAAGATCGGGAGCGCTGACCCTCTTTGCGTCTTCGCGTCTTTGCGGTTCACTTGCCGGCTTGGCGCGCGTGCTGGCGGAGCTTCGGCATCACCTGCTCGGCAAGGAGCGCCATCGAGCGCTGGTGCAGGGTGGGCTTGTCCCATTCCTTGTGGGTGAGCAGGAGGGTGCCGAAGGCGCCGACCTCGTCGACCAGCGCGGCGAGCTGATCCAGCACGCGCCGGGGGCTGCCGTGGATCACCATCCATTCGAAGCAGTTCTGCACGGTGACGGCCGCGTCGGGGATCGATTCCGCCGGCTTGAAGATCTTCAGGAGGTTGTGGGTCGCGAGGTTGTCGCGCAGGTAGGCGTAGTACCAGCCGACGCTGCAGCTATCGTTCGAGAGGTAGTCGCGGGCCTCCTGGTCGGTCTCGGTGACCAGGATGGTGCGGGCGAGGCTCCACTGGCCGAGGTCGGGACGGCGTCCCGCGGCCTCCGCCCCGGCGCGATATTGCTGCCAGTGGCTCTGGGCGTGGCGTGGCGGCGTGAAGTTCGCGGATATGAGCCCCCAGCCGCGCTCACCGGCGAGCCGCGCCATGTAGGATGAGGGACTCATCGCGGAGACGGCGAGCGGCGGGTACGGCTTCTGGTACGGCTTCAGCATCGGGCCGATGCCGAGCTTCGGCAGCCACGCCTTCTCGATGGTGATGTCCCAGTACTTCCCGGCGATGTGGTAGGGCGGATCCGAGGCCCAGATCCGGTGGATCATCTCGATCGACTCGACCATCATCTCGCCGCGGTTCTTGTCCGTGGTCTTGAAGAGCTCGAAGTCGGAGCCGAGGCCGCC
>DATIXH010000178.1:0-5009 GCA_035518775.1 Candidatus Acidiferrum sp.
CCGAGCGAAGTCATTCCCGAGGGCGGCCAGATCGTCGCCGAGTTGAAGGACAAGCCGCCGATGGCCATGCTCGGCCACGTGACGTCGAGCTACTACAGCCCGAATTGCAGCCGCTCCATCGCCCTGGCGCTGATCAAGAACGGCCGCAACCGCCTGGGCGAAACGGTGCATGTGCCGCTCGAAGATCGCACCATCCGCGCCAAGGTCAGCGAGCCCAAGTTCTTCGACCCCGAAGGGAAGCGGCTCGATGGTTGAAGCCTATCTACGCCGCACGCCCCTTGCCCACCGCGGTCTCGCCGCCAAGGCGGCGGCCGACGCGACCGGCGCCGACATCGTCATGAGTGAGCGGCCGCAGTTCGGGCTGTAGTAGCTGGAGGTGACATGGCCGAGCATGGCCATCGGCGGCTTGTCCTTCAACTCGGCGACGATCTGGCCGCCCTCGGGAATGACTTCGCTCGGATTGTCGCTCAGCAGGCCGACGAGTTGCTTGCGGTCGGCGCGCGCGGTATCCGGCCGCGTCAGCGAGCGCTTGCCGAGGAAATCCTTCTTCTGCTTGCTGACGATCCAGCCCATGCCGAGATCGTGGGGCGTGACCGTGCCGTCGGTCTCCTGGCCGACGATGATGAAGCCCTTCTCGGCGCGCAGCACATGCATGGCCTCGGTGCCGTAGGGCGTGATGCCGTACTTCTCGCCGGCGGCCATGAGCGCCCGCCACAGCGCCATGGCGTAGCTCGGCTGCACGTTGATCTCGTAGCTGAGCTCGCCGGTGAAGCTGATGCGGTAGACGCGCGCGGGGATGCCCGCGACGGTGCCGTCCTTGAACGACATGAACGGGAAGGTGGCAGGATCGAGGTCGATATCGCTCGTCAGCTCGGCCAGCAGCTTGCGGGCGAGCGGTCCGGTGACGGCGGCGACCGCGAACTGCTCGGTCACGCTGGTGCAGTACACGCGCATCTGCGGCCATTCCGTCTGCAGCCAGTTCTCCAGCCAGCCGAGCACGCGGGCGGCACCGCCCGTGGTCGTCGTCATCAGGAAGTGATTTGGTCCCAGCCGCGTGGTGACGCCGTCGTCGAACACCATGCCGTCCTCGCCGCACATCAGGCCGTAGCGGCTGCGGCCGACCTCGAGCTTGCTCCAGGCGTTGGTGTAGACCCAGTTGAGTAGCTCCGCAGCATCAGGCCCCTGGATGTCGATCTTGCCAAGGGTCGAGGCATCGAGGATGCCAACGGACGTCCGCACCGCCTTGGTCTCACGGTTGACGGCATCCGGCATGCTCTCGCCCGGACGCGGATAGTACCAGGCGCGCCGCCACTGCCCGACATTCTCGAACTTGGCGCCGTGCTGCTCGTGCCAGTGATGCAGCACGGTCCGACGGATCGGGTCGAGCAGGTCACCGGACTCGTGGCCGCCGAAGGCGCCGATCGTCACGGGCGTATAGGGCTGGCGGAAGGTCGTGACCCCGACCGATGCGACGTCGGTGCCGAGCGTCTGCGCCATCAGGGCGAGGGCGTTGACGTTGCTCGTCTTGCCCTGATCGGTGCCCATGCCCATGGTGGTGTAGCGCTTGAGGTGCTCGACCGAGCGATAGCCCTCGCGATGGGCCAGCAGCAGGTCGGCGGCGGTGACGTCGTTCTGATGGTCGATGAACGCCTTGAGGCGCGTAGCGGGTTTGTCCGAGGGCACGAGCCACACCGGCCGCAGGGCATCCAGCGCGCCCGCCGGGGCGGCGCTCGGGCGCGCACCCGGACTGCTCGCGCGGAAGCCGGCATCGGCGGCTGCCGCCAGGCCGGCGTCGTAGCCCTGCTCGAGGCAGTCCGCGAGCGTGAAGCTGCCCGCGCAGGCGCCCGCCGACCGCTGCTTCTGCGCCGGCTTGTCCGGGACGAAGGCGGTGAGCCCGTCATCGAAGCGCAAGGTTCCGCGGGATTGCGAGAACAGATGCACGGTCGGGTTCCAGCCGCCGGAGTGGAGGATGCAGTCACACTCGATCTCGCGGGGCGCGCCCGCGAAACCGTCGCCGTTGGCCAGGAGCTGGCGGACGGTGGCGCCGTTGACGCGCTTGCGGCCGTGGGTGGCGGTTATGGCGTGACCGTCGAGGATCTCGATGTTCTTGCGGCGCGCCTCGGTCGTCGCTGCGCCCGTCGGCGACCAGCGCAGGTCGACGACCGCCGCGATCGACGCCCCGGCATTGGCCAGGTCGATCGCCGTCGCATAGGCGCTGTCGTTGTTGGTGACGATGAGGGCGCGCTTGCCGGGCAGCACGGCATAGCGGTTGAGATAGGTGCGCGCCGCGGCCGCCAGCATGACGCCGGGGCGGTCGTTGTCGGCGAAGACGAGCGGCCGTTCAAGGGAGCCAGTGGCGAGGACGACCTGGGCGGCGCGCGCCTTCCACAGCCGCTGCTTGTAGAGCGCCTGGCCGGGCGCCAGGTGATCGCCGGTCCGTTCGACCAGCGCAAGGTAGTTGTGGTCGTAGTAGCCGAAGGCGGTCGTCCGCGGCAGCAGCCGCACCTCCGGCATGGCAGCCAGCTCGGCGACCGCGTCCGCGATCCAATCGGCCGAGAACTGGCTGTCGATTGTATCGGGCGCGCTGAGCAGCGCGCCGCCGAATTCGGCCTGCTCGTCGCACAGCATGACGCGCGCGCCGCTGCGCCCGGCGGCGAGCGCCGCTGCCAGCCCGGCCGGGCCGCCGCCGACGACGAGCACATCGCAATGGGCGTGGGTCTTGTCGTAGTGGTCGGGATCGGGCGCCACCGGCGCCATGCCGAGGCCCGCCATGCGGCGGATGAACATCTCGTAGGTCATCCACAGGCTCGGCGGCCACATGAAAGTCTTGTAGTAGAAGCCGGCGGGGAAGAGCCGCGAAAGCAGGCTGTTGACCGCTCCGAGATCCAGCTCCACCGAGGGCCAGCAGTTCTGACTGTAGGCCGAGAGGCCCTCG
The DNA here is from genome assembly GCA_035518775.1 of Candidatus Acidiferrum sp. Classification (GTDB taxonomy): domain Bacteria; phylum Pseudomonadota; class Alphaproteobacteria; order Dongiales; family Dongiaceae; genus JBGPEQ01. The sequence goes on from DATIXH010000178.1 coordinate 2,936, forward strand.
TACAGCTCCGCCACGGTGGCGCGGATGTTGGGCTCGGTGTAGGCGCCGCCGGCGAGCTGGACCAGCGCGTTCGGTTCCTCCGGGCCGGCGCTCATGATGCCGCGCGGGCGGTGATATTTGAAGCCGCGGCCGACCAGCGTCACGCCGTTGGCGAGCAACGCCGAGGCCAGGGTGTCGCCGAGATAGCCATCGTAGCTGCGGTCGTTGAAGGTGAAGCGTATCGGCCTCGAGCGGTCGATGCGCCCGCCCTGCGGCAGACGATAGGGCTGATTAGCCATCCTGCGGAACCGCCTACTTGCTCACGGTCGGCTTGGGATCGCCGATCCGGTAGACGGCGAGGATCTCGTGGCTGACGGTGTGGCGCGCCATGTTGAACCAGCGCCGGCAGCCGCGCGCATGGTTCCAGCGCTCGTAATGCACGCCCTTCGGGTTCTTGCGCATGAAGACGTAGTCGCCCCACTCGCCGTCGGAGAGCTTCTCCGGCTCCAGCGGCCGCGCGATATGCGCCTCGCCGCCGTACGAGAACTCGGTCTCCTCGCGGGGGCCGCAATAGGGGCAGGGGATCAGAAGCATGCTGTCGGTCTCGTCTAGTGCGCCACCGCAGCGGCGCCGTGTTCGTCGATCAGGTAGCCGTGGGTGAAGCGCTCGAGCGTGAAGGCCTCGTTCAGCTTGTGCGGACGGTCCTGGGCGATCGTATGGGCGAAGACCCAGCCGGAGCCGGGCGTCGCCTTGAAGCCGCCGGTGCCCCAGCCGCAATTGAAGTAGAGGCCGTCCACCGGCATCTTCGCGACGATCGGGCTGGCGTCCGGGCAGACGTCGACGATGCCGCCCCACTGCCGCAGCATCTTCAGCCGGCTGAAGATCGGGAACAGCTCGGTGAGCGCCGTCAGCTGGTGCTCGATGACATGCAGGCTGCCGCGCTGGGCATAGGAGTTGAAGGCGTCGATGCCGGCGCCGAGCACCAGCTCGCCCTTGTCCGACTGGCTCACATAGACGTGCACCGCGCCGGACATGACGACGGTGTCGAGCACCGGCTTGATCGGCTCCGACACCAGCGCCTGCAGCGGATGGCTCTCGATCGGCAGGCGCAGCCCGGCCATGGCGGCCAGCACGCTCGAATGGCCGGCAGCGACGCAGCCGATCTTGGGCGCGGCGATGAAGCCCTTCGTCGTCTCGACGCCCTTCACCCGGTTGTTCTCGATGCGGAAGCCGGTGACCTCGCAATTCTGAATGATATCGACGCCGCGCGCGTCGGCGCCGCGGGCGTAGCCCCAGGCCACGGCGTCGTGGCGGGCGACGCCACCGCGGCGCTGTAGCGAGGCGCCGAGCACGGGATAGCGGGCATTGGGGTCGGCGTTGAGGATCGGCACCATCGCCTTCACCTGCGGGACCGACAGGAACTCCGAGTCGATGCCGTTCAGTCGGATGGCGTTCACGCGCCGCTGGATCTCCCGGAGGTCGTGGAGGTTATGGGCCAGGTTCAGCAGGCCGCGCTGGCTGAACATGACGTTGAAGTTGAGGTCCTGGCTCAGCCCCTCCCAGAGCTTGAGCGAGTGCTCGTAGAGATGCGCGCTCTCGTCCCACAGGTAGTTGGAGCGCACGACCGTGGTGTTGCGGCCGGTGTTGCCGCCGCCGATCCAGCCCTTCTCCAGCACGGCGACGTTGCTGATCCCGTGCTCCTTGGCGAGATAGTAGGCGGTGGCGAGGCCATGGCCGCCACCGCCGACGATGATCACGTCATACTGCGGCCGCGGCTCGGGGCTGCGCCAGGCAGCCGACCAGTCGCGATGATAGGTCAGGGCGTTGCGCGCGAGGCTGAAGATCGAGTAGCGGGACTTCATCGGCGGCATTGGTCCGAGGCCGGCGGCGCGGCATGGTGGCAGCGGCGGGTGCGGCGATCAAGCGCCGCCGTGTGACGCGATGCCATAGCGCGGACGGCTCGCCGCGCGCCGCGAGCCGACGCCGCAGTCTGTCGCATCCGCGACAGCGACCGCGTTTGCTGCGATGCTCGCGGGCGAAGGCTCAGGGGAGGATGCGATGCATGCGATCCGTCAGTCCGTCCTGCTCGCGGCGC
>DATIXH010000179.1:0-2170 GCA_035518775.1 Candidatus Acidiferrum sp.
CTATGCGTTGCAGGCGCCGTTGTCGCCGCATGCGGCGGCGGAACTCGAGGGTATCAGAATCGCCATGGATGCAATCGTGCTGCCGCGGACCGCGCATCCCCTGGTCGTCGAGGGCGCCGGCGGCCTGTATGTGCCGCTCAACGACCGCGACTTCATGATCGATCTCATGGCGAAGCTGGCCCTGCCCATCCTGCTTGTGGCGCGCAGCACGCTCGGAACGATCAACCACACGCTGCTCAGCCTTGCCGCGCTGCGCTCCCGGGGCCTGCCGATTGGCGGCGTCGTTCTCGACGGTCCTCCCAATGCGGCCAACCGATCCGCCATCGAACGGTTCGGCCAAGTGCGCGTGCTGGCCGAGCTGCCACCCGTCGAGCGGCTCGACAAGGCCGCGGTCGACCGGCTCGCGGCCCGCATCCCGCCGCTGTCGGAGATCGCGGCGTGACGCGGGCCGACGACCTGCTGGCCCTCGACCGCCGCTACGTCTGGCATCCCTTCACGCCAGCTGCGACCGCGCCCGATCCGATCCCGATCCGCAGCGCCCGCGGCGCCCGCCCTGATTGCAGAAGATGGCCGCGAATATCTCGACCTCATGTCGTCCCGTTGGGTCACCCTGCATGGGCACGCTCGTCCGGCCATTGCCGTCGCTCGCCAGGCGGCGGAACTGGCGCAGGTCATCTTTGCCGGCTTCACCAACGAGCCCGCGGTCCGTGCATCGTATGCGGCTGGCGCGCCTAGCCGCTCATCCCGGGCTGACGCGGCCGCGCGTTTGTGGCACCATTGCCGCCGTCGCGGGGGGGGATCGAAGCGGGGCTACAACGCCACATTGGCAAACCGCCTCCGGGCGTTCTTTCTCGAGCGCGGGCTGCTGATCCGGCCGCTCGGGTCCGTCGTCTACCGGCTGCCGCCCTACTGCATCGGCAGCGAGGAGCTGCGCCGCGCCTGCTCCGCGATCGAAGAGGCCGCGGCAACACTGCGTTGAAGAGGGGTTCGATGACCGCCATCGCCGCCGCCGAAAGAAGCACCGCCGCCCGACCGGAGATCCGCTCCGACTGGTCCCGCCAGGAGGTCCTCGACCTTTTCGCGCTGCCGTTCAACGACCTGCTCCATCGCGCTCACGAGACGCACCGGCGCAACTTCGAGCCCAACACGATCCAGCTGAGCACCCTGCTGAACATCAAGACCGGCGGCTGTCAGGAGGACTGCAAGTACTGCGCGCAGAGCGTGCATTACGACACCGGCCTCGGCGCCGGCCGGCTCCTCGACCGCGACGAGATCCGCGCGGCCGCCGAACAGGCCAAGGCAGCCGGCGCCGCCCGCTTCTGCATGGGCGCGGCCTGGCGCGAGTTGAAGGACCGCGACCTCCCGCGCATCGCCGCCGTCATCGCCGACGTCAAGGCCCTCGGACTCGAGACCTGCATGACCCTCGGCATGATGACGCCGGCCCACGCGCAGGCGCTGGAGGCCGCCGGCCTCGACTACTACAACCACAACATGGACACGTCAGCGGAGTACTACGGCAACATCATCACCACCCGCACCTACCAGGACCGCCTCGACACCATCGCGGCGGTGCGCGGTGCCGGCATCAAGGTCTGCTCCGGCGGCATCGTCGGCATGGGCGAGGCGCGCGGCGATCGCGCGGGCCTGCTGCTGACCCTGGCGACCCTTGACCCGCATCCCGAGAGCGTGCCGATCAACATGCTGGTGCCGATCGAGGGCACGCCGCTCGGCCATACGCCGCCGCTCGATCCGTTCGAGCTGGTGCGCACCGTCGCGCTGGCCCGCATCCTGATGCCGCGCGCCCATGTGCGACTCTCGGCCGGACGCCGCAGCCTGAGCGACGAGGGGCAGGCGCTCTGCTTCTTCGCCGGCGCGAATTCGATCTTCTACGGCGACCGGCTCCTGACCACCGAGAATCCCGATCACGAAAAGGACTTGGCGCTGTTCGACCGCCTCGGCCTGCAACCGGAAGTCTGAAGAGCGCCGCCCGCGGGTGCCGGCCGCCTTGGGGCGCCCCCGCTAGTACCGAGAATCACAGATCGCGGAAACGCGATTTGAGCGGCTTTTGGTAGACGCGAGCGGCGGTCCAAAGGAAGGGCTTGGGGTTCTGGTTGTGATGTTCGATATAGGCATCGATTTGCTCCCTGACGTCTCGGGGCGAGGTGAAGCT
>DATIXH010000180.1:0-3002 GCA_035518775.1 Candidatus Acidiferrum sp.
GAAGCTGACCTTGAAGGCGGCGACGACGCGTGGCGCCGTGGCGATCGTCCATAGCGCGGCCGGGCTGAGGCCGATGGTCTTCGCCACCAGGCCGGCCAGCGGCAGCAGCACGATGAGGCCGAGATAGGCGAGCGTGAAGCCGAGCGTCAGCCCGAAGCCCGGGATGACGCTAGGCCGCCGCAGCGACCACGTGGTCGTCATGGGCGAACGCGGCGATGGCCGACGGCGACGACTAGGATCCCGGCTGATAGATCTCGTCGAAGACGCCGCCATCGTTGAAGAACTTCTTCTGCGCCTCCCTCCAGGTGCCGAATTTCTCGCCGAAGGTGAAGAGGTCAAGCTTGGGGAACTGGTCGGCGTATTTCGCCGCCACGTTGGCCAGGCGCGGGCGATAGAAATTCTTGGCCGCGATTTCCTGCCCTTCGGGCGAATAGAGGAACTGCAGATAAGCCTCGGCCAGCTTCCTCGTGCCGTGCGCGTCGACCACCTTGTCGACGATCGCCACCGGCGGCTCGGCCAGGATGCTGCGCGGCGGGACCACGATCTCGACCTTGTCCGGCCCCAGCTCCTTGACGGCGAGGAAGGCCTCGTTCTCCCAGGCGACCAGCACGTCGCCGATGCCGCGCTCCACGAAGGTGACGGTGGAGCCGCGGGCGCCGCTGTCGAGCACCGGCACGTGCTTGTAGAGCTCCTTGATGAAGGCCTTCGCCTTCTCCTCGTCGCCGCCGTTCTGGTCGAGCGCATAGCCCCAGGCGGCCAGGAAGTTCCAGCGCGCGCCGCCCGAGGTCTTCGGATTGGGCGTGATGACCTGGACCTCCGGCTTCACGAGGTCGGACCAGTCCTTGATCTGCTTGGGGTTGCCCTTGCGCACCAGGAACACGATGGTCGAGGTGTAGGGCGTGCTGTTGTTCGGCAGCTTCGCCTGCCAGTCCTTGTCGATCAGGCCGGAGTCGGCGATGGCGTCGATGTCGTAGGCGAGCGCGAGGGTCACGACATCGGCCTCGAGGCCGTCGATGACGGCGCGCGCCTGCTTGCCCGAGCCGCCATGCGACTGCCTGATAGTGACGGTGTTGCCGGTCTCCGCCTGCCACTTTGCGGCGAAGGCGTCGTTCACCGCGGCGTAGAGCTCGCGCGTCGGATCATAGGAGACGTTGAGCAGCTTCTGGTCGTCGGCGAAGGCCGCGGGCATCGACGTGCCGAGCGCGATAACGGCGGCGGCCACCAATCCTATCGACTTGAGTTGCATGGTTGCAGTTCTCCTTGTGGTTGGCACGAGAGCAACGTTTCTTCTTGCCCCGAGACCACCCGATCGCACGCATGCGGTCCACTGCATCGCAACGCGGATATGAACACTGCGGGAGCCGGGCGGGTCAAGGTTCAATGGCTTCACGGAGCGTTCTCTCGCACGGTTCCAGGCCAAGTCATGCGCAAATTTTTCTATTGTCGACTTTAACGATCGAGAAGATAGATTTTATGCGCCGCGGCTCATGCAGCGTCCTGCCGGCCTCAGGAGGCGAGCGGGCGCTGGCCCTTGTGGCCGCGCCTGACGGCGTCGGCCAGCGTGTGATTGTCGAGGATGGCGGCGGTGGCGTCGCGCACGCGCCGGAACACCTTGCGGATGGCGCAGGTCGCCTCGTCGCGGCAGTCGTCGCAGCGGCGATAGGCGGTCTGGCTGGCGCACAGCACGGAGGCCAGCGGCCCGTCGATGATGCGCACGACCTGGCCGAAGGAGATCTCCGACGGCGCGCGGGCGAGGGCGTAGCCGCCGTTCTTGCCGCGCTTGCTGTGCAGCAGGCCGTGGTGCTTGAGATCGAGCAGGATCAGCTCGAGGAACTTCCTCGGCAGGTTCTGCCGCGCGGCGATGTCGGCGATGAGCAGCGGCTCCCCGACCGGCCGCTCGGCCAGCATCAGCAGCGCGCGCAGCGCGTATTTCGCCTTTTGCGACAGCATGAATTCCCTACTATTTCTATAGAGTTTATACACCACTGGACGCCTGCGTCAAGAGGATGCGGCGCCCCATCCGCCGGATCGTTAACCGGCTGTTAAGGGCTTCGGGCTCATTCGTAGAGCGGTACCGCCGACCGGAAGGCCACGATGAACTACTCCCTCATGATCGCCGCCGCGTTCATCCTCGCGACCATCGCGGTCGCGGCGCTGTCGCCGTTCGACCACCTGCCGCAGGGGGCGCCGCAGCAGACTGCGGCTGCAGTGCCGGCAGACGACGACAGCTCCACCGACGACTCGTCGTACGGCGGCTCGACATCCAGCGTCCGCGGTCACTGGGCTGCCGGCGAAGCGCCGCCGCAGTGAGCGGGCGCACCGCTTCGCCCTGCCAGGCACCCGCGGCTCGTAGCCGTTCCGTCACGCCGCAGTTTCGACGCTGAACGACCCGACAGCTCGTCGGAGGCGAGTGTACATTTCGTTGCTGGCATCACATGTCAGCAGGCCCGGCGGTCGCCGTTGGCCACTCGCGCGCCGCGCACTATATTACGCGCATGTCCCTTGTCGTTGCCGAAAAGCCGCTGCCGGCTACAGCGGGCGTGCCGTTCAAGATCGTGTCGGAGTTCAAGCCGGCCGGCGATCAGCCGCAGGCCATCGCCGACCTCGTCCATGGACTGACCAACGGCGAGCGCGATCAAGTGCTGCTGGGCGTCACCGGCTCGGGCAAGACCTTCACCATGGCGCATTGCATCCAGGCGCTGCAGCGGCCGACCCTGATCCTGGCGCCCAACAAGACGCTGGCGGCCCAGCTCTATGGCGAGATGAAGGGCTTCTTCCCGGACAACGCGGTCGAGTACTTCGTGTCCTACTACGACTACTACCAGCCCGAGGCCTACGTCGCCCGCACCGACACCTACATCGAGAAGGAATCCTCGATCAACGAGCAGATCGACCGCATGCGCCACTCGGCGACGCGGGCGCTGTTCGAGCGGCGCGACGTGGTGATCGTGGCGTCGGTCAGCTGCATCTACGGCATCGGCTCGCCCGAGGACTATTCGCGC
>DATIXH010000181.1:0-5270 GCA_035518775.1 Candidatus Acidiferrum sp.
GGGCATGACAGCGGGGGCAAGTAGCAGGACATGACCTCCCGCCTCATCCTCGTCACCGGCGCCACCGGCAAGGTCGGCCAGACCTTCGTGCGCCGGCTGCTCGGCGATCCCGCGCATGGCGGCGACCGGATCCGCGCCCTCTGCCACAATCGCGTCCTGCCCACGAGCGACCGCATCGAGGTCGTGCGCGGCTCGATTGCCGAGCGGGCGGTGGCGGAGCGCGCCGTCACCGGCGTCACGCATGTGCTGCACCTCGCCACCTGCAAGGAGACGCCGGAGGACGTGATGGACGTCACGGTGAAGGGGCTGTTCTGGCTGCTCGAGGCGTGCCGGCAGAGCGCCACCTTCAAGCAGTTCATCCTCATCGGCGGCGACGCCGGCATCGGCCACTTCTTCTACGAGCGCCCCGATCCCGTCACCGAGACCGTCCGCCACAGCGCCTATCCCGGCTGCTACGCGCTCTCCAAGGTGCTCGAGGAGGTGATGATCGAGCAGTACTACATCCAGTACGACCTCGCGGGCTGCTGCCTGCGCGCGCCCTGGATCATGGAGAAGGATGATTTCAAGTACACGCAGTCGTTCGGCGAGGATGTCTTCGGCGGCCCACGCTGGATCGATCTCGTGGGCGCGGAGCGCGCCGCCGAGTACCGCAAGACCGGCGCCGTGCCGCTCATGCTCGATGTCGAGGGCGCGCCTATGCGCCGCAACTTCGTGCATGTCGACGACCTCGTCGAGGCGATCGTCGCCGCGCTCGATCATCCGGCCGCACGCCAGCAGACCTTCAACATCTGCATGGACGAGCCGGTCGACTACGGCGCGGTCGCCGCTCACCTAAAGAAAACACGCGGCCTGCCGAGTGTCGAGATCGCGACGCCCTATCGCAGCACCTGGCTCGACAATGCGAAGGCGAAGTTCCGTCTCGGCTGGCGCCCGCGCTACGACCTCGCGCGGCTGATCGACGGAGCGTTCGACTATGTCCGCGCGCCCGACGATCCGCGCAAGGTCTGGTACCCCGGATAGCGCAGGAGTTCAGGCGCGCCAAAACGGCTTGTCGCCCTCGCCGTCGGCCTCGGCGCGGCTGATGCCGATATCGCTCAGCTGCCGGTCGCTGAGGCTCAGCAGGGCGCGGCGCTGGCGGGCGCGTTCGTACCAGGCCAGCAGCTTTGCGACGATCCCGCCGGCCGTCACGCTCAAGCGGCCTGCCGGCCGCCGGCGACCCTTGAAGGAACCGTCCCGAAAGCGCCCCGTGAGTGTCGTCACCTGAGCTCTCCTCAATCGTCTGCTTGCCGCAGGAAGCGGGTGCATCGGTAGATACGAGCGTCTCAAGCGCGCGACAATCGATCATTTCTCAGTTGACGATTTAGAATATCTAAACCGAAAATACCGCCATGAGCCGCCCGTTGCCGCCCCTCAACGCGCTGCGCGCCTTCGAGGCCGCCGCGCGCCATCTGAGCATCAGCCGGGCGGCCGCCGAGTTGCATGTGACGCCGGCGGCGATCAGCCATCAGGTGAAGGCGCTGGAGGAGTGGCTGGGCGTCCCTCTCTTCCGTCGCCTCAATCGCCAGGTGCTGCTCACCGACGAGGGCCAGGTCTGCCTCCACGGTCTGCGCGATGGCTTCGACCGCCTGCTCGCGACCGTGGAGAGGGTGCGCCGGCAATCCTCCGAGGGCCCGCTGACCGTCAGCGCCGCGCAGTCCTTCGCCGGCAAGTGGCTGGTGCCGCGGCTCGAACGGTTCCGCCGGGCGCATCCGGATATCGACGTGCGCATCGACGCCAACCCCGGCCTGACGGACTTCGCGCGCGACAACATCGATATCGCCGTCCGCTACGGCCGCGGGCGCTATCCGGGCTTGCGCGTCGAGCGGCTGATGATCGAGAGCGTGTTCCCGCTCTGCAGCCCGCGGCTGCGGCGCGGCCCGCCGCCGCTGCGCCGCCCCCGCGATCTCGCCCGCCATACCCTGCTGCATATCGACATGCCCTTCATGCTGGAGGCGGCGCCGAGCTGGGAGATGTGGCTGCGCGCCGCCGGCGTCACGGGCGTCGACTGGATGCGCGGGCCGCGCTTCAGCGTGTCGAGCATGGCCATCGAGATGGCGATCGCAGGCGAGGGGGTGGTGCTCGGCAGCGACGTGCTGTGCGCCGCCGACCTCGCCGCCGGCCGCCTGGTGAAGCCGTTCGACGTCGACCTCGCGCTCGACTTCGGCTACTGGATCGTGAGCCCGGAGAACGCGGCGGAGCGTCCGAAGACCGTGGCCTTCCGCACCTGGCTGATGGACGAGGCGCGAGCGCACGGGGCGGCCGGCGCCTCCATGCCTGCGGCGAAACCGCCGCGACGATCGGCCGCCGCTCGTCCGCGACAGTAGGGGACGAGCGACGGCTTGCGAGTCGCCTACCGGATGCCCTGGTCGATCAGCGGCACGAGCTCGTCCACGTTCTTGGGCGAGAGGGTGCCGGCGGCGGTATTCGTCGTGAAGCCGCCCATCTTGTATTTCACGGACAGCACGCACTGCAGCACCGGCAGGAAGCCCTGCAGGTAGAGCTGCTGGTCGAGCGTGGCCGACATGGTGCCGGCCTTCACGGCCGCCACCGTCTTCGGATCGGTGTCGATGCCGCCGAGGATGAGGTCGCCGGGCGACTTGCCGGCCTGCTGCGCCACGTCCGGCAGCAGCGGCGTGATGCCACCATGCTGGGTGCCGAGCGCCTTGGTGTCGGGGTGCTGCTGCAGATAGGCGACGAGCTGCGGGATGGCGAGCGGCGGATTGCCGTTCACCTCCTCCGACATCTCCACGCGGTCGACGGCCACGCCCGCCTTCTCCAGCGTGTCGGCCATGCCGGTGTCGGAGAGGCCGCGGTCGCCGCGGCTGAAGTTGCCGAACACCATGGCCTTGTCGCCCTTTTTGAGGCCGGCGTTCAGCATCGCGCGGGCCGTGATGGCGCCGCCCTCGTAGAGATCGACGCCGGCATAGCCGAAGCCCTTGTCCTGGTACTTCTGCTGCAGCTCCTTCAGCGGCGCGTTGCCGGAGGTGACGACGATGCCCTGGGCGATCGCGTCGGCCACGAGATCGGCGAAGGCGTCGTTGCCGGGATGGCCCATGATGACGATGCACTGCGGCTTGGCGGCCAGCGCCTCGCGGAACTGGGCCAGCATGGTCTCGGCCTGCCAGCTCGAATACTGCTCGATCAGCTTCACGCCGAGCGCCTCGGCCGCGGCCTTGGCGCCGTTGGTGCGCGGCAGCACCGGCGGCTCGCCGGGCTGGCCGCCCATCTGCATGTAGACGGTGACGCCGTCGCCCAGCATGGCCGCGCCCGCGCCGTGCGCCAGCGCGATGACCGAGGTTGCTACCGCCGCGATGCCCAATGCCTTCGCTATCGTCCGCATGTCGATCCTCCTCTTGCTTTGTGGAACGCCCTATCGATTGCCGAACCCCAAGCCCTTCAGCCGCTCCGGCCGCTCGACCAGCATGTGCAGGATGACGGCCAGGATGAAGACCACGCCGATCACCATGTCCGCCACGTCGCCGCCGAGCCCCATGGCCACCATGCCGATCTGCAGCATGACGACGATAAGCAGGCCGACATAGCTGCCGACGATGGTGCCAGAGCCGCCGAAGATCGAGGTGCCCCCGATGAAGACCGAGGCGATGACGACCAGCAGCGAGGCCTGCCCCTGCGTGGTCGTGAAGTTCTCGGTCTCCATGGTGAGGAACATGCCGGCGAGGCCGGCGAGCGCGCCCATGAGCGTGAACAGCTTCACGCGCGTCGCCTTCACGTCGATGCCGACCACGCGCGCCACGTTGGCGTTGTCGCCGATGAACAGCAGCGCCTCGCCGAAGCGGTGGCGGTTGAGGATGAACCAGAGCAGCACGGCCAGCGCCAGCACGACGACGGCCTGGATCGGGATCCCGTCGGGCTTGCGCAGCACCACGCCGCTGCTGAAGAGGCCCGTGAACAGCCGCCCGGTGGTGACCGCCCACAGATCGGTCTGGTTGAAGTCGCGCAGCGAGAACTGCCGCCCGGAGGCGAGGAACACCGCCAGCCCGCGCCACACGAAGGCGGTCGCGAGCGTCGCGATGATGGAGGGAATGCCGATGCGCGCCACCAGCAACCCGTTGATGAAGCCGACGAACGCGCCGACGCCGAGCGCGGCCACCACGCCCAGCCAGCAGAGCTGCGCCTGCATTGCCTTGATCTCCTCGGGCGCCATCCCCTCGGCCAGCCAGTTCAGCCAGAACACGTTGTCGAAGCGATAGAACGCCGCGAAGATCAGGCTGGTGAGCGTGATGACCGAGGGAAAGGAGAGATCGATCTCGCCCGAGGCGATCACCAGTGTGAGGCCGAGCGCGCAGATAATCTGCGGCTGATAGTTGATCATCACGGAGACGTAGGTGCGCCAGCCGAGGAACGCATTCGGCGCCAGCGCCATCAGCGCGACCAGCACGACGATCAGCACCAGCAGGATCGGCACGCCCTCGGTCGCCAGCAGCCGCGCCAGCAGCGGGCGGTGCTGCGCCGCGTGTCGTCGTGCGGTTGCGCTGGTGACGGAGGTCATGCCGATCGGCACGGAAGTCGACCGTCGTCGACACGCCCAGGTGAACCGCAGAGACGCAGAGACGCCGAGATGCCGAGGCCGTTCCACAGGCTCGGCAATTCTTCCCACCACTGTCTTCGTGCGGGCGAAGCCCGCACAGTCATCCGTTGCCCGACTTGCCTCGACCCAGGCCGCCCACTGGATATCTCTGCGCCTTTGCGTCTCTGCGGTGAACTTATACTTATGCTCACGCCACCGCCTCCTTCTGGGCCTGCAGCGCCAGCAGGTGGTCGGTCAGCTCGTGCAGGCTCATCTCGCCGCGCTTGATGTCGCTGACGATCTCGCCGCGGTCGATTACCACGAGCCGGTCGGCCAGCTCGTGCACATGCGCCAGGTTGTGCTCGATATAGATGCAGGCGCGGCCGCTGCTGCGGATGCGCTCGATGAAGTCGAGCACCTTGCGCACTTCTTTCAGCGCCAGCGCCACCGTCGGCTCGTCGAGCACGATCAGGTCGGCGTCGAAATGCATGGCCCGGCCGATGGCGACGCCCTGGCGCTCGCCGCCCGAGAGCTTGCTCACCGTGGAGTCGGCATCGATGCCGACGCCGCGGAAGCCGATCGTGTCGAGCAGGATCCGGTTGGCGATCTCCTTCTCCTGGCGCACGTCGATGAAGCCCCAGCGGTTGGTGATCTGGCGGCCGGCGAAGAAGTTGCGCCACAGCGGCTGCTTCTCGCCCAGCGA
>DATIXH010000182.1:0-3107 GCA_035518775.1 Candidatus Acidiferrum sp.
TTGGCGTTGAGCGGCACCACGAACAGGCCGCCGAAGAAGCCGAGCGCGATGAGGGCGGCGAAGGCGAGGCCGAAGGAAGGCGGCGACCAGGCCAGCAGCAGCGCGCTGACGCCGATGCCGATCGAGCCGAGCGGCACCAGCCCGAGCTCCACCTTGTCGCCGGAGAGGCGGCCGGCGACGACGCTGCCGAGGCCGACGCCGATGGCGATGGCCGGCTGCAGCAGGCCGTTCATCGCGCCGGTGAGGCCGAGCGCCTCCTGGCCGAAGAGGATGACGCCCAATTGCAGGAGCGCGCCCAGGAACCAGAAGTAGGTGATGCCGAGCACCGTGAGCCGCAGCGGGCGGTTGTCGGCGAGGACGCGCAGGCCCTGCAGCACCTCGGTCCAGGGGAAGGGGTTGAAGCGCCGCGGCGTCGCCGGCGCCGGCACGCGCCCGATGCCGAGGCTCGCGACCGTGCCGAGCATGGCGACGGCGACGAGCACGAGGGCGACCAGCTGCACCTGATCCTGCCACAGACCATAGAGCACGGAGCCGGCCACCGACCCGATGATGATCGAGAGGAACATGCAGAGCTCGTCGAGGCCGTTGGCGCGTGACAGCTCGCTCTCCGGCAGCAGCTCCGGCAGGATGCCGTAGTGGGCGGGGCTGAAGAAGGCGGCCTGCATGGCCGTGAAGAAGATGACCGCCAGCATGATGTCGAGGTTGCCGGAGGCGAGCGCCCCATAGGCCGCGATCATCGTGAGGATCTCGCAGCTCTTGGTGGCGATCAGCACCGTGCGCTTGCTGAAGGCGTCGGCCAGCCAGCCGGCATAGCCGGAGAACAGCAGGTAGGGCAGCACGAACAGGACGCCGGCGAGGGCCAGATAGTCGGTGTCGCCGGCGGCGGCGCCCATGTTCACCGCGATCAGCGACACCACCATCTTGTAGAGGTTGTCGTTGGCGGCGCCGAGACCGGCGGCGGCCAGCAGCGGCGGGAAGCCGCGGATGCGGAGCAGGCCGCTATAGCTGCCGTGCGCGTTGCCCGCCTCGGCCATGGCTCAGCCCTCCTTCGCGACGCGCCAGCAGGCGTCGGCCAGGGTGTCGGCGAGGCTCGCCAGCGGCAGGGCGATGCGGCCGTAGGTGCGCTCGACCGCCACCTGCAGCACCAGCCCCAGCACCATGGCCGACACGACGGCGGGATCGCGGCGGTCCGCCGGCTGCTGCGCCATGCCCTCGGCGATGACCTTGCGCACGACGCTGAGCGGATTGGCCATCTGCGGCGTCACCTTGCGGACCTGGTCGTGCTGGGAGAGCAAGAGATAGGAGAACAGCACGGGGTTGTCATCGAAAGCCTGGCAGAAGTGGCGGACGAGGGCGCGGATCTTGCCCTCGAAGCCCGGCTCGGCGGCCTGGACGGCATCGACGGCGGCGCCGAGGGCGGCGTACTGGTCGGCGAACAGGCGCCAGGCGAGATCGTCCTTGCTGGCGTAGTGGCGGTAGAGCGCGCCTTCCGCCACATGGGCGGCGCGGGCGATATCGCGGATCGAGGTCTCCGCGATGCCCTTCTCGACGAAGAGACGGAGCGCCTCCTCGGAGATCCGCTGGCGGGTCTTGCTGCCGTCGCGCATGGGGCTCCCCTCGGGGTGGTGCTGGGCCTGATCTTACGTGAACGACCGTTCACGAAAGATGAAGGGTGGGGCGGCTGATGTCAAGGGGAGGGGTGCGGGGATCGATTCTGAGCGATGTATCCCATGTCCAGCGGGATCGCCCGGGCCCTCGCTGGACGGTTGGCAAGCCACGGATGCACGCCGATGACGATTCTGAGCGATGGACCGCATGTCCAGCGCGACTGGGGCAACGTCCAGCGGAGCCGCCGTAGCCGTAGCCTAGCGATGGAAGTTACGCAGGGAATGCGACCCGTTTCTCGGAATCTGAAAAACGAGCCCATGTAAAGGAAGTTAACGGCCGCTTCTCGGGGGACGAGCGGGCTGCTTGGCCGGCTTGATGGCCGGCCCTTCCGGGACAGATACACGATGTCAAAGAGCGACCGGCGGAGCTCAAAGGCTACGTCGGGCCGCCCTCGGCCGAGCCGAGGATGGCGGGAACATAGTAGGAACATACTGCGTGAAAGTCAATCGGCAATCAGGATCTGCGCGCGCAGCCGCGAACGCCAAGACTGCGCATCCGCCGGGTCGCGCTGCTATCGACAAGGGGGGACCGCTCTGGTATACGCCCGCCTTCCCGCGGCGGGCGCATAGCTCAGTTGGTAGAGCAGCTGACTCTTAAGCCTAGGGTCGATGTGACTAAGTAGCGGAAATTGCTACATAAAAACTCTGTTGCTCGGCCGGAAATAAGGTTTCAGTAAGGTGCCCGCGGAGCGCGGGCGGGCGACCGCCGGCGGGGCGCCCGCCGGGCGACGCTTCGCCCAGGGCCGCTTCCGCGGCCTGCGGACCGCCTTGCCAGCGCCGCAGGTCCGGCCCAGCCACATACCCCTTGCCGCCCCGGCCCGCCATCGTATACACCCTGCGCCTTCGTTCGATGGTGCGTAAGGGCGCATAGCTCAGTTGGTAGAGCAGCTGACTCTCGGCTAAGGGAGCGCCGGTCGGAAACGGCCGGCTGAACAGGTGCCAAATTCGGGGAACCCGTCCGCGTCGCGGCGACGGCGATCCCGAGCCAAGCCCCCGGCGAAAGCCGGCGGAAGGTGTAGAGACCAGAGGGTACCCGCCTAACGGCCGGCAACGGCCCACGGCGATGGGATGGTCCGGGCCACGAACCCGCTACGGCGGGGCGGCGAAAGCCGAAGTGGTGGTGTAATCAGCGGGTCGCAGGTTCGAGTCCTGCTGCGCCCACCATCGCCAAAATAGGACCGCCAATTGAGTTCGCCTTGCGTTGTTCGACCGCAACGTGAGCGGATGACTGTATGCTTTCTTTCTCATTTGATTTCATGCTAAGGCGCTTCGGGCAAAAGTCTCGCGTCGTGCCAACGTCTGGTGCGCCGCCTTCGCCCAGGCGTCCTTGCACCCGTAGCTCAGCTGCCGGCGCTCCAGCAGCCAGACGCACCGCGGCTTGGGTCGTGGGGTGCCGGTCCATCAGGTCGCGCCGCTCGTCGCGCAGCGCTTCCCGCCCGT
>DATIXH010000183.1:0-3602 GCA_035518775.1 Candidatus Acidiferrum sp.
GAAGCCGGCGGCATCGGCCTGCAGGAGGACCCGGGCGTTGGCGGCGACGCCATCGTCGAGACGGGTGTCGATCACGGTCATGCCGAGGGTTCGCGGCGACTGGGTCTCGATCTCGATATGGGCGGGCTTGGCCTGGAACAGCCCCGGATTCAGCAGATAGGCGATGACGCAGGGATCATGCAGCGGGCCGGCCTCGAGGTGCTCGTAGAGGGCCTCGCCGCGGTTGAAGAACTCGAGCATGCCCGTGACGGCGCGGCTGACGGGCGAGCCGATGGCGCGGATGCGCGCGACGCGCTCGCGCGTCGCCAGCACCTGGCGCGTGAGATCGAGCGGCACGAGCACGATGGGAGCGCCGCTTTCGAAGACGACGTGGGCGGCGTGCGGATCGGCGTAGATGTTGAACTCGGCCGCCGGCGTGCTGTTGCCGCCGCTGGGGCCGGCGCCGCCCATGATCACGAGCTCCTGCAGGTGGGCCGGCAGGCGCGGCTCGCGCAGGAAGGCGAGCGCCAGGTTGGTGAGCGGGCCAAGCGCGCAGACCGTGATGCTGCGCTCCGGCGCCGCCATCACCGTCTCGACGATCCAGTCGACGGCGTGCCGCTCCTGCAGCGGCAGGGTCGGCGGCGGCAGGTCGGCGCCGCCGAGGCCGGTCTCGCCATGCACCACGGCCGTGATCGGCTTGCGCAGCATCGGACGGCCGCAGCCGGCGAACACCCGGGCGTCGCGGCGTCCCGCCAGCTCGCACAGCCGGCGCGCATTGTCCGCGGTGTGGTCGAGCCCGACATTGCCGGCGACCGCCGTCAGGCCGAGCACCTCCAGCTCCGGCGAGGCGAAGGCGAGCAGGATCGCCACGGCGTCGTCGAGGCCGGGATCGGTGTCGATGATGATCGGGCGCGGCGCCATGGCGGGCCTAGATGTACGGCACCGGGCCGCATCGGAAAAGCCCCGGCCGCCCGAGCCACCCCACAGGTATTCGTTCGCATTGCCGCCCCATCCGGGGCCCGGCATAGTCGGCCGGTCCACCAATGGGTCGGGTCGCCAGCATTGACCAGCATGCCGACGATGGCGGATGCCGTCCGCCACTACAACCAGGGTGACCGCGCGGCTGCGCGCGCGGCCTGCGAGCGGATTCTCGCGAGCGGCAGCAAGGACAACGACGCCCGCCTGCTGCTGGCCATTCTGCTGATCGAGGACGGCGACGCCGCACGCGGCCTCTCGCTGCTGGAGCTGATCGTGACCTCGGCGCCGGGCAACGCCCGCGCGCGCCACGCACTGGGCAAGGCGCTCGCCCGCCTCGGCCGCAGCGACGAGGCAGTCGCGCATCTGGAGCAGGTGATCACGCAGCAACCCGCCAACATCGACGCCTATCTCGACCTCGGGGGCATCCATCTGCGCTGCCAGCAGACGCCGGCCGCAGAGCGCGTGCTGCGCCAGGCGCTGGCGGCGGCGCCGCAGCATCCGGCCGTGCTGAGCAATCTCGGCGGGCTGCTGGCCGCGCACGGCAATGGGGGCGAGGCGGTCGCACTGCTGCGGCGCGCGCTGGCGGCCATGCCCTCCTCGCCCGCCGCGCACTACAACCTTGCGCTCGCGCTGAAGAGCAGCGGCGACCTCGCGGGCGCGGTCGAGCAGTATCAGACGGCGGTGGCCCTCAAGCCCGACTATGTCGACGGCTGGCACAACCTCGGCAACGCCCTGCTCGATCTCGGACGTGTCGAGGAGGCGGCCACAGCCTACGAGTCCGCGACGAAGGTCCGCCGCCGGCCGGGCGCCGTGCAGACAGGCGACGGCTTCGCCAAGATGACACCGGGCAAGCTGCGCCACGACGTCGAGCAGCTCCACTATCTCGCGCGGCACGATCGCATCGGCGCGGATCGGCAGGCGGCTGTCTTCGCGTATGAAGCGGCGCTGGCCGCGCTCCCGGCCAATGCGACGGAGCCGACGGCGAATCTGCTGCCGCCGGAGCTCCGTCAGCGCCTGGCGCCCTTTTACAATCGCCTGCTCTACCGGCCGCCGGCGGAGCGCGAGCCCGGCGGCGCCGTCAATCCCGCACTCGATGCCGCCGCGATCGAGGCCGACTACCGCCGCCATGCCCCCGGCATCACCTTCATCGACGGCTTCCTGACGCCGGCGGCGCTGGAGTCGCTGCGCCGCTTCTGCCTGGAGGCCACAGTCTGGTACGAGAGCCGCTACACCAACGGTTATCTCGGCGCCTTCCTCGACGACGGCTTCTGCTGCCCGCTGCTGCTCCAGATCGCGGAGGAGCTGCGGCGCGCCCTGCCCGGGATCTTCGGCCATCACACGCTCCGCAAGCTCTGGGGCTTCAAGTACGACAGCCGGCTCAGCGGCATTCCGATGCATGCCGATTTCGCGGCCGTGAACGTGAACTTCTGGGTGACGCCCGATGACGCCAACCTCGATCCCGCGGGCGGCGGCCTGATCGTCTGGGACAAGGAGGCGCCGCTCGACTGGGACTTCGCCAAATACAACAACGACCAGCCCGCCCTGCGCCGCTTCCTGGCGGAGTCGCAGGCGCGCCCGGTGACCGTGCCGCACCGCCAGAACCGCGTCGTGATCTTCAACTCCGACCTCATCCACGAGACCGCGCCCCTCACCTTCCGCGACGGCTACGAGAACCGCCGGGTGAACATCACGATGCTGTACGGGAAGCGCAGCGGTTAAGCCGCGCCGCGAACGCGAGGGAGCGCACTATGCGGTCGCCGCCGGCAACAATGGATGAACGCGAGCGCCTGTTGGATAACGATGCGGTCGCCGCATTGCGATGCACAGGTACGGCAAGAGGTACCGTCGCGCACCGCGACGGCATCGTTATGGATAGCGAAAGAGTCTCACACAGCGATGAGTACGGCTGCGTCTGTCGGTCGAGCGGTCGGGGGCGAGGCGTGCGCCATTTACTGAGGAACTGCAGGGGGCGCATAGGGTGCCGCCGCGTCGCAAGTCGCGACGGCCGCCTAATCCAGGATCGTGTCGATGTCCTCGTGCGGATCGATTTCGCCGCTGGTGCCGTTGGCTCGGAACGAGAAGACCGTGCCTTCGAACTCGTCAATCTGGTTGCGGCTGCCGGGAACGACGGCGAGCCGCCAGGCGCCCCACGCTTCGACGTACTGGTCTACGTCCGCCGCCACGACCTCGCAGCCGCTGGTCGTCGCCAGGAGTTGACAGAACCGCTTGCCGTCGGCGCCCTCGGCCGCCCCGCAGGCCACCAGCCAGATGGTCCCGATGTTGCGCTTCTTCAGCACCGAGAAGCTGCCGACGTTCGAGTTGTCGACCACGACACCGGTGCCCTTGCCCCCGATGGCCAACCCGCCGCCTTCCAGCCCGTGGCAGTTGATCACGACGTTCAGCAGGTGCGTCTCCTCCTGTTCGAGCGCCGCCCGGTTGGCGCGGACGATCTCATTGACCAAGTCCGACGCGGTCATGCCCCGCATGGCATTCACGGTCGCCCACATCGTGTATTTCGGCCCCGGCACGTCGTGAGAATTGACCACCAGATTCGGACGTTTCAGCAGCAGCATCGTTGCCTCGCCTGTGTTGCGGTTTGGTGCGCGCCTCTCGGTACGTCACACCCGATGCCACAAAATGCCACA
>DATIXH010000184.1:0-25480 GCA_035518775.1 Candidatus Acidiferrum sp.
GCGCCGGGCCTCGCCATCGAGCGCGTCACCGACCTGGCGCTGAAGTCGGTGCCGTCGGTGGAGCCGGGCATCCTCTTCGTCGAGCGCCAGTTCGGGGTGCTGGAGCTGCACGGCAGCGATCTCGGCGAGGTGAAGCGCGCGGGCGAGGCCGTGCTCAGGGGCATCGGCTGCAAGGCCAGCGACCAGCTGAAGCCGCGCGTGCTGTTCTCCGACGTCATCGAGGACATCACGGACCAGCACGCGGTGATCATCAACCGCAACCGCCAGGCCTCCATGATCATGCCGGGCGAGACCCTGTTGGTCGTGGAGATGGTGCCGGCCCTGTTCGCCGCCGTGGCCGCCAACGAGGCCGAGAAGGCGGCGCGCGAGAACACGCTGGTCGACGTGCAGATGATCGGCGCCGCCGGCCGGCTCTACATCTCCGGCAAGACCGCGGGCGTGACGATGGCGCGGGACCGCATCGCGAAGGTACTCGAAGCCATAGAAGGGCGATCGCAGTAGCGATTCGGCGTCCGATCCCCTAAAGTCATGGGCGATTTCCCGCGGGGGCTCATGTACAAGGTCGATCCCGAGGCCGTGCACCTGGCGCAGGAGTTCAAGGCCAAGCCGGTCGGCAAGCACAGCGCCGAGCTGCAGAAGGTGCTGAACCTGTTCCGCGGCGAAGCGCAGAAGGACAAGTACGTGCTGGTTTGCACCGAGCCGCACAAGCGCTGGGTGCTCGGCCACCTTACGGGCGTGCGCGGCGAACCCGTGCGCATGACGAACCACGCCTTCGACCGGCTCGAAGACGCCGAGTGGCACGTCTTCAAGCTGCGCTGGAAGAAGTATACCGGGCGCGACCTGTCGGATTAGAGCAGGTCCGTGGGCGCGGCGCTCTTGTCGGCGGACACCGGTTTTTCGGCAGCTTCAGCTCGAAGCCAGCGCCGATTGGCCGGCCGCGAGATACTCGTCGGTGGTCAGGACGCGCGCGAAGCCGCCCAGCAGCACGGCTGATGTAACCGCTTTGATCAGCGGCTGCTTGATCTCGGCGGAAGCATCCGGGCAACCGGTCGCGTCGATGATGAAATCCACGTAGTAGTCCAGATCATGGCCGTGACGCGCCGTGGTCTCGCAGCAGTAGTCCGTCATGAAGCCGGTCACGACGATGCGCCCGACCCGCTCGCGCTGCAGGATCTCGTGCAGCCCGGTTCCGACGAAGGCCGAGTAGCGGCTCTTGTTCAGCTGGAGGGCGCCCGGCGCCAGCGTCAGGCGCGGATCAAGCTGCACCTCCTCGCTGCCGTCGACGAACCCGATCTCGCCGGGCGTGCCGAGATAGTCGAACATGCGGCCGGCATCGCTGCCGTCCTGGCGGTGCAAGTGACGGACATAGACCAGCAGGTCGCCCGCTCGCTGCGCGGCGCGTATCAATCGGTTCATGTTCGCGATGGCAACCTCGTGCCCCTCCACGAACAACGGCGAGCCGGGCGTCGTATAGATCTTCTGGACGTCGATCAGCAGCAGTGCCGAACGCATGCGCCTCTCCTTAGGCAGCTTCAAAGAGGAATGGGATCAGATGAGAACAGCGTGGCTGGAGCGGTGTCACAGAAACCGACAATCCGGAAGGATGTCGGCCCTGACTCGCCCGATTAGAGCAGGTCGCCACCGCGACGGTCAATGCGATGGCAATACGGCCAGCGTCACATCCGCGGCTACCAGCCGGCTCGTTTCATCCGGTCGTAGATGCCAAGAGCTTGTGTGCCCCATTTGAGCGGGGTTCGGATGGCAGCCGGAAGAAAGGAAGAGCGATCCAACAGGCCTGCGGCGCGCGTTTTCGCCCGACTCGCGGCGGCATCGTACTCGACGCGTTGAACCGCGATCGCCGGGCGGGCGACATCGAACAAGACGTACGTCGCCCGAGGATCGGCTGTATGCGGCTGTCCGATCGTGCCGGGATTGATGAGGTAGTACGCATCCTCACGAAGGAAGATCTCATCGCCGGCGCGCACCCGGATCTCGTCGTCTCGAAGCTCGAAGATCCCGAGCCGATGCGTATTTCCGAAGCCACAGACATTCGCCCCCGAAGGATCGGCGGCCAGTGCTTTGAAGCTGAGCCGTCGGAGCTCGTCGCTCGTGAGCCGCACCAGCTCGCAGCCGATCTCAGGATGGAGGGCGCCGTGGACCACGACGAGGTGCTTGTCGATGCGCAGCTTCAGCGGCAGGGCGGCAAGAAACGCGATGTCATCGGGGCCGAGGTGCCGGCGCGTCCACGCGACGGCCCGAGCGGCGGTATGGCTGAATCCTTCGGTGGTGATCTGACCGGTGACGGCGCGGTCGTGATTGCCCGCGATACAGAAGACGTCGAACTCCCGCAACAGCGCTATGCATTCCGCGGGGTTGGCATTGTATCCGACGATGTCCCCCAGACACACGATGCGGTCCACCGCCTGGGTGGAGATCCGCTGCAGGGCGGCTTGCAGCGCCTCCAGGTTCGCGTGTATGTCGGAGATGAGCGCGAGCTTCACGACCAGGTCTCCTCACGCCTCGCGTGCCGGCTGCGTGCGGTCCGCGCCGCGTGCGCGAAACCACAGCAACGCTCTTCTCACGACGCTCCATGCGGCCCACATCGCGCGCATGCGCGACCAGCACCGCGACCATGCGCCGCGCAGCAGGGGCATGGGGTCATCCCACGCCGCGGCCGATTTCGCCTCGCAGTGCAAGGCCCAAGGCAGCCAGACCGCCAGGGGAATCCCGGTTTCTCCGGCCGCCAATATGTCGTGCCACAGTAGGCACCAGCGAACGCCGGCCCGCGCGGCCCGTATCGCCGGCCGCGGCCGTCCCACGGCATCGGCATAGACCAGAGCCGGCAGGTTCACCCCGGATACGGCCCCCAGGTGATGCCAAAGATTGAAGCGGGGGTTGATCTCCAGGATATGAAGCCGGTCATCGGGGCCGCGCTTGAAGTCGACCTTTGCCACCCCTCGCAGATTGAGACGTTGCACCAAAGCGCGACCCGTGGTCGTCACGTCCGTCTTGTCCGTGGTTTCCAAGGCCGTGCTGAATCCGAAGACATTCGGTCGGGTTCGAATCTTCCGGCCGGTGAACTCGCCGACGATCGCGCCCTGGTCATCGATATAGACGTGATAGCTCTCGATGCGACTTTCCGGACCGGGGATCAGTTCCTGGGCCAGCAGGTCCGTTCCGGAGGCGACCAACTGCGGCCATAGCTCAGCCATGACTGCCGGCGTCTCTACCTGCAGCGCCTTGCGCTGTCCCCACGCTGCGCTCCAATCGCTGTCGCGGGTCGGCGGCTTGATGATGATCGGGAAATGCAAGTCGAGTCGCGGGGGCGATGATCCGGTCGCACAAATCCGCCGCGTCGCCGGCACCGGGAGATGCAGACGTTCCGCCAGCGCCTGGAATCGCGCTTTGTCGACGAGGTCCTCGATCAACTGCTCGTCACCGATGACGAACCGAAATGTCGACCTGAGGCGACGTCGATATCGAGACACGAGCAGCAGGTGCGCGTCTTCAGTATAGAAGAGCACGGGCGGCTCCGCCTGCGCGGCACCGAAGCGCACGAGAGCGTCAACGAGTTTCTCCGCCCCTTCCGAAAGGTCATCCCAGTAGAGGGCTGCCCGGGTAAAGCGCGAATAGACTGAGGGGCTCCCTGGCTGCGTCACCACCGCGCAGGCGATGCCGGCGAGGCCAAGCGGGCGCACCAAATCCATGCCGCCACCCATGACGCAGGCCAGCGCTCCTGCCGAAGGTGCGCCGCTCATGACTCCACAGAGCTATCGGCGGGCGTGCCAGTTCTCTCGGCGCGCCCACAAACCTCTTCCTCGCGAAAAGTCCGACGGATCGGGTCAAGCCATGCCACGGAACCCCCTCCTGAACTCTTTGGCCTCGGCGCCCCTCACAGTTAAGTGACGTCGGCGTTGTCTGTTCCATTAGCCACGGATTTTCTTTCGGCATCGACCGGAACTACGCCAAATATGTGGGGTTCATGCGCTGCGGCGCCGATCGCTAGCGCGCACCCGGCCGGCCGGCCCGTGTGCGCTCCGAGCGTGCGCGCGTTTCGAGGGGTGAATGAAAGCGTCCGTTTGTCGGCCGTCTGAACTGCATGCCAGTGATCTCGCACTGTGGCATTCCTTTCAGGGCGCGACGGGTGCGCTGGCCGGTCCGTTCCTTACTCCGGAGTTCGCCTGCGTGATGAGCGAGCAGCGCTCAGACATGCGGCTCGCGATCCTGGAGGAAGGCGGCAAGGTCGTCGGCTTCTTTCCGTTCGAGCGCAACGCCTTGGGAATAGGAAGGGCGTTCTGCTACGGCATCTCCGACATGCAGGGGGTGGTGCATGCTCCCGGATACGCGTGGGACGGGGTGGAGCTGCTGGAGGCGTGCGGGCTAGCTGTGTGGGAGTTCGACCATCTGATCGCGGAGCAAGTGCGCCATTTTGCTCCACAGGAATACTCGCCGCGATCGTCGCCAGTCGTCGATCTGACGGGCGGTTGGGAGAACTGGATCGCCGGCAAGAAGGCGAGCAGCAGAATAAAGAGAAACAGAGAACAGGAGCGAAAGCTCATGCGCGAGCGTGGGCCGCTGCGGTTCACGGTCGACAGCCGCGACCCGCGCCATCTGGAACAGCTGATCCAATGGAAATCCGCCCAATACCGCCGGACCGGCAGGTTCGATCGTTTCGCCCGGCCCTGGCTCGCAGATGGCGTGCGACGGCTGTTCGAGACTCGCACCGATGACTTTTCCGCCGAGCTCTCGGTGACGTTCGTGCGCGACCGCCCCGCCTCGATCTGTCTGTCGCTGCGCTCGAACGGCATATTGGCAGGATGGTTTCCGACCTATGACATCGACTTTGCCCACTACAGCGTCGGAACGATCCACCAGCGGCATCTCCTGATGCACGCCGCCCGGAACGGCATCAGGCTTTTCGACTGCGGCGCCGGCGAGGAGCACTACAAGCAAACCTTCCGTGATTTCGACATCGGGCTGGCGCGTGGCGCGCTGAGACGCAAGGCCGCCATCGCCGTCGCTCATCATATGCATCGAACGCCGAGGAAACTCGCGACGGAGTTCGTCCTCAGCCGGCCGTCATTGCGCAAGGCCGCCAGGAGCGCGCTGCTCCTGATAGGAGGGCTGCGCTCGCGTCTTCTACCGGTCGGCCCGACCAATCGCAGGAGGTCTGCGCGCTTCCTGCCGCGTGCTTCAAATCGGACGTAAGGCAAGTACGGCCGCTAGTCCGGTGCGCGCTCGGTGCGGTGACGGCGGTAGCGCACGGGCGACATGCCCGTCCACTGGCGGAAGGCGCGGCTGAAGGCGCTTAGCTCGGAATAGCCAAGCAGGAAGGCGACCTCGGTGAGGGCGATGTGCGGCTGCGCGACGTAGCGCAGCGCCAGCTCGCGGCGCGCGCCGCGCACGAGGTCGTGGAAGCTGACGTCGAGGTCGCGCAGGCGGCGGTGCAAGGTCCAGCTGCTCATGCCGAGCTCGGCCGCGATCTTGCGGATGCCGGGGTCGCCGGTGTTGAAGTGCTGCTCGATCTTCTGCCGGACCACGCCGACGAGATCGTCGCTGCAGGCGCGGCGCTGGCGCCCGCGCATGAAGGGCTCGAGCAGGGAGAAGAGGTAGGAATCAGGCTCCGGCATGGGCGCGTCGAGATCGCGCTCGCGGAAGACGATCGAGTTCGTCGGCTGGGCGAAGAACACGGGCGCGCCGAACAGCGTCTCGTGCTCGCGGCTGTCCAGCGGACGCGGATGCTCGAAGTGGATCTCCAGCGGCGTCCACTGCCGGCCGTGGCAGTGATGGAAGATGTTGCAGAACATGCCGAGGGAGAGCTCGGCGTCCTGGCGGCGGCGGCTGATGCGACCGTCGGTGATCTGGTAGTCGAGATAGAGCAGGTCGCGCTCGCGCCGCAGGGCCATGGTCGTGTTCTGCTGGTGCGCGGGCATGTAGTCGACCAGCGCCTTGATCCCGGCCGCCATGGTCGGCGAGTTGATGGCCATGTAGCCGAGCGGACCGAGCTGGCGCGGCGTGAAGCCGTGGCCGAAGCGCAGGCCGAAATTGTCGTAGCCGGTCTGGCGCGCCGCCTCCTCGAACAGCCGGCAATACTGCGCCAGGCTGAGCTCGTTGAACGGGCTGTTCAGCAGGCCGATGTCGACCCGGACCTCGCCGAAGACGCGATCGGCGTCGCCGCCGTGCGCGGCGATCATCGGGATGATGCCGTCGGCGGCGGCGGCCAGGACCTGCGGCCCCTGGCCCTGCGAGTGCGAGGCGATGATCGTGGTGCCCATCGGCCGTCGTCTCCCATCCCCCCGCTTTGTCGCTTCAGCGTCGATGTTGTGGGGGTGCGACCCGGATCGCTAGTATCGGCTCAAAGCAAGGAGAGGCGCAAGCCGGAGGAACCCATGCCCGCATCCCGATCCCGCGTCACCTGGCCGCCGACCCGAGAGACTCCGATCGTGCCGGCCCGGACGGCCCTTCTGGTCGTGGATATGCAGAACTACTGCGCCCAGCCCGGCGAAGGCTCCCTGGCGAAGCCGGATCCGGACTATGCCTACTATCGCGAGCGCCTGGAAACCACGGTCATTCCCAACTCGCAGCGGCTGATCCGGGCATTCCGCGAGAACGGGGTCGAGGTCATGTACACGGTGATCGAGAGCCTCACGCTGGATGGCCGCGACCGCAGCCTCGATCACAAGCACTCCAACATCCACGTGCCGCGCGGCTCGCGGGGCGGACGCGTGATCGACGCCTTGGCGCCGGGCGAGGACGAGATCGTGCTGCCGAAGAGCTCATCGGGCGTGTTCAACTCCACCAATATCGAGTACGTGCTGCGCAACCTCGGCGTCCAGTATCTCGTGATCACCGGCGTCTACACCAACCAATGCGTGGAGTCGGCGGTGCGCGACGCCGCCGACCGCGGCTTCATGGTGACGCTTGTCGAGGACTGCTGCGCGACCAAGACGAAGGCCTGGCATGCGGCGGCGCTCGAGACGCTCAAGGGCTACGGCCGCATCCGCTCGACCGACCAGGTTATCGCGGAGCTCGGCGAGCAGCGCGCCGCGGCGCAGTGATGTTGCAAGACCGCCATGCGTCCTTCGACAAGCTCAGGATGAGGGGCATCTTGGTGGCACCGAGAAGGATCCTCATCCTGAGCTTGTCGAAGGACGCACAGTGCCGGTCCGAGTCTCCTGAGAGCCGTTGACGGCCCTACTAGGGTGCCGCCGCCGCCAGCTCAGAGCGGCGCTTCTTGATGCTGGCGCTCTTCAACTGGCCGCAGGCGGCCATGATGTCCTGGCCGCGGGGCGTGCGCACGGGCGAGGCGTAGCCGGCGTCGAAGACGATGTCGCTGAAGCGCTTGATCGATGCGTCGGTCGAGCACTCGAAAGGCGCGCCGGGCCAGGGATTGAAGGGGATCAGGTTGACCTTGGCGGGGATGCCCTTCAGCAGCCGCACCAGCTCGCGCGCCTCGGCTGGCGAATCGTTCAGGTCCTTCAGCATGACGTACTCGAAGGTGATGCGGCGGGCATTGGTGAGGCCGGGATAGTTGCGGCAGGCCTCCAACAGCACGGCGAGCGGATATTTGCGGTTGATCGGCACGATCCGGTCGCGCAGCTCGTCGTTCACGGCGTGCAGGGAGATCGCGAGGTTGACGTTCAGCTCGCGGCCGCAGCGCTCGATCATCGGCGCGACGCCGGCGGTGGAGAGCGTGATGCGGCGCTTGGAGATGGCGATGCCCTCGCCGTCCATGACGATCTTCATCGCCTGGGCGACGTTGTCGTAGTTGTAGAGCGGCTCGCCCATGCCCATCAGCACGATGTTGGAGAGAAGCCGCCCGTCCTGCGGCGAGGGCCATTCGCCCAGCTGGTCGCGCGCCGTCATCACCTGGCCGACGATCTCCGCGGCCGAGAGGTTGCGCACGAGACGCTGCGTGCCGGTGTGGCAGAACTTGCAGGTGAGGGTGCAGCCGACCTGGGAGGAGACGCAGAGCGTGCCGCGATCCTCCTCCGGAATATGGACGGTCTCGACCTCCTGGCCGTCGGCGAAGCGCAGCAGCCACTTGCGCGTGCCGTCGACCGAGTGCTGGGCGGTCGTGATGGCCGGCCGCTCGATCGCGAAGGACTCGGCGAGGCGGGCGCGGAAGTCCTTCGCCAGCGAGGTCATGGCCGCAAAATCGGTGGCGCCGCGATGGTAGATCCAGTGCCAGAGCTGGCGGGCGCGGAACGCCGGCGCGCCGATAGCGGCCATCTCCGCCGCCAAAGCCTGGCGATCGAGGCCGATCAGGTTGCGCCGGGCTTCCGCCGCGGCCGCGGGCGGCGCGAATTGCAGGGTGTGGCCAGTGGTGCTCATGGGGGACGTGACTCCGTGGTCACGTATATAGTCGGAGACGCCGCGGCAATCTATGGGGTGGGCTTCACCCCGCAGGCGTCGCCGATGGCGTCATAGGCCTTGCTGAAGCCCAGGAGCGAGTAGGTATCGACGGTCTCCGTGCCGCGGTTCGAGGTGCCGTGCATGACCATGCCCGTGCCCTTCTTCAGGGCCTCCACGATCTTCGGATCGTCCTCGTCGTTCGCCCAGGCCATGCCCTCTTGAGTGAAGAGGGTGAATTTCTGGTCGCCGATTTCCAGGATGGCGTCGCTGTCTTCCTTGAACGTGTAGCCGGAGATGATGGTGAAGACGTTGAGCTTTTTGTCGGAGGGGCGGTGGGTCACCAGGGCATAGACCTGCCCGCGCGTGGTGTACTGGCCCTCCTTCTTGGTGGGCTCGGTGAAGACGTAGCAGACCGGCTTGCCGTTCTCCTGATAGGTCAGGGCCTGCCAATCGCCATAGCTGCCGATCGGCTTGGGCGTTTCGGCCCAGGCCGGTGTTGGCAGCGCTGTTTGGATCACCCACACCGCAATTAACGCGATGCTTGTTGTCAGGCGGAGCATGGGGGCAACTCTAGCCGCTGGGCCGCGGTTCGCCAACACGGAAACGTCGGCGAACCGCCAGTAAATACCTGGATTACAATAAAATTTGCCGCAATATCGAACCTCGATTTCCGGCCGAAGCCCCGGCAGCGAGGTCGATTTCAACGGTGCGTTAAGAACGATTCGAAAGCATTGATTCAGATATGTTCTTTCTGCATATCTGACATGCAGGTTAATGGCTCTCCGATTTGCCGCCCCCTCAGCCCGGCTGCGCGCGGCTTGCCCGCCTCCGCCGCTCCTTCGACTGCCAGAGCGGCTCGCCGTGGACATGCGCCGACGGCGGCCGGCCGACGCCGCCGACGCGGACGGGCCGCTCGGCGAAGCGGCCGAGGCAGATCATCCGGTCGTACATGACGACCGCGCCGGCGATCGCGAGGTTGACGCAGAAGAGCGTGGGAATGCGGATGATGAAATCGCAGCGCTCCTGCAGCGCCGGCGACAGGCTGGAGCGCTCCGCACCCAGCACATAAGCGGCCTGCGGCGGGTGGCGAAAGCTCGGCATGTCGATCGCGTCGGGCAGCAGCTCCACGCCGACGAGCCGGCAGCCGCGCGGCAGCTGGAAACTCGGGAGATCCGGATATTCGTGCAGCGGCAGGTTGGCCATGGCCGACGAGGTATCGGCGTTCTCGATCTGCCGGCGATGGACGAGGCCGCCGATCGTGAACAGGAAGCTGGCGTTGAAGGCGTGGGCGGTGCGCAGCAGGCTGCCGAGGTTCATCGGCTTGCTCACGCCCTCGACGCCGATGCCGAAATAGCCGCGCATGGTGCCATCCTCGGCGGCAGGGTTGCATGGCCTTGGCGGCCAAGGCAAGGTGGGCGCGCTTTTCTCCGCCGTGCTCGCAGGACCACATGCCGCACGAACACGCGCCCAGCGCCCTCACCGCCACGACTGCGGCAGACCCGATGATCATCGAGGTCACGCGCGGCGACATGGTCGAAAGCCGCCACCGCGCCGACATCGCCATCGTCGATCCCGACGGCAAGGTGGTGCGCGCCTGGGGCGATATCGAGCCGCCGGTCTATGGGCGCTCGGCCATCAAGCCGCTGCAGGCGCTGCCGCTGATAGAGAGCGGCGCCGCCGACCGCTTCGGCGTCAGCGTGGCCGAGATCGCGCTCGCCTGCGCCTCGCACAACGGCGAGGCGCGCCATGTCGAGCTGGTGACGGCGTGGCTCGCGCGCATCGGCTGTGGCGTCGCCGATCTCGAATGCGGCAGCCATATGCCCTACCGGGAAGCCAGCGTGGAAGCGCTGATCCGCGCCGGCCGCAAGCCCGACGCCAGCTACAACAACTGCTCGGGCAAGCATACCGGCTTCCTCTCCACCGCCCGCCATCTCGGCGAGCCGACCGCCGGCTACATCCGCTACGAGCACCCGGTGCAGCAGCGCATCCTGGGCGTGCTCGAGCAGATGGCGGGGCTGCGCCTGGGCGATGCGCCGCGCGGAATCGACGGCTGCGGCATTCCCGTGATCGGCATCCCCCTGGGCAACATGGCACTCGCGATGGCGCGGCTTGCCGATCCCGGCAAGCACGTACCGCCGGCGCGCGCGGCGGCGGCCAAGCGCATCCTCGCGGCCATGGCGAGCGAGCCGTTCCTCGTCGCCGGCACCGACCGGTTCTGCACGAAGGTGATGGAGCTTGTCGGCGCGAAGGTCGTGCTGAAGACTGGCGCGGAAGGCGTCTACACCGCGGCGCTGCCAACCTTGGGGCTGGGCGTCGCGATCAAGGTCGAGGATGGCGCCGGGCGTGCCGCCGAAGTGGCGATGGGTCGCGTGCTGCACGAGCTGAAGCTGCTCGGCGCCGACGAGGAGAAGGCGCTGGCCGAGGCGCTGACGCCGGCGGTCCGCAACCGCGTCGGGCGCGAGACGGGGCGCATCCGTCCGGCGGTCGACGCCGGGTCCTGACGACGGCGCGATGCGGGCTCTGCTCTGCACCGAACTCGGTAATCCCGATCGATTGACCGTCGGCGATGTCGCGTCGCCGGATCCGCCGGGCAAGGACGAGGTGTTGATCGAGGTCGGCGCCGCCGGCGTCAATTTCGCCGACCTCTTGATGGTCACCGGACAATATCAGGAGAAGCCGCCTCTGCCCTTCACGCCGGGCTTGGAGATCGCGGGAGTCGTGCGCGCCTGCGGGGCCGGAGTCACGCGCGTGCAGCCGGGCGATCGCGTGGCGGCCGCGCTCGACCGCGGCGGCTTCGCCGAGCTGGCGATCGCGCGGGAGATGGATGTGTTCCCGATCCCGCCGGCGATGGACCTCGTAACGGCCGCCGGCTTCGTCATCGCCTACGGCACGGCGCATGGCGCGCTGCGCTGGCGCGCCGACCTCAGGGCGGGCGAGGTCCTGCTCGTGCATGGCGCCGCCGGCGGCGTCGGACTTACCGCGGTCGAGATGGGCAAGGCGCTCGGCGCCACGGTGATCGCCACGGCGGGCGAGCGCGACAAGCTCGCGATCGCAAAGGCGCACGGCGCCGATCACCTGATCGACTATCGCAGCGAGAACATCCGCGACCGCGTGAAGGAGATCTGCAACGGCGGCGGCGCCGATGTCGTATTCGATCCCGTCGGCGGCACGGCGTTCGAGGCATCTCTGCGGTGCGTGAACTGGGGCGCACGGCTGATCGTCGTCGGCTTCGCCGGCGGACAGGTGCCGCAAGTGCCTGCGAACATTCTTCTCGTGAAGAACATCGCGGCCATCGGCTTCTATTGGGGCTCCTATCGCCAGCGCCAGCCGGCGCTGGTGGCGGCGCAGTTCCGCGAGCTGTTCGACTGGTGGCAGGACGGGCGGCTGCAGCCGCACGTCTCGCACCGCTTCGATCTCGCACAGGCGCCGGCCGCGCTGGCGCTGCTGCGCGAGCGCAAATCGACCGGCAAGGTCGTGCTCACCCTGCGCGACGCGGCCTGAGCGATCGCGCGATGACCGAGCGGGTGCGCGCGCAGTACGAGGCCTATCCCTATCCGCCGCGCGATCCGCGCGACGAGGCCAAGCGGCTGATCGAGGGCTCGCCGAGTCATCTGCTGGAGATCAACCACTACGTCTTCGGCGGCCGGCGCGATTTCCGGCAGCCGTTCCGCGCGCTCGTCGCCGGCGGCGGCACCGGCGACGGCACGATCATGCTGGCCCAGCATCTGGCCGACCGCGGCGGACCGGCGGAGATCGTCTATCTCGATATCTCCGCGGCGGCGCGCGCGATCGCCGAGGCGCGGGCGCAGCAGCGCAAGCTGACGAACATCCGCTTCCTGACGGGGTCGCTGCTGGAGCTGCCGGCGCTCGGCCTCGGGACGTTCGACTACATCGATTGCTGCGGCGTGCTGCATCATCTCGCGGATCCTGCGGGCGGCCTCGCGATCCTGGCCGCCGCATTGAACGACGACGGCGGCATCGGCCTGATGGTGTATGGCGCGCTCGGCCGCACGGGCGTCTATCACCTGCAGGCCGTTCTGCGCGCGCTCGCCGCCGACGAGCCCGACGCGGTGAGGCTCGACCTGGCGCGCCGGCTCCTGAAGCAGCTGCCGCCGACCAACTGGTTCGCGCGCAACCCCTTCCTGCAGGATCACCTCAAGGTCGGCGACGCCGGCCTCTACGATCTGCTGCTGCACAGCCAGGACCGCTCCTACGGCGTGACGGAACTGGCCGAGCTCGTCACGTCGGCCGGGCTCGCGATCACGGGCCTCATCGAGCCCTGGCGGTACGAGCCCGCGAGCTATCTGAGCGATGGCGCGCTGCTCAAGCGGATCGCGCCGCTCGAGCGGATTGCGCGCGCCGCCCTGGCCGAACGGCTGGCCGGCAACCTGAAGGTCCATATCTGCTACGCGGTGAAGACGGCGCGCGCCGCGACCGCAGTCGCGCAGCCGCAGGATCCCGCGATGATTCCCGTGCTGCGCGAGGGAAGCGGTGCGGAGACCGCCGGGAACCTGAAGCCCGGCGGCGCGCTCACGGTGCGCGCGGAAGGCGTGGAGGCGCGCTTCGCCTTGCCGCGCCGCGCCGGTCCGATCCTGGCGCGCATCGACGGCCACCGCTCGCTGGCCGACATCCATTGCGATCTCGCCGCCGGCGAAAGCGGCCGCTTCGAGTGGCCGGCGTTCGCAGAGGAATTCGAGCGGCTGTTCGGTGTTTTCAATGCCGTGAACAAGATGTTTCTTTCGCGTGACATCAATTCCTAGCGTGTCGAACGGCTTGAGTGCGGGCGAATCGCCCCCTATGTTGAAGCGGCGGTCGGCACCAACCCTCGAGGTCGCTCATGAGCAGTGAACCGATTCTGTTTCTGAGGCGCTGGCTGAAGGATCCGCTCAAGATCGGCGCCATCGCGCCGAGCAGCCGCGAGCTGGGCACGGCTATGGCGCGTCTGGTGCCGGCCGACTCGCAAGACCCCGTCATCGAGCTGGGCGGCGGCACGGGCTCCATCACCGAGGCCCTGCTCGAAGCTGGCATCGCGCCAGCGCGCCTGTTCGTGGTCGAACGCGACGAGGCGCTCCATGATCTGCTGGTCCGGCGCTTTCCGGGCGTAAGAGTGCTGCACGGCGACGCCGCGGAACTGACGGCCCTGCTGCGGCCGCTCGGCATCACGCGCGCCGGCGCGGTCGTCTCCGGCCTGCCGCTCCTGGCGATGCGCGACTCCGTGCGCGACCGCATTGTTCAAGAGGCCTTCGCGCTGCTGGCGCCGGGCGCGCCCTACATCCAGTTCACCTACGGGCTGGCGTCGCCGATTCCGCGCCGCAAGCTGGGCGTGCAGGGCGAGGTGAAGAGCCGCGTGCTCAACAACCTGCCGCCGGCCAGCGTGTGGCTCTACCACCGCCCGACGGCGACGGCCGCTTAGGCGCGATCCTCTCGTAGGAAATAGATCAGATCGAGCGGCGGCGGCGCCACCGGCGTGCCGGAGAGCATGCCATGAACCTGGCCGCGGTGGTGCGTCTGGTGATTGAAGAAATGCGCGAGCGTCCAGGTGAGCGGCGTCTCCTGCGCCTCGCCCGCCATGTTTCGATAGCGGAGCGTGCCGACGAGGGCATCCTCGCCGAGTCCCCCGACGAAGCCGAGGATGCGCGCATCTTCGGTTGTGCGCGCCGGCGCGAGGTCGGCGAATTCGTCGTAGAGAATCTGGTCCAGCCGCTCAATGCCGCTCGGGGCGCCCTCGAAGCGGCCCATCCAGACGCGATCGCCGACGAGGATGTGGTTGAGCGTCGCGTGAATCGAGCCGAAGAAGGACGGCCGCTTGGCGCGGTAGTCCTCGCGGCTCAGCGCGGCGCAGGCTTCATAGAGCCGACGATTGGCCCAGGCGTTGTAGCGGGCGAAACGACGGAAGTAGCTGCTGTTCATGCGGGCTCTTCGTCTTGTTGAAGGCGTGGGCCGCGTATTTGACCTGATAGTGATCGGCCGCGGGAGCGCCCGTCAGCAGGAACTTGCCATCCTCCGGATAGTAGACGGCTCGTTCGTAGTCGTCGCCGGCAAAGCGGCGCACCGCTTCCTCCGAATCCCAGAAGGTCACCAGCAGGAATTCCGTCGACTTGCCGAGGGGCCGTGTCGTGACGAACGCCCCGAGATTGCCGGCTGTGCTGCGATAGTCCTCCAGCCCGGTTGCCTGCAGATAGGATAGATAGTCCTCTGCCTTCTCGCGCGGCACGCGACCGCGCCATTGCCGCATAATCATCTGACTATCCCTTTCCGCTCAAATCCGCTCGACGCCGCCGCGCCCCAATTATGATGAGATCCCGCACCCCGCGCTAGGCGCCAAGGGGCAGGTCACCGACTTGTGTTGTAGGGATCGCCGGGTCGCATCATCGCGACCCGGCGATGCCAAAGCCGTCCACGGGGTTAGTTCCGCCAGAAGGGCTTGCTGACCTCACCCTCCACATCGGCCGAAGACAGGCCGATGTCATGCAGCATGTGTTGGTCGAGCCGGGCCAGGGTCTGGCGGTCGCGGACCCGCTGGTGCCACACCAGGAACTGGTCCAGAAGCCCGCCGAGGGCGGCGTCGACGGGGGCCGTGACCGCCTCGAAGGCGCCTGCCAGGAGGCGCGCGCCGGCCGGGAGGGAGGACTTCGATGCAGTCTGGGACGTTGCGCTTTTCATCTCACCACTCCTCACATATCCTGGGTTTCCTGAGGTGACCGACGACAATCCCGAAAACCACTTGAATTATCGCCGTTCTGATGAGAGGAATTTGGGGCAGTCCGGGCTTGCGCACAAACGATCGTTTCTCATATGATCTGTTAGCCTAGCTCACCTGAAGACCATCATGGCCGAGCGCCTTCCGCCCCTCATCGCCGTCCGCTATTTCGAGGCCGCCGCCCGCCATCTGAGCTTCACCAAGGCGGCGCAGGAACTGCACGTCACCCACAGCGCGATCAGCCATCAGATCAAGGCCTTGGAGGAATGGCTGGGGGTGCCGCTGTTCCGCCGGCTGAACCGCTCGCTGGTGCTGACCGAGGCCGGCCAGGCCTATGCCCGACCGGTGCGCGAGGCGCTGGAGAAGCTGGGCGAGGCGTCGCGGGCCTTGCGCTCGCGCGAGCAGACGGGCTCGCTGACGGTGAGCGTGATGCCCTCCTTCGCGGCCAAGTTCCTGGTGCCGCGGCTCGGCAGCTTCCGCCGCGCCCATCCGGACATCGACGTGCGCATCTCGGCGAGCGAGAAGCTGGTCGACTTCGCGCGCGAGGACGTCGACGTCGCGGTGCGCTACGGCCGCGGCAACTGGCCGGGGCTGCGGGTCGACTGGCTGACGCGCGAGACCCTGGTGGCCGTCTGCAGCCCGAAGC
This sequence comes from Candidatus Acidiferrum sp., assembly GCA_035518775.1. GTDB lineage: Bacteria > Pseudomonadota > Alphaproteobacteria > Dongiales > Dongiaceae > JBGPEQ01. The sequence goes on from DATIXH010000184.1 coordinate 15,702, forward strand.
TGCTGTCGGGCTCGATCCCGCTGAAGTCGCCGTCCGACCTGCTGCAGCACACGCTGATGCATGATTCCGATTGGCCGGAACAGATGTGGCCGCGCTGGCTGGCGGCGGCCGGCGTGAAGGCGGAGAAGCTGAACTCGTCCCTGAGCTTCAACCACTCGAGCCTGATGATCCAGGCCGCCATCGACGGCCTCGGCGTCGCCCTGACCCAGGAGCCGCTGGTGCGCGACGACCTCGCCAGCGGGCGGCTGCTGAAGCCGTTCGACATCGACATGCCCATGGACTACGCCTACTACGTGGTGACGCCCGAGACGACGGCCGAGCGGCCCAAGGTGAAGGCGTTCCGCGACTGGCTGCTGGCGGAGATCGCGGCCAGCGAGACACTGGAAGCGCCCAACAGCGGCGCCATCAAGCTGCGGAGGACATCGACGTGACGAGCGAGCATGCTGCTGACCTGCATCGCGATGCGGTCATCTGGGACACCCATGGCGGCTTCTCGCCGTTCGCCGATCTCGATCTGAGTTTCCTCGCGCGCTGGCGCGACTCGGGCGCCACCTACCTCAGCATCAACGTCGGCTACGACCACGTGATCACCTGGCAGGACACGATCAAGGCGATCGCCCATTTCCGCCGCTGGATCGAGCTGCACCCGCAGGGCTTCATGCTGGCCGAGACGCCGGCCGACATCGCGCGCGCCAAGCGCGAGGGCAAGCTCGCCGTCGCCTTCGATCTCGAGGGCACGGACGCGCTCGACGGCAACATCGAGATGATCGCGCTCTACTACCGACTGGGCGTGCGGCAGATGCTGTTCGCCTACAACCGCGGCAACGCTTTCGCCGGCGGCTGCCATGACGACGATGCCGGCCTCACGCCGCTCGGGCGCGAGGCGCTGGCGGAGTTGAACCGCGTCGGCATGGTCGTGGACTGCTCGCACACCAGCCACCGCTCGACCATGGAGATGATGGAACGCTCGGCCGCGCCGGTGGTGTTCTCGCACTCGAACCCGCGTGCGCTGTGCGACCACGGCCGCAACATCCGCGACGACCAGATCAAGGCCTGTGCTTCGACCGGCGGCGTCATCGGCATCAACGGCGTCGGCGCCTTCCTCGGCGACAACGACATCAGCGCGCGGCGCATGGTGGAGCATATCGACTATGTGGCGCAGCTCGTGGGCGCGCCGCATGTCGGCCTCGGCCTCGACTACCTGCCGGACGTGGAGGAGGTGCCGAAGCTGTTCGCGCGCTATCCGCACGCCTGGCCGGGCTACAGCGCCGAGGACATGATGGACAACCGCTTCGCCCCGCCGGAGCTGCTGCCGGAGATCACGGAGCTGCTGCTGGCTAGGGGATACAGCGACTCGGACGTGCGGGGAGTCCTGGGGGAGAACTTCCTGCGGGTGGCGCGGCAGGTCTGGAAATGACCGGACTCATCGATTCTGCAAAACGACCCTATGGATCAAAAAATCGTCCTTGTAGAACAAGCAGATAGGCTTGACCACTTTCGGTCCGTTCGAGGCGGATCTGGACCGGTGGGGGGCGGAAAGCTGCCTGCACAGGGCTGGTTTAGGCCGCTCACTCCCGCAGGACGTAGGTGCCGGGTGCCGGACAGAGCGGCCGGTAGCCGCGAGCAGGCGCGCCGATTGCCGGCGGCGGCGCCTCGCCGCTCGACTGCTTGAGCAGCCACTCCTCCCAGGCCGGCCACCATGAGCCCTCCTGCTTCGGCGTCGCGGCCTGCCAGCTGTCGGGGTCCTCGTACTTGTCGGCGGCACCCTTGGTGCGGACCTGGAAGCTGCGCCCGTCGCGGCCGGGCTCGCTGACGATGCCGGCATTGTGGCCGCCTGTCGTGAGCAGGTAGGTCACGTCCGTGTCGGTCAGCAGGTGGATCTTGTAGGTCGACCGCCAGGGCGCGACGTGATCGCGGGTCGTGCCGACGGCGAAGATCGGCGCGCGGATATCGGTGAGCGCGACCGGGCGGTCGTCCACGCGATAGCGCCCCTCGACCAGATCGTTGTCGAGGAAGAGACGGCGCAGATACTCGCTGTGCATGCGATAGGGCATGCGCGTCGTGTCGGCGTTCCAGGCCATGAGGTCGTTCATCGTCTCGCGCTCGCCGAGCAGATATTGCTTCAGCATGCGCGACCAGACGAGGTCGTTCGAGCGCAGCAGCTGGAACGTGCCGGCCATCTGGCCGGCGTCGAGATAGCCCTGCTCCCACATGACGTCCTCGATGAACGTCACCTGGCTGTCGTTGATGAACAGCGTCAGCTCGCCGGCCTCGGTGAAGTCGGTCTGCGCGGCAAGCAGGGTCACGCTCTTCAGGCGCTCGTCGCCGTCGCGGGCCATGGCGGCGGCGGCGATCGACAGCAAGGTGCCGCCGAGGCAGTAGCCGACGGCGTGGATCTTGCGGTCGGGCAGCACGGTGGAGACGGCCTGCAGCGCGTCCATGACGCCGAGGCGGAGGTAGTCGTCCATGCCGAGATCGCGGTCTTCGGCATCCGGGTTCTTCCAGGAGATCATGAAGACGGTATGGCCGCGGTCGACCAGGTATTTGACGAGAGAGTTCGCGGGCGAAAGATCGAGGATGTAGTACTTCATGATCCAGGCCGGCACGATGAGGATCGGCTCGCGCTGCACCTGCGGCGTCGCCGGGCCGTACTGGATGAGCTCGATGAGCCGGTTGCGATGGATGACCGTTCCCGGCGTGACCGCGACCGTCTTGCCCACGGCGTATTGCTGGGCGGCCACCGGCCTGCGGCCGGCGATGGCGCGCTCCCAGTCCTCGATGAAATTGACCCAGCCGCGCGCGAGATTGGCGCCGCCCTGCCTGATCGTCTCTTGCAGGACGTCCGGGTTGGTCAGGAGAGAATTGCTCGGCGCGACCAAGTCGAGGAGCTGACGGCTGATGAATTCGACGATCCGCTCGTTGTGCGGGGCGACGCCGCGGATGCCGGTCGTGGCATTGAACCACCATTGCTGCGTCAACAGGAAGGACTGGTGGATGAGATTGAAGGGCGGCTTCTGCCAGGCCTCCGACCGGAAGCGGTGATCCTGCGGCAGCGGCTCGATGCAACAAGGCGTGTCCGGCGCGGCGGCCGCGCGCATGGCGTAGATCCAGAGTCGGGCGGCCTTCCGCGCGGCCTTCTGCAGCAGCTCCGCCTGCTTGCCGGGCGAGCTGCCGAGATGCACCAGCCAATCGAAGGCCGCGAGCGCCACGGCCGCCGGCGAGATGCCCAGCGTGGCCCGCCCGATCAGCGCATGGACGACACGATCGATGCTGTCGGGCGCGCGCTCGCGCGGCGAAACCTCGACCGCCTCCGTCGCCAGCCGGTAGAGGGCATCGGCAATGCGCGCCGGCGTCGGATCGGCCGGAGCGCTGGTCGCGGTGTCGTCGAGTCCCGTGGGCCGAACCTCGGGTGCTGCTTTCTTGTCGCGACCTCGGCCGGTCTTGGCGCTACGGCGACGAGACCGGCGGGCCTGCAGTGCGACTGTCGTCGTCATGATGGTCTCCCTAGGGCCGCGGTCACTGAGCGGCAGCGGCGGCGCCGCTTGATGCGTGTGCCGACGACGCCTGTTCCTTCCATCGCCGCCACTCCGCGAGATCGTGCTCCGGGCGGGTGACGACGATCGGCAGGCGGCCAGCGAAGACGGTTCCGGCATCGCCGTCGATCGACAGCCAGTCGCCCTCGGCGATCGCCAATGTTCCAATATGGGCGTGACGATGAGCCTCGTCGATGGCGAGCGTGCCGCAGGCGACGACGCAGGGCTTGCCCATCTGCCGGGCGACGAGGGCGGCGTGGGCCGTGCGCCCGCCGGCCGTGGTGAGAATGCCGGCGGCGGCGGCGAAGCCGGCGACATCGGCCGCCGCCGTATCCGGCCGCAGCAGGATGACGGCATCGCCCTTCGCCGCGAGCTGCTGCGCCGACGCGCTGTCGAACGCCGCGCGGCCCGCGGCCACGCCCGGCGCCGCCGGAACGCCCTCGCCGATCGGCGCGCCCGCCGATTCGAAGCGCGTGACCGCCAGCCCGTCTTCGTCCAGCCCGCTCAAGCGGATGACGGCCTCGTCCTGCGTGATGCGGCCCGCGCGCACGTCGTCGACGGCAATGCGCAGGGCCGCCCGCGGCGTCCGCTTGGCGGCGCGGGTCTGCAGCATCCACAGGCGTCCGCCCTCGATCGTGAACTCGACGTCCTGGACATCGCGGAAGCTGTCTTCGAGCCTGGCGAGCGCCGCCAGGAGCTCGCCCGACACGGCCGGCAGCCGCGCCGCGAGGACGGTGCCTGCGACGGGCGTGCGCCGGCCGGACACGACGTCTTCGCCCTGCGCCTCGAACAGCAGGTCGATGACCGGCGTCTTCTCGCCGGTGGAAGGATCGCGCGAGAAGGCGACGCCAGCGCCGGACTGGCGTCCCATGTTGCCGAACACCATCGCCTGCACGGTCACGGCGGTGCCGTCGCCGTCCGGCAGATGGGTGAGGCGGCGGTAGGCCCGGGCCTTGTCGCAGTCCCAGGAGCGGAAGACCGCGCGGGCGGCGGCGCGGAGCTGGGCGACGGCGTCGTCCGGCACATCGGCGCCGGACTGCGCCGCATAACCGAGGCATTCCGCGGCGAAGCGTTCGAGCGCCTCGCCGTCGAGATCGGAGTCGCTCGCTGCCGCCTCCTCGGCCATGAGGGCCGCGAGCCTCGCTTCGAGCGGCCGCGGATCGAGCCCGAGCACGGTCTCGCCGTAGCCCTGCAGGAAGCGGCGGCGACAATCCCAGGCGAAGCGCGGATTGCCGCTGATGCGCACGAGGCCCTGCACCGCTTCGCTCGTGCAGCCGACGTCGAGCACCGTCTCCAGCATGCCGGGCATGGAGTGGGGCGCGCCCGAGCGCACGGAGACGAGGAGCGGCCGGCGGCGATCGCCGAAGCGGCGCCCGGTCTGGTCCTCCAGAAACCGCATGCCGTCATCGAGGGCGCGATCGAGGGCGTCCAGCGCGCCGCGCTCTCCGCTGTTGACGCCGGCGCACAGGCTGTTCGGCACGACGAAGGCCGGCGGCACGGACAGGCCCATCGCCGCCATGCGCGAGAGGTTCGCCGCCTTGTTGCCGGCGACGCCCGGATCGAGCGGCCGGGTCTGCTGGCCACCGATCAGAAAGAGCGTTTCCATCATAGGTTCCCTACGGAAAGAATCATCGAGACGTAACCCCACCCTCGCCCTCCCGCTCACGGGCAATCGCATTTGCGGTCTGGGCGACCCCACAAGAGGATTTGGCACGCGGAGGCGCGGAGGTTGGCCGAGACCCGTTCGATGAGTTGTTTGCAGGGGCGCGGTGCGCGCGCCCGCCGATCGCCGCAACCTGGACAACCGAGCAACGGCACCACGGGCGCGCGCAGCGCGCCCCTACAGGGAATGGATCGAAGGCTGTGACGACAGCACGTACTCGATGACCTCCGCGCTTCCGCGTCTCCGCGTGAACAATGCTTCTGCGCCGCTGCACCGTCATATGCACGTGCCTAGTGCGTGAGATCGCCGATCACGTGGGCGCGCAGGGCGTGGCCGGCGCGGGCGAAGCGGTCGGTGGCGCGCTCGACCTTGCGTGCGCATTCGAGCAGGGCCTGGGCACCGGCCGCACCGTTTGTCTCGGTCAGGATCGCCGCGATGGTCGCGCGCTCGCTGGCATCGGCCGAATGCTCGAGGTCGATGAGCCTGGCCGAGGCTTCCAGGGCATCGTCGGCATCGCCGCGATGGCCGCCCGGGACGGCCGCCGCCGCGTCGGCGGCGCGGGCGACGGCCTCGGCGCCGGTCGCGGCCGTGTCGCAGAGCGTCGCGAGCGGCGCCAGCGCGGGGTGATCGCGCTCGACGGGCAGCAGCGAGAGCAGGAAGGCCGCCTCCTCGAGATCGTCGATGGAGTCCTCGAGCGTATCGATCAGAAGGCGCGTGCGTGCGCCGGCATGGAAGCGCTCGGCTGCCGCGCGCAGCTCGACGGCGATGCGATCGGCCTTCTCCTCGATGCGCTTCGCCTTGTGCGCCAGCGCGGCGGCGTTCCCGGGGCGCCCGGCCATGCGCTCCTCGGCCAGGGCGGCGAGGCCGCCGGCGATCTCGCGCGCGAGTCCGGACTGGCGGACGACGCCTTGCAGCAGCTCGCTCTCGGAGCGCTCGAAGCGGCGGGCGAGATCGGCATCGATGGCGTCGCGGATCAGGCGGTCGGCGCGCTCGGCCAGCAGCCCCTCCGCGGCGATCCGCAGGACTGACTTCAAGAAGTCGACGGCGCCCTCGCGGCCGAGCGCCGCATCGAGGCGCACGCCGTAGCCGATGCGCGCCGCCGCCGCGCGGCGCACGGCGCCGTTCACGAGATCGGCGCCGCCGAGCTGCAGGAAGGCACGATGGCCGAACCGGTGGCGCGCCGCCCATTTGAGCAGCCGCACCGCATCGGCGTTGTCGATGAAGGAGCGCAGCGTCTTGCGGGCTTTGTTCCAGTCGATCAGGAAGACGAGGGCGGCGCCGACCGCTTCGAGGAAGGAGTCGCGCTCGGCTGCGGCCGCGGCGGCGAGGCGGCCGGTGACGAGATAGAAGGCGCCGTCATCGCCGAGTCCCTCGGCATGCTCGTGCGCGAGGCCGGTCCAGGTCGCCGCGAGGCCGTCGAACAGCCCGACGAAGAACTTCGCGCGGGCGCGGTGGACGTCGGTGTAGGTGACGGTGACGGCATTCTCCTCGACCGCGACGACCAGCACATGGGCGTCAGTGGTTCCGATGTCGTTCTGGATGACCAGCCGCCCCTGCGAGCGCGCGGCCGTGGTCTCCAGGCCCGGATGGTCGAACTTGAGAGCGCGCGTGCTCGCCAGACCGCGCATGAACGCCTCGACGGCGGGGCGGTCTTCGGCCGCGAGGCCGTAGCTGTGGGCGCCGGCGACGATGTCGTCGGCGCAGCGCGCCGCCAACCGGTTCAGCGCCTTGTGCAGGTCCATCACCAGGCGATGCAGGCTGTCGGGCCCGCCGTGCGCCGCCGACGTCATGGCGGCGACTGCGGACGGCTTCAGATGGTCCTCGGCGCCTGCGGCCGCGCGCGCGAGCGCATCGAGACGCCGGCGGTAGCTGGTCGCCTCCGGACTGCCGCTCGCTTCGATCGCGCGCGTCATCGCGTCGACATCGGCGACGAGCGACGTCTGCAGCGCTGCCGCGCCCGGCGCGAGGACGGAATCCGTGCCGTCGACCCGTGCCTGCCCGATGAACCGGCCCAGCTCGATCGGATCGAGGCCGGCCGCGCGCGCCTCGGCGGACAGATCGGCGGCCGCCTTCGCCGGCTCGGTCGCATGGCGCACCGCCGTCTGCAGCCCGCTCATGCGAACCTTCGCGCGGTCGTTGGCGGCGAGTCCTTCCGCCACCAGCCGCGGCAGCAGGACGGCGGCCTCCCCCAGATGCTCGACGATCTGCGTTTTCGCGACCATGTGCGGCGCTCCTCCCGACCACTGTGCGGGGCTACTGTGACGGCTTGTGCAGCGGCCCGCCTTGCGCGAGATCAATCACAAAATTGTCATCTTAGGACCGATTACCTATTCATTGCCAGACCCCTCGGCCCGCTTCGACCGTCAACGCACCGCAGCGGGCGGCGCGCGCCGGCTCGCGGCCGCCTATGCGAGGCGCATTGCAGATTTGCGCCGACGCGGCGGACGCGGGATAGTCCGGCGGCAACGCTGACGCTCGCAGGAGGCGGCATGGGCGGATTCACGACGCGCCCGGAAATCATCGGCACCTTCGGCGTCGTTGCCTCGACCCACTGGCTGGCGACGGCGGCCGGCATGGCGATCCTGGAGAAGGGCGGCAACGCGTTCGACGCGGCGGTCGCGATCGGCTTCGCGCTGCAGGTGGTGGAGCCGCATCTCAACGGGCCGGCCGGCGACGTGCCGATCCTGCTCTACAGCGCCAGGAACGACCGCGTCGACGTGATCTGCGGGCAGGGCGTCTCGCCGGCGGCGGCCACCATCGCGGCCTATCGCGATCTCGGGCTCGAACTCGTGCCCGGCACGGGGCTGCTCGCCGCCGTGGTCCCCGGCGCGTTCGATGCCTGGATGCTGCTGCTGCGCGACCACGGCACGATGGGGCTGGCGGAGGTGCTGGCGCTGGCGCTCGGCTATGCGACGGGCGGCTTCGCGGTCGTGCCCAACATCGCCAAGACGGTCGAGACCGTGCGCGCGCTGTTCGAGACGGAGTGGCCGAGCTCGGCGGCGCTCTGGCTGCGCGACGGCGGACCGGTGGCGGGCCGGCTGTTCCGCAATCCCGCCCTCGCCGAGACCTATCAGCGCGTGCTGCGCGAGGCGGAGGCCGCTGGCGGCGACCGGGAGGCGCGCATCGAAGCGGCGCGGCGCGCCTGGTATCGCGGATTCTTGGCCGAAGCCATCGACCGCTTCTGCCGCACTCAGGCGGTGATGGACAGCTCGGGGCGGCGGCATCGCGGCCTGCTGACCGCGGACGACCTGGCGCGCTGGTCGGCGACGGTCGAGCGGCCCCTGACCTACGACTATCACGGCTATACCCTGTGCAAGACCGGGCCGTGGGGCCAGGGGCCGGTGGCGCTGCAGCAGCTGGCACTGCTCAAGGGCTTCGATCTTCGCGGTATGTCGGCGGAGGACCCGGCGTTCGTGCATACGGTCGTGGAGTGCGCGAAGCTCGCTTTTGCGGATCGCGAATCGTTCTACGGCGATCCCGATTTCGTGCGCGTGCCGATGGAGATCCTGCTGTCCGAGGACTACAGCGCGCAGCGGCGCACGCTGGTCGGTGAGCAGGCCTCGCGCGCGCTGCGGCCCGGGCATATCCCGGGATATGGCGCGGCGCCGATCGTGCGCGTGGCGGGCGGCGCCGACGAGGATGTCGCCCATGCCGGCGCGCACGGTGCGGGCGAGCCCACGGTCGCGCGCTTCGCGGAGACGGCGGTGGCGCGCACGGGCGCGACGCGCGGCGACACCTGCCATCTCGACGTCATCGATCGCTGGGGCAACATGGTGTCGGCGACGCCGAGCGGCGGCTGGCTGCAGAGCTCGCCGGCGATCCCCGGTCTCGGCTTCGCGCTCGGCACGCGCGGGCAGATGTTCTGGCTCGAGGAGGGCAAGCCAGGCAGCCTGGCGCCGCGCAAGCGGCCGCGCACAACCCTGACGCCGTCGCTGGCGCTGCGCGACGGCGCGCCCTACCTGGCCTTCGGCACGCCCGGCGGCGACCAGCAGGATCAGTGGTCGCTGAATGTCTTCCTGCGGCATGTGCATTTCGGGATGAACCTGCAGGAGGCGATCGACGCGCCGGAGTTCCACACCGCGCACTTCCCGAGCTCGTTCTATCCGCGCGAATGCCGCCCCGGTCATGTGGTGGTGGAGGGCCGCTTCCCGCCGGCGACAGTGGCGGCGCTGCGCCGCCGCGGCCACGACGTGGAGGTCGACGCCGACTGGAGCCTCGGCCGCGTCTCTGCCGCGGCGAGGGACGGCCCGCTGCTGAAGGCGGCGGCCAACGCGCGGTTCATGCAGGGCTACGCGATCGGGCGGTGATCGAGTGTGTGGCCTTGAACCACAGGGACACAGAGGCGCCGAGGTTCACAGAGGAAGGAAATGGCTTCTGAAAGGAAGCCGGCACCTTCGGGTAGCTCAAGTCTCGGTTGTCACCCCGGCGAAAGCCGCTATGGGATGCACACAAGTTGGCGAGTCAGATCAATCGCTTGCATGAGGCTGGGATTGCGGCCGTGCGTCCTTCGACAGGCTCAGGATGAGGACTTTTCTTGGTGCCACCAAGGTTTTCCCTCATCCTGAGCCTGTCGAAGGACGCAC
>DATIXH010000185.1:0-3505 GCA_035518775.1 Candidatus Acidiferrum sp.
AACAGGCCGGATGCGCGCCCCTCGATGTCGAAGAAGCGGATCTGACGAAAATTGAACAGTTTTTCGTAGAAGCCCGCCCACACGTCCATGCGGCCGCGATGGACGTTGTGGGTGAGGTGATCGACATAAGTCAGGCCGGCGCCGCGCGGATTGGCCTCCACGCCCGGCACCGACACGAAGTCGACGTCGTAGATGCTGCGGTCGCCGTAGCGATCGACCAGGAAGATCAGGCTGTGGCCGATGCCCTCGATGGCCGGGATGTTCAGCTCCATCGGGCCGATCTTGCCCTGCACCGGCTTGGCGCCGAGCGCCTGCGCCCGCTTCAAGGCGGCGCCGGCATCCTTGACGCGAAACGCCATGGCGCAGACCGATGGTCCGTGCACGCGGGCGAAGGCCTGGGCGAAGCTGTCGGGCTCGGCATTGACGATAAAGTTCACCTCGCCCTGCCGGTAGAGCGTCACGTCCTTCGAGCGATGGCGGGCGACGGCGGAGAAGCCGAGCGTCTCGAACAGGGTCTTGAGCTGGCCGACGTCCGGGGCCGTGTATTCGACGAATTCGAACCCGTCGGTGGCCATCGGATTGATGGCGTCGGGAGCGGCTGGCTGGGGAGCGCTTTTCTTCATCGCGACCTCCTAACGGCGGCAGGAGCCCCTGCCCTTTCTAGATGGCGCGCGCGGCCTCGGCCTGCAACGCCTGGCGGCGGAGCGCGCGGCCGGGGCGGGCGCCGGTTCCGCTGCCATCGCGCCAGACGACGCGGCCGTTGACGATCACGGTGTCGATGCCGGCCGCCGGCGTCATCGGCGCCTCGAAGGTGGCGCGGTCGATCACCGTCGCGGGATCGAAGACGACGATGTCGGCATAGGCGCCGACCGCGATGCTGCCGCGGTTGGTCAGGCGGAACTGCTGGGCCGGCAGGCCGGTCATGCGCCGCACGGCCTCCTCGAGCGGGAACAGCTTCTCCTCGCGGCAGTAGTGGCCGAGGACGCGCGGGAAGGTGCCCCACAGCCGCGGGTGCGGATGGCTGTCGTGCGGCAGGCCGTCGGAGCCGATCATGGTGTGCGGATAGGACAGGATGCGGCGGACGTCGCCCTCGTCCATGGTGAAGTAGACGGCGCCGGCGGGCTGCAGGCGCGCGACGGCGGTCAGCGCATCCACGCCCCACTCCTTGGCGATGTCCGCGAGGTCGCGGCCGGTCTGCTCGGGTGCGCCCTTCGACCAGGTGACGAAGACGCGTTCGGCCATGCGCAGGAACTTGGGATCGAGCACGGTCGAGGCGGCGATGTAGGGATAGGCGTCGAGGCCGACCGGCTGGGTCGCCATGGCGCGGTCGATCTTCTTCAGGGTCTCGCGCGAGCGGCCGAAGTTGGCGTGCCCGGCGGTCTTGTGATGGGAGATGATCACGGGCACGCCGGCGCTGCGCCCGATGTCGAAGGCCTCGTCGAGGGCCTCCATCACATGCTCGGACTCGTCGCGCATGTGCGTCGTGTGGAGGGCGCCGGCGGGCTTCAGCAGTTCCGCGAGGGCCTTCACCTCGGAGGTCGGCGCGGGCTCGGCGGTCGGATAGCCGAGGCCGGTGGAAAGGCCGATGGAGCCGGCCTCCAGCGCCTCTGCCAGGCGCCCGCGCATGGCAGCGATCTCGTCGGCGGTGGCGGCCCGGTCGAGGGCGTCCATGGCGCCGGCGCGCAGCGTGGTGTGGCCGCAGAGGCAGGCAGCGTTGAGCGCGGGCGGGTTGCGGTCGAGCGCATCGAGATAGGCGGCGAAGGTGGGGTAGCGGTAGTCGGACCGGTCGCCGATGAGGTCGAGCGGCTTGGGCGGCGCGCCGCCCGGGGCGAGCGGCGCCAGGCTGATGCCGCAGTTGCCGACCACGACCGTGGTCACGCCCTGGCTCACCTTCATGGCCATGTCAGGCGTACTCAGGAGGGCGCGGTCGTCGTGGGTGTGGACGTCGATGAAGCCGGGGGCGACGGCCTTGCCGGCGGCGTCGATGACGGTCTGGCCTGGCTCGGGTGCCACCGCGCCGATCGCCACGATGCGGTCGCCGCGGATGCCGAGATCGGCCGCGAGCGGGGGGCCGCCGGTGCCGTCGATGACCTGCGCGTTTCGGATGACGATCTCGATGTCCATGTCTTGTCCCCTCACCGCTGGCCGCACCTTAGGCGGCGGCAAGCAATTACGCAAAAATGTTTCACGTGAAACATCGGCGGGGAGCCGCGACTCATCGATTCTGCAAAACGACCCCATGGATCGAAAAATCGCAGAACGGGATCAATGACATGACCGTGACCAGTTTCGGCCCGTTTTCGACCAGGGAGCCCCGCGATTCCGACAACGGGGACCGCTATTCGAGGCTAAGCGACCACTTTCGGCAGGGCCGCGAGGAGGATGTCGGCCCAGCGGCGGGCGTCGGCGGGCGTGGCGACGAGGTCCTGGCGGAACTCGACCTGGAGGTGCGGCAGGCCGCGGTCCATGGCGTGGTTCGGCACGGAATAGTCCTCGCGGCGGTCGAGGGCGTAGGGCTGGTTGTCGCCGACGACGACATCCGGCACGCGGCCGAGGGCGTCCATGACGGGGCCGGCGATGCGGCGGTCGCTGTCCCAGCAGATGCCGATGTGCCACGGGCGGAACTGCCCGGCCATCTCCGGCGTGCAGCTGTGGATCGCCAGCAGGGTGGGCGTGATGCCGCCGGCGGCAAACGCATCGAGGCGCCGGGCGATCGCCTGGTGATAGGGGTGGTAGAGCGCGTCGAGGCGCGCCTGACGATCGGCGGGGGTGAGGTCGGTGTTGCCGGGGATCGCGGTGCCGTCGCTGACGGCGCGGATGAGCGTGGCGTCGTGGAGGTGGCGGTTGCAGTCGACGACGAGGCGGGAGTAGCCGGCGAGGAGCGCGGGGGCGCCCAGCTGCAGCGCCATGTGGCGGGTGACGTCGGCGGCGCCGATGTCCCAGCCGATGTGGCGCGACAGCTCGCGCTCGGCGAGGCCGAGACCGCGGAGCTCGCGCGGAATGCGGCGGCTGGCGTGGTCGCAGATCAGCAGGATGGGCGCCCTGCCCTCCGCGTTGAAGGTCTCGTAGGGGGGCAACTCGTCAGCGGCCAGGAGGGGATCAGCGGTCATTCCAATCCACCCTCATATTCCCTGCACGACCATCCTGCGTCCTTCGACAAGCTCAGGATGAGGGAGAATCTTGGCGGCAGAAAGATCAGGATGAGGGAGAATTTTGGTGGCATAAAGAAAGACCTCATCCTGAGCTTGTCGAAGGACGCACACCGCTGATCCCAAGCTCCCGTCATTGCAGCGGGTAGATGCGCTTGCTGTTGTCGGTCGCGATCAGGCGGACGATGCGCTCGGCCTCCTTCGTGTTGCAATGACCGTCGGCGATCCAGCGGTCGAGGTGCTGGCTGAGGGCGCGGCGGAAGAGCAGCGCGCCCAGGTAGTAGGACTCGGCGATGCCGAAGGCGTCGGAGCTGTAGAGCTGCTTGGTGAACGGCGAGAGCTCCAGCGCCTCGCCG
>DATIXH010000186.1:0-5032 GCA_035518775.1 Candidatus Acidiferrum sp.
CTCGCGCTGACCGCGCCCGCGAGCAACTGGCGGCGCATCGCCCATCGCGTCGCCGACGCCATCTATGCGCGCATCACCGGCGAGGACGGCTATTTCGATTCGCGCATCGTCTACATCTCGGAATCGGGGCCGGCGACGCAGCGGGTGAAGCGGCTGGCGATCATGGACCAGGACGGGTGGAACCAGAAGTATCTCACCGACGGCCGGGATCTCGTGCTGACGCCGCGCTTCTCGCCCTCGACGCAGGAGATCACCTATCTCTCTTTCACGGGAAACAGGCCGCGCGTGCATCTGCTCAACCTCGAGACCGGACAGCAGGAGACCGTCGGCGACTTTCCGGGCATGACCTTCGCGCCGCGCTTCTCGCCCGACGGCCATCGCGTCGTCATGAGTCTGGCGAAGGACGGCAACACCGAGATCTACGCCATGGATCTCAGCACGCGCCGCGTCACGCGCCTCACCAACGATCCGGCGATCGACACCTCGCCCTGCTACTCGCCCGATGCCAGCCGCATCGTCTTCAACTCCGATCGCGGCGGCTCGCAGCAGATCTACGTGATGAACGCCGACGGCAGCAACGTGCAGCGCATCTCGCACGGCGACGGCAAGTACGGCACGCCCGTGTGGTCGCCGCGCGGCGACCTGATCGCCTTCACGCGCATCTCCGGCGGCACCTTCTATGTCGGCGTCATGCGCCCGGACGGCAGCGGCGAGCGCTCGCTCGCGCAGGCCTATCTCGTCGAAGGTCCGACCTGGGCGCCGAACGGCCGCGTGCTGGCCTTCTTCCGCGAGGAGCCCGGCGGCCAGACGCGCATCCACACCATCGACCTCACCGGCTACAACGAGCGCGAGTTGAAGACGCCGCAAGATGCGTCCGATCCCGCCTGGTCGCCCTTGATTCCCTAGGAGTCGATGAATATGTTCCGCGCAAGAGGGGCAAGGGCGAGCGCGTGGGCGACAGATCTGACGCCTGCGGGTTCGCCTTTGTGCATGCGCGAATCATCGAGTAAGAGTGCGTAAATTTGACATCATTCCTCACGACAGGGGTAAGAGAGATGAAGCTGAAGATCGTTGCGGCCTTCGCGGCCGCTCTGCTGCTCGCTGCTTGCGCGTCGAGCGAAAAGCCCGCGACGGAAGGCAATGGCTCGTCGACAACCGGCGGTAGCACCGCAGGACAGGCGGCGCCCGGGTCGGTCGAGGAATTCCAGGTGAGCGTCGGCGACCGTGTCTTCTTCGACTACGACAGCTACGAGATCCGCCCCGACGCCCAGGACACCCTGAAGAAGCAGGGCGCGTGGCTGCAGCAGTACCGGCAGTACACCGTCACGATCGAGGGCCACTGCGACGAGCGCGGCACGCGCGAGTACAACCTGGCGCTCGGCGAGCGCCGCGCCAACTCCGTGAAGAACTATCTCGTCGCTCTTGGCGTCGATGCCAACCGCATCCAGACGATCTCCTACGGCAAGGAGCGTCCGGAGAATCCGGGGCATGACGAGGTCGCCTTCTCGCAGAACCGCCGCGGCGTCACCGTGCTCTCGCAGTAGCGCCCCGTAGCGCTGCTCACACCATGTCGGGCACCGCTCCGGCGTCGCGCTGTTTCAGGGCGGCGACGGGGCCGGTGCCCGCTGTGCTTGATAGGCCTGAGGCTGTCGCTGCGGCCGCCTTAATTTTGCCCTCAAGTTCACACATCGTTCCAGGATCGGCAGCGCCGCACTCAAGGGGAGTGACGGCGGCGGCTGTGCTTGCTCATTTGTAAGGAGGTTCGGTCATGAACCGCCGAGTGCAACCTTTCGCGATCCCCGTGCTCGCGATGGTGGCGTTGCTGGCTATGCTGCCTGCGCGCGCGCAGGACAATGCGGTCGCCGCCGGTCAGGAAGTTCGCATCCAGCAGCTGGAAGGCCAGATCCGCACGCTCAATGGCCAGCTCGAGCAGATGAACTACCGCGTGCAGCAGATGAGCGACCGCCTCGACAAGCTGGTCGAGGACATGGACTACCGGCTGCGGCAGATCGAAGGAGGCAACGCGCCGCCGCCGGCGCAGGGCGCGGCAGAGCAGGGCGCCGGCAGTCCGCCGCCGCAAAGCGCAGGCCAGATGCCTGAGCAGCAGGCGACGACGGAGAATTATAACGGCGGGAGCGAGACCCAATCGGTCGGCGGCGGCGCGCCATCGGGCACCGTGAACCAGCCGAAGACGCTCGGTACGATGTCGCAGAGCCAGTACAACTCGCAGACGCAGCAGCTCAATCAGAACGCCGACGCCGGCGCGGCCGCGGCCGCGGCTGGCCAAGCGGGCAACACGAATGCGCCGCCGGCGACGAACAACCAGCAGGCCTACGCGCTGCCCGGCGCCAACCCCGACGAGCAGTATCAGTATGCCTTCGATCTGATGCGGCAGACCAAGTATGCCGAGGCGGAGAAGGCCCTCACCACGTTCGTCGACGACTATCCGGACCACCCGCTGGCCGGCAACGCCAGCTACTGGCTCGGCGAAACCTATTATGTCCGCAAGGACTACAACAACGCCGCCCAGACCTTCGCGCAGACCTTCCAGAGATATCCGCAGAGTGGCAAGGCGCCAGACTCCCTGCTCAAGCTCGGAATGTCTCTGGCCGCGCTCGGCGAGACCGCCGACGCCTGCAAGGCGCTGCACGAACTCAAGGTGCGCTACCCGAAGGCGCCCGACGGCACGAAACAGCGCGCCGCCAAGGAATGGGCGAAGAACGGCTGCAAGTGACCGCCTGATCGCGGGCGATGCGGACGACCGGCTCTGACAGCTCGCAACGGGGCCTCCGGGCTATCGAATTCGATCGGCTGATGAAAGGGGTCGGGCCGTTCGAGTCGCGGCCACACTTGGCGGTCGCGGTGTCCGGCGGCAGCGACAGCATGGCCCTGGCGCTGCTTGCGGCGGCGTGGGCGGAGCGCCGCGGCGGCCGCATCACCGCCATCACCGTCGACCATGGCCTGCGACCGGAGGCGGCGGCCGAAGCGCGTCAGGTCGGACGCTGGCTGCGCGCGCGCGGCATCGCCCATCGCATCCTGCGCTGGCGGCCGCCGGCCGGCGCCTTCCCGGGCGGAGTGCAGGCGGCGGCGCGGGCGGCCCGCTACGAGCTGCTGTGTGGGTGGAGTCGCCGGCATGGCGTGCTGCACCTGGCGTTGGCTCACCAGCAGGAGGACCAGGCCGAGACCCTGCTGCTGCGGCTGGCGCGCGGCAGCGGGCTTGATGGCCTCGCCGCGATGGCACCGATGACGGAGCGCATGGGCGTGCGCCTGCTTCGCCCGCTACTGTCGGTGCCGCGCGCACGGCTGCGGGCGACACTCTTAGAGGCGCGCCAGCCCTGGATCGACGATCCCTCGAACGAGAACCCCGCGCATGCCCGCATTCGCCTGCGCCGGCTGCTGCCCGCTTTGGCCACCGAAGGGCTCGATGCGGCCCGGCTCGCGGCTACCGCCGCGCATCTGGGCCGCGCCCGCGCCGCCATCGACGACGCGGTCGCCGCGCTCCTGGCGCGGGCGGCGGCCGTCTTTCCCGCCGGCTATGTACGACTGGATCCGGCCGCCCTTGCGGCGGCGCCGGCGGAGGTTTCGCTCCGCGCCCTGGCGCGCAGCCTGATGGCGGTCGGCGGCAACGCCTACGTGCCTCGCCTCGATCGGCTCGAGCGCCTGCACGATCGCATCCGCTCGAACGCGCTCGCGGGCGGCGCCACGCTCGCGGGCTGCCTTGTCGTGCCACGCGGCGGCGCACTCCTCATCTGCCGCGAGCCCGAGATGGCGGCCGAGGAGACCGCGGTCGCGTCCGGTGCGACCGTGCTGTGGGACGGGCGCTTCCGCATCACGCGAGCCGCGCGTGGCTCATCCAACCGTGGTGGCCGCTTGGTCGTTCGTCGTCTCGGCACCGATGGCTGGACGGCGGTGGCCGCGCGCGAGCCCCGGCTGCGCGCCCATCCGATCCCGCCTGCCGTGCGGCCGAGCCTGCCTGCCCTGTGGAACGCGCAGGGCATCGTCGCGGTCCCCCATCTCGACATCGGGCCCGCTCGCTCACATATGGGGATCTCGGCCGTGTTCCTTGGCGCAGCAGCCCTGGCTGGCGCGCGCTTCGCGGAGCATGGTTAACGGCGAAAAGGGCGGCACAGGAGCCGATTCCGGCCAGCCTGGGAGCCTATTAGCACAGATTGGTGAACAAGGTTTACAGTTGCTTAATTCGCTGTCTGCATTATCTCTAGATTGATGTGGGTCGGAGTCCGGCCGCGCGCTTTGCGCGGAAGCTGGGAGGCGACCCCGGTGGAAAGGCTAACCCCTTGAATTTCACAAAAAATCTCGCCCTCTGGGTCGTCATCGCGATCGTTCTGGTGGCGCTCTACAATCTGTTCGGCGGCATGGCCGGCGGCGGCTCGGCGGGCGACCGTCCCTATTCGGACTTCCTGAAGGCGATCGACGCCGGGGAGGTGACCGAGGTGACGATCGACGGCGACAACGTCACCTGGAAGGACGGGGCGAACCAGTATACCACCACCAAGCCCACGGATGATCCGTCCCTGGTGCAGAATCTCAGGGCGCATAACGTCAAGATCAACGTCGTGGCGCCGCACACCGACAACCCGATCCTCTACGCGCTCATCAACTGGTTCCCGATGCTGCTGCTCATCGGTGTCTGGATCTTCTTCATGCGCCAGATGCAATCGGGCGGCGGCAAGGCCATGGGCTTCGGCAAGTCGCGGGCGCGGCTGCTGACCGAGAAGACCGGCCGCGTGACCTTCGAGGACGTCGCCGGCATCGACGAGGCCAAGCAGGAGCTGCAGGAGATCGTCGAGTTCCTGAAGGACCCGCAGAAATTCCAGCGCCTGGGCGGCAAGATTCCCAAGGGCTGCCTGCTCGTCGGCCCGCCGGGCACCGGCAAGACGCTGCTTGCCCGCGCCATCGCCGGCGAGGCCAACGTGCCCTTCTTTACGATCTCCGGCTCGGACTTCGTCGAGATGTTCGTCGGCGTCGGCGCCAGCCGCGTGCGCGACATGTTCGAGCAGGGCAAGAAGAACGC
>DATIXH010000187.1:0-2569 GCA_035518775.1 Candidatus Acidiferrum sp.
ACGTTTCGCATCTAAATTGCTTGACGTATGGGAATTCCGCGTGGTGTCCTGCGGCGGAGAGCAGGATGCCGCGCCATGTTCGTTCGCGTCAAGAAGATCGGTGGCTACGAGTATCTCTATCTGGTGGAGAATGCCCGCGAGGGCGGACGCCATGTGCAGCGGGTGATCAAGTCGCTGGGGCGCCGCGACGAGGTGGAAGAATCGGGGCTGTTGGATTCCCTGATTGCGTCGGCGGCCCGCCATTCCCGCCGTTCGATCGTGCTGTCGCGCTTCTACCGCGGCGAACTGCCGGCGCTGAAGCGGCGCAGCATCGGCCCCGACCTAGTGTTCGGCCGCTTGTGGGATGATCTCGGCTGCCGCGATGTGCTCCACGGATTGCTGGCGGACCGCCAGTTCGGGTTCGACGTCGAGCGGGCCGTCTACCTTGCAGTGCTGCACCGCCTGATGGTGTCGGGCTCCGATCGCCACGCCAGCGCATGGCGCCGGTGCTTCCAGGTGACCGGCGCCGACGCGCTTACCCTCGATCACGCGTACAAGGCGATGACCTGGCTCGGCGAGGACATTGGCCAGGGCCGGGTGATGACGGATGCGATCGAAGAGGCGTTGTACCGCCACCGCCAGCCGCTGCTCGGCGAGGTCTCGGTCGCCTTCTTCGACACCACCAGCCTGTGGTTCGAGGGCCGAGGCGGCGCCAGCCTGGGCCGGCGAGGCCATTCGAAGGACTACCGGCCGCATCTCAACCAGGTGGTGCTCGGCATCGTGCTCGATGGCGACGACCGGCCGATCGCGTCGTTCCTGATGCCCGGCAATACCGCCGATGTCACCACCCTGGTGCCGGTGGTGCGGCGCCTGCGGGAGCGGTTCGGCATCAAGCGGGCCTGCATCGTCGCCGACCGCGGCATGATTTCGGCAGCGACCATCGCCGATCTCGAGGCGAGCGGCATCGATTACATTCTGGGGGTGCGCGAACGCTCCGTTCGGGAGGTTCGCGAAGACGTCATCGACGACGACGGCCTGGCGGTGCCGCTCGTCATTCCCCGCCAGAAGGGCCAGACCCAGCTCGCCATCAAGGACGTGACCATCGCCTCTCGACGCTACGTGCTGTGCCGCAACGAAGAGGAGGCGAACAAGGATGCCGAGGCCAGGGCCGCCATTCTCGTCGCTCTCGAACGCAAGCTCGCTGAGGGCGACAAGTCCTTGGTCGGCAACGCCGGCTTTCGCCGCTTCCTCGGCTCACCCAAGGGCGAGGGGTTTACCATCGATCCGGCAAAGGTCGAGGCGGATGCCCGTTTCGACGGCCTGTTCGTACTGCGCACCAACACCAAACTGTCCGCCCTGCAAGTGGTTCTGCGCTACCGCAACCTCTTGGCCGTTGAGGACGCCTTCAAAACCACCAAGGCGTTGCTCGCCACCCGGCCCATCTTCCACAAGACCGACGCCGCCATCCGAGGCCATGTGTTCGTTTCCTTCCTCGCGCTGCTGCTCAGAAAGGAACTGATCGACCGCCTCGCTGCCCGTCGATCAGAGGCGCTCGAATGGCAGCGCATCATCGACGACCTCGCCGACCTGAGCGCGGTCGAGGTTGAGCAGGACCGCCGCCGGGCGCTGCTCCGAACCGCACCCGGCCCCACCATCGATCCCCTTTGCCGCGCCGTCGGTATCACCCTGCCGCCCGTTTTCCAGGAGCTTCCCAGCACAGAAAACCCGCCCGAGACCGCCGAAACCTGTGGTGCCTAAACGCATTCGCGACTGATAACGCGTTGATGGAGCAACATATTTTCAAACAAAGTGCAGAAGTTGGGCCAGACCAAAAGTTTCGCCCTGTCAGCGCGTTTGCAGCGAAACACGTAGATCGTCCCGGAGAAGGGGTCATGGCGCAGAACCGTCTGCACGATCGCCGCAAGGCCGTCGGCGCCACGACGGAAATCGACCGGCCGCGTCGCCACCAGTACCCGCACGCCCGCCGGCGGGACGATCATCCGAGCGCCTTCAGCGTCCGCAGCACGTCCGCCAGCAGCGTCGGATCGACCCCGGGCGATACCCGCACCCGGGCGCCCGAGAGTTCGATCTCGATCGTCGGTGCGCGGGCGACGGCGCGCTCTTCCGTCACCACCACCGGCACGAAGTCGAGCGGCGCCGAGCCCGCGGCCTCCGGGCCTCCGTCCGCCATCTCGCGCAACTCCTTCCGCCAGGCGTAGAGCTGGTTGCGATGCAGACCGTATCGCCGCGCGATCGCACTCGCCACCGCGTCAGGAGCCAGGCTCTCGGCGACGATCTGCGCCTTCTCCTTCCAGCTCCACCG
This sequence comes from Candidatus Acidiferrum sp., assembly GCA_035518775.1. GTDB lineage: Bacteria > Pseudomonadota > Alphaproteobacteria > Dongiales > Dongiaceae > JBGPEQ01. The sequence continues at coordinate 2,303 of DATIXH010000187.1, forward strand.
CCGACGCCGCTCCGGCCACGGCAACACCTCGCCCCGGCATGCGCTCTGCAAATTAACTGGCAACTTACTTGGCAAACGATCCACGCGCGCCTCCCGACCAGGAGACGCCATCATCTCCAAGCCAAAACCAGAGGCAACGTGCGGTTAAAGCATCGCTTACCCGCGGCCCGACGGGAAGTTGAGTGGACGCTGGCCCGGGCGCACCGATGAAAGCGAATGCTGGAGGAGGGAAGGTACCGCGCGGCAGGCGGGCTGGCTGGAGCCGAG
>DATIXH010000188.1:0-5609 GCA_035518775.1 Candidatus Acidiferrum sp.
CGGCGGGTCCGCGGATGCGGGCTCGCCGGCATGCGCGGTGTCCTCCGCCAATCGAAACCAACCCCTCCCCCTCGCGGGGAAGTGCTGGCGCTGCTGTGTGATTTTGGTGGCACGGCAGAGCGGCGGGACGCTCCCCATGACCTTTTCATCGGCCGCTTCCGGCTCCTGACAGGACGCTGTCAGGAGGGGGTCGTTATCGTGACGCCATCAACAATCGGTCGGTGGGAGCGGCCTCGTGCAGGGCACGAGGAGGCGCCCGCGAATCGACCCGGAATCGCCAGCCAAGGAAAGAGCCCCGTCATGATCGCATCCCAGTTGCTGTTCGAATTTCTCGGCCGTCTCGCGCCGCAGCGGTGGCCGCTTCGCCCGGAAGATCGGCCGGAGACATGGCTCTCCCGCCTGGGGACCGCGGTCAGCCGCCGCCGGCGGCAGCATTCGCCGCCGCCCTATTTCAGCGACCATCTGTGCCGCGACATCGGCATCGAGCCGCCGCCGAAGTGGCCGGAAGCGCCGTGGCCGTGGTAGATCGCGCGCTTGCATGATCGGCGGGCGTGATCAGAATCCGGCCATGCGACGCGCCGACCGCCTGTTCTCGATCATCCAGATCCTGCGCCGCCGTCGGCTGACGACGGCGCTGCATCTGTCGCGCGAGCTCGAGGTCTCCGAGCGCACCATCTATCGCGACATCGCCGATCTCGTATCGTCGGGCGTGCCGATCGACGGCGAGGCCGGCGTCGGCTACATCCTGCGCGAGGGCCACGACTTGCCGCCGCTGATGTTCGCCGCGGCAGAGATCGAAGCACTCGTGCTCGGGGCGCGCATCGTCGCCGAGTGGAGCGACCGCGAGCTGGCGCGCGCCGCCGATGACGCGCTCGCCAAGATCGCGGCGGTTTTGCCCGATCGCCTGCGCGACCATCTCGGCCAGATCGCGCTCTACGCGCCCGACAATCACCACCGCGAGCCGCTGCCCAGCGAGTTCACGGACCTGCGGGCGGCGTTGCGCGAGCAGCGCAAGGTGAAGTTCGCCTACCGCAACGGCGACGGCGAGATCACCGAGCGCACGGTGCGGCCGCTCGCCCTGCTGTTCTACGGCGCCGTCTGGCTGATGCTGGCCTGGTGCGAGCTGCGGCAGGATTTCCGCTCCTTCCGCCTCGACCGCATGAGCGGCATCGACATCACGGGCACGCGCTTCAAGCCCGAGCGCGGCAAGACCCTGCCGGACTATGTGCGCCGCGCCGACAATGCCCACCGGCTCCAGGGCTGGGCGACCTGAGCCGGTATCGTAAGGGGACACCATGGCCGCGCGCAGCGAGCTTCTCGACGATCTGACGGACCAGCTGACGCCGCTTGGCGAGGCGCGGGGCCGCCCGATGTTCGGCAGCTACGGCGTCTATCTCGACGGCCTCATCATCGGCCTCATCGCCTTCGATACCTTCTACCTGAAGGTCGACGATCAGAGCCGGCCCGACTTCGAGGCCGCCGGCTCGGCACCCTTCAGCTACGACACCAAGAGCGGCACCAACACCATCAGCAGCTATTGGGAAGTGCCGGCCGATGTGCTCGACGATTCGGAGCAGCTGCGGGCCTGGGCGCTGAAGTCGCTCGCGGTCTCGCGGCGCGCCGGCGCCAAGCCGGCGCGCAAGCGCAAGAGGCCATGAGGCCCACGGCCGTCATAGGGGCGACCGGCAGGTCGCCCGCACAGATACTCGTCAGCGCCCGATTTCTCTCGGATAGCCGGGCGACCTGCCGGTCGCCCCTGCGGAACACGGGATAGGAGGATTCGCGTGACAGCAGCCCAAGGAAAGATGCGTCTGTTCTCCGGTCCGCTCAGCATGTTCGGGGCCAAGGCGCAGATCGCCGCGCTGGAGAAGGGCCTGGACTTCGAGCTCCTCATGGTGCCCTTCGACATGCAGCGGCTCTACGAGCCGAAGCATCCGGACGTCCTGCGCATCAATCCGAAGCGGCAGGTGCCGGTGCTGATCCACGGCGATCTCGAGATCTTCGATTCCACGCAGTTGTTCGAATATTTCGAGGATCTCGAGCCCTCGCCCGCCCTGTGGCCCACCGGACCCGCCGCCCGCGCGCGGGCGCGCCTGATCGAACTCAGATCGGACGAGGTCTACTTTCCGCACATCATCAGGCTCATGGGGCTGCAGGAGACCCCGCAGGATCCTGCCGCTATCGCCGCCCGCAGTGCCGCCGCCGATTTCTACGCGGAGATGGAAATGGTTCTCGCCAATCGCATGTTCCTGGCCGGCGCCTACTCCTTCGCCGATATCGCCTTCTACATGGCACAGCTGTTCGGCGAGCGCATGGGCGCTCCCCTGACCGACACGTCGCCCGGGCTGCGCCGCTGGCGCCACCGGATGACAGCGCGTCCGGCCGTCCGCCAGGTCGTCGGCCCCATGGTCGCCTTCCTGACCTCCCACGGCCGCCCGATCCCGGACTTCCTGTCCGGCCTGGCTCTGGCCGGTTGAACGGCCGCCGACGGCCACCACCTGAATCCCCAAGTCGAGCGCGACGACCTGCTACCGCGTTCATGATAGTGTGGCGGGCGCCGTGACGAGCGGGAACCGCTTGGCGCACGTTGTTCCCACTGCGCTCCCGGAGGATGGACATGAAACGCGAGCTTGGACCGAGCTGGACGAAGAAACAGGAGCGCGCAGGCAAGCGCGAGAGCAAGGCCTGGGAAGAATTCTTCGCCAAGGGCGAGCAGCAGGCCGAAGGCGAGCAGCCGGATCTCGCCGCCACTGCGAAGATCGCCGAAGTGCAACAGCGCCATGAAGCGCAGCTTCTGCGCTATCCGAATGTCGTCGGCGTCGCGACCGGCATCCGCACGCGCGGCGGGAAGCCCACGGGCGAGCCGTGCCTTGTCGTCTATGTCGCGCGCAAGCTGCCGCGAAAACGGCTGGCGGCGAAGGATCTCCTGCCGAGCGCTATCGAAGGTATACCGGTAGACGTCGTCGAAACCGGCCCGCCGACGACGCTTCCCGCCTAGTTATCACAGCTTTGTCACGCGCAGGCGTGCGCCGCATCACAGCGGCGGCGGACGGATGCGCGCATCGACTCCCGGGGCAGCGCACGACACTGACAAACCCCAGGAGCTTCAAATCATGGAACGCTTGAACGAGTGGACGAAGGCCGAGCACAGCGTCGGCCAGAAGGAAGCAGCGGCATGGGAAGATTTCTTCAAAGGCAAGCAGTCGGGCACGATCGAACGGGCCGATGAGATCGAGGGCACCGGGAAGATCGCCGAGGTGCAGGACAAGCGCGAGAACGAGCTGCTCGCTCTCGACAACGTCGTCGGCGTTGCCGCCAGCTTCAAGGTGAAGGGCGACAAGCCGACCAGGAAGTGGTCGCTCACCGTCCTGGTCGAGAAGAAAGTGGCGATTGCCGACGTGCCGAAGGCATCGCGCATACCCGCCGAGATCGACGGCGTTGTCACCGACGTCGTCGAGGTCGGCAAGCTGGAGCCGCTGGTCTTCAACGCGCGCGTTCGCCCGGCTTTGCCGGGGTACAGCATCGGCCACCACAACATCACCGCCGGCACCTTCGGCTGCCTGGTGCGCGACATCCGGCGCTGCTGCTGCAAGCTGGAGAAGGATTGCGACTGCAACCGCGTGCGCGAGGAGTGCGCCGGCGACTACCTGATTCTCAGCAACAATCACGTGCTGGCCAACAGCAATCTCGGCAAGCCCGGCGATCTGATTCTGCAGCCGGGCCCGTTCGACGGCGGCGTGTTCCCGGCCGACGGCGTGGCGACGCTCGAGCGCTTCGAGCCGATCATCTTCGGCTTGTCCGGCTACAATCTGGTCGACGCGGCGGTGGCGCGGCCCACCTACAGCCGCAACGTCGTCGCCGCCATCATCGGCGCCGTCGTGCCGCGCGGTGTCGACCAGGCGTTCATCGGCAGTCCCGTCATCAAGGTCGGCCGCACGACCCAGGTGACAGCGGGGCGCGTGCTCGCCGTCAACGCGACCGTCGTCGTCGGCGGATACCCCGGCGGCACGGCGCAGTTCCGGCACCAGATACTGACCACGGCAATGTCGGCAGGGGGCGATTCCGGCAGCCTCCTGATGGATCGCAACCTGAGCGCCGTCGGGTTGCTGTTCGCCGGTTCGGCCAGGATCACGATCCACAACCACATCGCCAACGTGGAGACTGCGCTCGGCGTGCGTCCGGTGACCGCGCCGCGCTTCGGCTAAGCCGTTCGCTGCGACGCCATGCCGACGGCGCGTCGGCATGGCGCCGCGCGCCCTGCCCGGGGTGCCGGCGGTCCCCGCAGCCGGATTTGATCTTGCCGCATGCATCTGCCAGCGTCTGCCTCGGCAGCCGGGGACAGAGCCATGTCGATCGAGGGACTGTTGCATTCCTACTGCGGCGCGTTCGGCCAGAGAGATGCATCGGCCGTCGCTGCGTTATTCGACGACCGCGGCCTCTACGAGCTGCCGCTGCTCGGCCAGCGCCTGGTCGGACCGGCGGAGATCCGGGCCGGGCTGGAGCGCGCGTTCGCTCTGATCGAGCGCTGCGCCATCGAGATCGCGAGCGTGAAATCCTCGGCGCGGATCGCCATCGCCGAGGGACGCCTCAGCGCCAAGCTCCAGCGCGACGCCGAGGGGATGGAGGCGCCGCTGGCCATCGTCGTCGAAGGCCGCGACGAGCGCATCGCGCGCCTCGCCACCCACCTCGACGCCCGCCCCTACCGCCTCTGGTCCGACGGACCGATCTTCGCCGTGGCCGGTTGAGCCGGGCAAGCCGATGTCGACACCCCTCACCGCCCGCGGCGCGCTCGAGCTCTATTGCGACGCCTTCGCCCGCCGCGCCGCCGACGAGCTCGCGCCGCTCTTCGCCGACGACGCGGTCTACGACCTGCCGCTGCAGCACGGCCGCCTCCACGGCCGCGACGCCATCATGCGCGAGATTCGCACGGCTCTGCGCGGCCTGAAGAACATCGAGGTGCAGCTCGAGCATGTGCTGGAGAGCGGCGACTCCGCCTCCTGCGAGGGCGTCTTCCGCTCCGAGCACGTCGGCATTCCCCCGCATGTCGACGGCCGCCCGGCGCGGCTCGATTTCCGCTTCGCCGCGGTCGTCGAGATGGCCGGCGGCCGGATCGCACGCCTGTCCGAATATTTCGACACCAAGCCGTTGAAGCCGCTGGAGCGCACGCGCATCTACCCGATCACGCGCCGCTCGCCCTACTGGGCGGGCACCGAGCGCGCCGGCGTCTCCGAGTTCATGATCTACAACCACGTCTATTTCCCGCTCATCTTCCATCACTCGCCCGCCGAGGAGTACGCCGCCCTCACCGAGCGCGTCACCCTCTGGGACGTCGGCTGCGAGCGGCAGACCGAGATCCGCGGACCGGACGCGCTGCGCTTCGCCGACTACCTGACCACCCGCGACCTCGCCAGTCTGCGCACGGGCGCCTGCCGCTACACCGTCGCCTGCGATCCCGACGGCAAGATCATCTGCGATCCCGTGGCGTTGCGCCCCTGGGACGACGCGATCTGGCTTTCCCACGGCGATGCCGACCTCACGCTGTGGGCGCAGGGCATCGCGCTCCACGCCGGCTTCGACGTGCACGTGCGCGAGCCCGACGTCGCGCCGCT
>DATIXH010000189.1:0-5686 GCA_035518775.1 Candidatus Acidiferrum sp.
CCGGCCAGGAGATCCGCGATCATATGACCCGCAGCGGCCGAATAGGTGACGCCGCCGGAGTTCATGGCCGTGCAGACATGGAGGCCCTCGATGCCGGAGATCGGCCCGATCAGCGGCACGTCGTCGGGGGTGAAGGACTCAGGCCCGTTGACGAAGCGCCGGATCGGCGCCGTCTCCAGCGCCGGGAAGATCGTGACGGCCTTTTCGAAGTAGGGCGCGATCTTGTCCCAGGCCGGCGGAAACAGCGTGAAGGCGAAGGGTTCCGGCAGCGCGGCGGCGTCGATCGTCTTGGCGTCTTCGTCGAAGGCGCCGACCATCATGCCGCCCACCTCCTCGCGCCCGTACAGCAGGTCCTCCGGCGCCACGAAGGAGGGCGTCTCCCGCGGCAGTCGCGGCGTCACGTCGGCGATGACATAGAAGTGCTCGGTCGCCCATTGCGCCAAGTGAACATCGACGCCCGCCAGCAGACCTCGTGACCAGAGGCCCGCCGCCACCACGACGGCGTCGGCCTCAATGGTCTCCGCCGCGGTCTCGACGCCACGCACGCGCCCGTTGCGCACGGAAAGTCCGGTGACGCGGCAGTTCTCGACGACGCGGGCGCCGCGACGGCGCGCGCCCTTTGCATAGGCCGCCGTCAGATCGGCCGGGTTGACGCGGCCGGAGAGCGGATTGAGCCAGGCGGCGGTGATGGCGTCGGCCGCGAGCAGCGCATGCAGGCCGGCGGCCTCCTTTCCGGTGATCATGCGCGACTCGATACCGCCGCGCTGGCGTGCTGCGTCCTGATAGGCTTCGAGGCGGCGAATGGCGGGTTGTTCATGGGCCAGGAAGAGGCGGCCGGTCTTGAGCCAGCCGGTATCCTGGTCGGTCTCCGCCGTCAGCCGCTCGAGCGTCTCGAAGGCATAGAGCACGGTCGCGTCGTGGCGCAGCCCCGGACGCCAGGTGAGGTTGCCGGCCGAATGCCAGGTCGTGCCGGAGCCGAGGCGGTCGCGTTCGAGCAGCACGACTTCGCCGAGCTCCCGCTGCGCCAGATGCCAGGCGACACTGCATCCGACAACGCCACCACCGACGACTGCGATCCGTCGCGCCATGCTCACCCCTTGAGACCGAGCGCCTTGGCCGTCAGCCGGCGCTGCTGCAGGAACTGCTCGCGGTAGTGGCCCTTCGGCTTCTCATAGTAGCCGCTGCGCGCCGGCGCGTAGAGGCCCTGGCGCTTCAGGTCGGCGAGGCTCTCCGCCATCTTCAGCGCCAGCAGGTTGGGATTGAGGATCACGAGATCGGTCGCGGCGTTGTTGCGCATGGCATGGCGCTGATGACAGGCCGCGATGATCGTGCAGCCCATGACGATCACCTCGGCCCGCGTCTCCGCCAGCACGCGGCGGGCCACCTCGAGAGTGTCGCGCGCGACGGCATCCGGGTCCAGCACCATGTCCTTGACCCACCAGTCGATGCAGCGCACGCCGCGGCAATTGTCGGGCGCGCCGGCGAGCCTCACCATGTCCTCCAGATAAGGCACGGCCTTATGGTGATCGGTGACGATGGTGTAGCTGTGCCCGAAATAGCTCGCCATCTGCATGGAGGCCTCGAGCGGGCCGATCACGGGAATATCGACCAGCTCGCGCGCTACCCGCACGCCCGGATCGTAGCAGCAGCCCACGATGACCGCGTCGAAGCCTTCCTCCTCGGCCTGCATCACGCGCTCGAAGACCACGGTCTCCATGAGATGCTTGTTGTAGTAGTAGTCGATGTCCGGCGGCGCATTGCGCAAGTGCCGGATCGTGATCTGCGTCTCCGTGCCCGCGCAAGGCAGCAGGGTCTCGGCGATGAGCCGGTCATAGACCTCGGTGCCGAACGGGTTGATGAATTCGATTCTGCGCCCCATGACCCCCTCGCGATCTACCAGCGGCGATGCTGGTCGTTGGCACCGCGCAGCTCCGGCCGGTCGAAGCGGAACAGCGCGAGGTCGAAATCCGGCGTCTCGCCGGCGACCGATTGCGCCAGCAGCTTGCCGGAGAGCGGGCCGGCCAGATTGCCGAAGACATGGCCGGCGTTGAGCATCAGCCCATCGATTCCCGGCATCGGTCCGATGATCGGCAGCGCGTCGGGAGTCTGCGGCAGCAGGCCCGCCCAGATGCGCTCGACCGCCAGCGACTTGATCGACGGCATGGCGTCGCTGAGGGCGGCGAGCGTGAGGGCGAGGCCGCCGACCGTCGGCCGATCGTCGTGGCCGGGAAAATCCATGGGACAGCCGAGCAGCAGGCGACCGTCCTCGCGCTGCACCGCGAGCTCGAGAAACTCCAGCCCCTCGAATGTCGCTTCGAGCGGATGCGTGGTGCCGATTTCGCTGTAGCCCGGCAACTCCCGGATGAACGCATATTGCTTCAGCGCCGTCGGGCCGTAGAGCAGCGGCGCGAACCGGAACGGCGCCGGCTCGGTCTCCACGACCTGCAGCCGCATGGCCGTGATCGGCACCTCGATGCCGTGCGGCGCCAGCAGCCGCGGCGTCCAGGAGCCGGTGGCCAGGACGACGCGGCCGGCCAAGAAGCTGTCGCTTGCCGTGCGCACGCCGAGGCAGCGATGCCCGTTCATGAGCAGGCTCTCGACCCTCGTCTGCCGCAGGATGCGCGCGCCCTGCCGCTCGGCGCCGGCGACCAGCGCATCGACCAGCTTCTGCGTGTTCTGATGGGCGTCGAGCGGGTTCCAGGTGGCACCGGCGACGCGCTCGGAGAGCGCCGGACAATGCGCGCGCGTCTGCTTGGCGTCGAGCAGTTCCATCGGCAGGCCGGCGGCGCGCCGCTCGGCAACCAGCGCCTCGAACAGCGGCCGCTGCCGCTCGTCGAAGAAATAGATCATGCCGCCGCAGGGCCGGAACTCGAAGCCGTCGAGCTCCTCCGCCAGCGTGTCGGCGAGCCGGCGGCCCGCCAATCCGAGCTGCATCTGCAGCCCGGCCCGGCGCGTGTGCAGCCATTGATAGCCGGGATTGCGGCCGGAGGCGCCCCAGGCCGGCGTCTCCGCCTCGATCAGCAGGACCCGCAGCTTGCGGCGCGCCAGGAAGTAGGCCGTGGCCGCGCCGACGATTCCGCCGCCGACGACGATGACGTCGACGCTCGCGCTCACGCGCGCCCTCCGGAACCCTCGAACCAGTCCTTCAAATGGAAGGAGGCGCGGGTATCGATGCAGAGCCGCTTCCAGGACAGATACTCCTCGACCCCGGCCATGCCGAGCTCGCGCCCGATGCCCGAGTGATGCCGGCCGCCGAAGGACGTCTCGACATGGCGGATGTAGTGGGTGTTCACCCAGACGTCGGCGACGTCGAGCCGGCGTGCGAGCCTCAGAGCACGGTTGATGTCCTGCGTCCAGATCGAGCCGCCCAGGCCGTAGGGCGTATTGTTGGCAAGGGCGAGCGCCTCCTCCTCGTCGCGGCAGCGGTGCACGACCAACACGGGGCCGAACACCTCCTCCCGCGCGATGCGCGCTGTCGCCGGCAGACCGACCAGCACGGTTGGCGGCAGGAAGAGATCGCGCCGGGCGCCGGGATCGCCGCCGATCGCGGCACGCCCGCCTTCGGACAGGCCGAGCCGGATGTAGCCGACCGCCTTGTCGTACTGCTTGCGCGAGGCCATCGGTCCCACCAGCACGTTCGGGTCGAGCGGATCGCCGATCGGGAGCACCTTCGTGCGCGCCACCACGCCCTCGACAACGCGATCGTGGAGCGAGTCATGCACGATCAGGCGTGTGCAGGCGGTGCAGGACTGTCCGGCATACATGAAGGCACCGTAGGTCACCGCATCGAGGCAGCGCTCAAGATCGGCGTCCGGCATGATCAGCGCCGGGAACTTGCCGCCGCACTCCAGCGAAACCTTGGCCAGCCGCCGGGCGGCCCGCTCCATGATCCGCATGCCCGTGGCCGTGCTGCCCGTGAAGGAGATCTTGGCGACGCCGGGATGGTCGACCAGCGCGTCGCCCGTGGGATCGCCCGGCCCATGCACGAGATTGATCGCGCCGCGGGGAAAGGCGCCGCTCGCATGCGCCGCCTCGATCAGCGCGGCGGTCGACGCCGGCGTGATTTCGGAGGACTTGACCACGGCCGTGCATCCCGCCGCCAGCGCCGCGCCGAGCTTGCGCACGGCGAGATCGACGGGATCGTTCCAGGGAATGATGAGCGCCGCGACGCCGATCGGCTCCGGCAGCACCATGTCCCAGACCTCGGGCGCCGTCGCCCCCGTGACCTGGCCCTCCAGCAGCCGCGCGGCGCCGGCGAAGTAGCGCAGCTTGTCGACCGCACCCTCGACCTCGCGCGCCATGTTCACGCGCACCGGCTTGCCCATCTCGCGTGCGATCAGCTCGCTGATCTCGCGGGCGCGCGCGGCCAGCGCATCGGCGAAGGCGAGCAGCGCCTTGGCGCGCTCCGACCCCTTGCGCCAGCGCCAGCCGCCCTGATCGAAGGCGCGGCGCGCGGCCTGCACCGCCGCATCGACGGCGGCCGCGTCGCTGACGGGCGCCGAGGCCAGCGCCTCTGATGTCGCCGGATTGACGCTGCGGAAATGCTCGACGTCGGGGTCGACCCAGGCGCCGTCGATGTAGTTGCCGACAGACCTCACGCGTGTTCCTTCATTTCTCCGGCGATGGCCGCCGCCACCCGGTCCAGGCCGCGCTCCAACACGTCCTGCTCGATGACGAGCGGCGGCGACAGCTTGATGACGTTGTCGTCATAGCCGCTGCGGCCGATGATAACGCCCTGCTCGCGCAGCTTGCGCACGATCACCGCCGCGCGCGCCGCCGCCGGCCGGCCATCCGGCTCGGCGAGTTCGATCGCGAACCACAGGCCTGAGCCGCGGACCTCGGCGATGCCAGGCACGGCGGCCAACGCACTGCGCAACCGCTGCAGGGCCGCCGGTCCCAACGCGGCCGCCCGCTCCGCCAAGCCGTCGTCGCGCAGCACGCCGATGGCGGCGACGGCGGCCGCGAGGTTGAGGTTGTTGGTGAGGAAGGTCGAGGTATAGGAGTCCGGCGGCCAGGCCATGACCTGGGCCCGCCCCATGACAGCGGCCACGGCGACGCCGCCGCCGATCCCCTTGCCGACCGTCATCAGGTCCGGCGTCACCCCCGCATGCTCGATCGCCCACATCCGGCCGGTGCGGCCGCATCCCGACTGGATCTCGTCGACGATCATCAGCGCGCCCGCGCGATCGCAGAAGGCGCGCAGCCGGGGCAGGAAATCCGTCGGCGGGATCACGACCCCGCCGTTGCCTTGGATGGGCTCGAGAATCACCGCGGCGATGCGGTCCGGCAACCGCTCGAGCGCCTCCATGCTGAAATCGGTCGCCCGCTCGCCCATGCGCAGCGGATAGGGGAAGGGCACGAACGGCCCCGCGGCCGGCAGTCCCAGCGCCTCGCGGTAGCGGGCCTTGCCCGCAAAGCCCACGGTGCCCGCCGACCGGCCGAAATAGCTCCCCGTGAACGTGACGATGGCGCCCTCCCGGCGCGTGCGGGCAAGCGCGATGGCGATCTCGTTCGCCATGGCGCCGGACATCGCCGGCAGGAAGCGGTCGAGTCCCACCGGCGCGATCGAGGCGAGGGCCTCCAGGAATTCGGCGCGCACGCGCGAGGGATGGGCCGACGGGCAGTGCAGGAGCCGGCCCGCCTGGTCGCGGATCGCCGCCACCACCTTCGGATGGCCGTAGCCGAT
>DATIXH010000190.1:0-2218 GCA_035518775.1 Candidatus Acidiferrum sp.
CAGCCAGATCATCGTCATCGACAAGCCGGCAGGTCTCCCGGTTCATGCCGGTCCCCACGCCAAGGACAGCATCGAATCAATGCTGGATGCGCTGAAGTTCGGCCTCTCGCAGCCGCCGATCCCGGCGCACCGTCTCGACCACGACACCAGCGGCTGCCTGATCCTCGCCCGCAACGAGCGGGCCCGCCGCAAGCTCGGCCGTTTGTTCTCTTCCAGCCGCATCGAAAAGGTCTATTGGGCAGTTGCCGTGGGCGCGCCTCGTGACGACGACGGCCGCATCGAACTGCCGCTGCGCAAGGTCACGAACAAGGCCGGCTGGCGCGTGGTCGCAGACGCCGCCGGCCAATCTGCCAGCACCGACTACAAGGTGCTCGGGCGCCGCGAGAATCTCACTTTGCTCGAGCTGCGCCCCCATACCGGCCGCACCCATCAGATCCGCGTCCACTGCGCCGCACTCGGCTGTCCGATCCTCAACGATCCGCTCTACGGCGCTGCGGTCGGCGCCGAACCGCTCCAGCTGTTCGCGCGCAGCCTTTCGATCCCGTTCTACGAAGACCGCCCGCCGGTCCAGGTGACGGCCCCGCCGCCCCCGCACATGCAGGCGACGCTGCAGTCGTTCGTTTGATTTTTCGGCCGGCTTGGCCTCACATTGCGCCTGCGGAGCAGGGGAGTTCGCGCATGAAGATCACCGATCTCAAGACCTTCGTCGTCGGCAATCCGCCGCCCGGGTTCGGCGGCCGCTACTTCCTGTTCGTGAAGCTGGTCACCGACGGCGGCATCGAGGGCGTCGGCGAGGTCTATGCCGATACCTTCGGCGCCCACACCATGGCGCGCATGGTCGCCGACGTGTTCGAGCGCCACGTCCTCGGCATGGACCCGTTCCACATCGAAGCGCTCTGGCGCAAGGTCTACGGCACCGGCTACACGCTCCGCCCCGACGTCTCGCTCATGGGCGTCCTGTCGGGCATCGAGATCGCGCTCTGGGACATCGTCGGCAAGGCCACCGGCAAGCCGGTCTATGAACTGCTCGGCGGCAAGGTGCACGAGCGCCTGCGCAGCTACACCTACATCTATCCGGAGGGCAACGAGACCGAGGCCATCTATCACGACGCCGAACTCTCGGCGAAGCGCGCGGTCGAGTATGTGAAGCAGGGCTTCACCGCCGTAAAGTTCGATCCGGCCGCCCCCTATTCGGTGTTCGATCCGCGCCAGCCCTCGCTCGAATCCCTGGCGTTGTGCGAGAAGTTCTGCCGCCTGATCCGCGAGGCCGTCGGCACCAAGGCCGATCTCCTGTTCGGCACCCACGGCCAGTTCACGGCCTCCGGCGCCATCCGCCTCGCCAAGCGGCTCGAGCCCTACGATCCCCTCTGGTTCGAGGAGCCGACGCCGCCGGAAATGCCGGAGGAGATGGCGCTGGTGGCACGCGGCACCTCGATTCCCATCGCCACAGGCGAGCGCCTGACGACCAAATACGAATTCTCCCGCGTGCTCGAGCTGCGCGCCGCCTCCATCCTGCAGATGGCCCTGGGCCGCGTCGGCGGGCTGCTGGAGGCCAAGAAGATCGCTGGCATGGCCGAAGCCCATTACGCGCAGATCGCGCCGCATCTCTATTGTGGCCCGGTCGAGGGCGCCGCCAACGTCCATCTCGCCGCCTGCAGCCCGAATTTCCTCATTCTCGAGAGCATCCAGACCTGGGGCGGCTTTCACGCCAAGATCCTGAAGAAGCCGATCCGCTGGGAGCAGGGCTACGTCATTCCGCCCACCGAGCCGGGCCTCGGCATCGAGCTCGACGAGGAGGTCGCCCGCGCCCATCCCTACGACGGCACCAAGGTCCATCTGGAGATGACTGAACGTCCGATCCAGTAAGGCGGGGTGCGCTCGGGGAGGTGCGGCCATGACGATCCCGACACGCATGAGCGGCGTCCTCCTGAAGGGGCACGGCGGATTCGAGCAGCTGGAGTATCGCGAGGACATCCCGGTGCCGGTTCCGGGACCGGGTGAGGTCCTGATCCGCGTCGGCGCAGCCGGCGTCAACAACACGGACATCAATACGCGCATCGGTTGGTACTCGAAGAGCGTGACCGCAGCGACCGCCACGGCCGGCGGCAGCGCCGGGGATGCTCGGGCGAAGGCCGAAGACGGCGGCTGGACCGGCACCGCGCTGAAATTCCCCCGCATTCAGGGCGCCGACGCCTGCGGCCGCATCGTCGCGGCCGGG
>DATIXH010000191.1:0-3610 GCA_035518775.1 Candidatus Acidiferrum sp.
TCCCGACGCCGCGCGGCTGGCCGGCATCAGCACCGACAAGATCCTGCTGTCTGTCTACGTGGTCGCAGGCGTCATCTGCGCCTTCGCCGGCTGGGCCCTCATCGGCCGCATCGGCTCGGTCAGCCCGCAGGCCGGCTACACGGCCAACCTCGACAGCATCACCGCCGTGGTGATCGGCGGCATCAGCCTGTTCGGCGGCCGCGGCTCGATCCTCGGTCCGCTGATGGGAGCACTCATCGTCGGCGTGTTCCGCAACGGCCTTGCGCTCTCCGGCGTCGACGTCCTGTGGCAGGAATTCACCGTCGGCATCCTCATCATCGTCGCGGTCGCCATCGACCAGTGGCTCAGAAAGGTTTCAGCATGACGCCCGAAACTCGCACTCCCCTCCTCTATGCGCGTGGCCTGGTGAAGCGCTACGGCCGGGTTACCGCCCTCGATCATGCCGATTTCGATCTCTATCCCGGCGAGATCCTCGCCGTGATCGGCGACAACGGCGCCGGCAAGACGAGCCTTATCAAAGCGCTCACCGGCGCCATCACGCCGGACCATGGCGAGATCAATCTCGATGGCAAGCCGATCCACTTCCGCTCGCCCATGGACGCGCGGCAGGCCGGCATCGAGACCGTCTATCAGAATCTCGCCTTGTCCCCGGCCCTGTCGATCGTCGACAACCTGTTCCTCGGCCGCGAGATGCGCGCCAAGGGGCCGCTGGGTCGGCTGTTCCGCACGCTCGACAAGGCGAGCATGCAGCGCATCGCCCGCGAAAAGCTGAGCGAGCTCGGGCTGTTGACGATCCAGAACATCAATCAGCCCGTCGAGACTCTCTCGGGCGGCCAGCGCCAAGGCGTCGCCGTGGCGCGGGCCGCCGCCTTCGGCAGCCGGGTCGTCATCATGGACGAACCGACCGCCGCGCTGGGTGTCAAGGAATCCCGCCGCGTGCTCGAGTTGATTCTCGACGTGAAGCGGCGCGGCCTGCCGATCGTCCTGATCAGCCACAATATGCCGCACGTGTTCGAGGTGTCCGACCGCATCCACATCCACCGCCTCGGCCGGCGCCTGACGGTCATCGACCCCAAGCGCCACAGCATGTCGGATGCCGTGGCCTTCATGACAGGCGCGAAGGAGCCGCCCCCGGAGACCACGGTTCACTAGGCAGACAGAACGAGGTTCCTGAAAAACAAAGCCGCGGATCGCTTGGGTCCGCGGCTTTGATATCTGGTAGCGGAGGAGAGATACCCGCTTTACCGAATTCGTCGTCCGTGGCTCTCATCGCCAAAAGGCAAGCACTCGTAGGTTCAAATCCAGGACTCGCAACCACCTTTACCGAACTCGTCTGAATTGGGAGAGACAAGGCGTTGGATCGCGGAGACGTGGTAAATTGGACCTGTCGTAAAAGGGGCTGAGAGAGACGGCGCCTTCTAGCCCGGGTTCGTGCGCACCCCAGATGAGGCCCAGCCAACCAGGCCCTACTCCTTCTTCAGTTATTCCTGCCAGCGCGCCGTACCCGTTGTTACGAGGCCAATTGCTCAGGAGCAGTGAGGAATGTTGTGATCGGTGCGGGTTCAGGATCTGGGGCTCATCGGCCGGTCTCCCACGGATCTCAGCTCGGTCGCATAGAGCTCGGCGATCCGGGTGGGCGCCTCGGCGGCGATCGGCGCCGAGCCGCCCAGAGCGATCTCATAGAAGGGCCGGCGCACATGGCTCCAGCAGAAGGCCAGTTCGACCTGACCGGCTTCGGCGAGCGCCCGATAGTTGGCATAGCCGTCGATCTGCAGGATACCCCGGAAGTCCTGGAGATGAGCGACCGGACGCCGTGCAGCACCTGGCACGCCCCAGCCGTCGATTAGAACGCAGGCTGATTGAAATTTGGCCAAAAAAGCGCATTGGAGGGCCCAGATATCGACCAATGCGTCCGAATCGGCGCCCCAGCGAAGCCCATCTCGACGCTGCGGCACTGCCAATCGTACCCAAGGAGCGGCAGCGCGTGGGCCGATTCGGGCGGTCCCCGCCGCCGTGCGTGGGGTCGATGGTCCAATCCGCGATCTCTCTGGTAGGGGAGAGCAACCGCGCTAAGTCTTCCGCCGACAATACCTTCGGCCGGAGGGAATGCCCGCGATAGCGGCACCGATCATTAGGGCAAGGCTGAACAGCCAAAGGGTGCGCGATTCTCCTCTGGCTGTGCGTTTCTGAGTTAATGGCCTAGTGTGGCCAGTCCGCACATTCGGCCAGCACCTTCTGGTACGAAACGTCGCTGTCCCAGGAGTCGACGTGTTCCTTGTACAAATGGAAGTATGTGCCGCGTGGAAAAGGGTTGCCGCTTTCATACCAAATCATGCGGTCGCCTGTGTCCAGCCTCTGTCGAATCGCAGGATCGCCAGTTCCGAGAACTGCGTTCACAGCAACGTTCATCCGAGCTAACAAAGCGTCCGCTCCGGCTTTGAGATCAGGGAAATGTTCAGGTTTCCCTGCAGAGGGAAGGCTGATTCTTCGAATGGCGTCTTTGAAGACGGTGCGGAACTTGAGGTCCAATTCGTGGAATTTCCGGACATGCACGCGTTCATGCGACCAGACTGCGCGATAGGCGCAGCTGTCCGGCGACAGATCGTTCGCGATGAAGACGTGGACCGGCGTGAAGGTCAGTTTGATTTTACTGACCCAGAAGCAAATGCCCTCCCCGGTCGCGTCGCGACGGGCCTCGAGTTCCACGTCGGCATCCAGGATGTTGTCCCGTCTTGTGAGGCCATAATTCACCTTATGCAGGGCGTGAGTGCCCGCCAGGTCGGTCACTTCTGCTGCCGTGAGAGTCGTGTTCGGCGTGCCCAGTCCACTGGTCTCGTCGAGAACGGGATTGCCGATGATCGGGGCCTGCGCGGCGTTCGGATCCGGCGGGCAGGCCAGCGCGTCCTCCGCTTCGGCGGCGGTTGCCATCCCCGCAATGACCAGGATTTCGACCACCAGCACCGCAATCCACGCGGACATGATCGCCAGCCTGATGAGAGCCGGCCGCGCCACCAGTTCGAGAGGGATCGTGCTTTCAAAAGGCCCCAAGAGCAATTCACCGCCCTGCCGGAGCAAGCTCTTCTATGTGAATAGGACGACGGCGGACTACTGCAGTGATCTAGGTCAAGTAGGCCTCAATTCCCGGGTTCTCATGCGCATAGGCCATTCGGGCGCGGCAGGTTCGGCAGGTTTCAGCCAATGTCGGAGTTGGGCGTGCGCCGTGAAAAGGCGGCGCTCTCCAGTGGGTGCAGGCAACCGCTCCAGCCGGAAGCAACCGGAGCAGTCATGAAGGTAACGAAATGGCTGAAGCCTTCGGATAGCGGGTCACGAATTGGTGACCGCGCGAGTGTGCAGGCCGCAACGCCAGTGAACGCCGAGCAAGTCTCGCAAAGGACGATGTGCAGGCCGACCCGACGACCCTTTCGGGGAAGGCTGATACGGCTGGGTGAATGAGCGAAGAGTACGCCCAGCCGCTACACCGGGGTAGTGGTGGCGGCATGTACACAAGGAAAGCGTACGCAACACGGGAAGCCCCGAGGCGTGGTCAGAGATGACCAACCGGACGCCCGCGAGGGACAGGCCGGCCGCTTTGGGGTGGCGGAGAGATTCG
>DATIXH010000192.1:0-58947 GCA_035518775.1 Candidatus Acidiferrum sp.
ACGTCAGGCTCGTTGAGCGCGAGCTTAGGTTCGCCAATCTGCCGGCGGCATTCGATGGATATCGACTCCTGCATCTTACCGATCTTCACCTCGACGGGCTCCCGCAACTGGACGACGCGATCGCAGGCCTCGCCCGAGGCAAGCCAGTCGACCTCTCCGTCTGGACCGGCGACTATCGCTTTCGCGTCCATGGCGCCTACGAACAGGTGCTGCCGGGCATTGCCAAGATCCTGGGAGCGATCTCGGCATCGGACGGCCACGTGGCGACGCTCGGCAACCACGATCCCGCGGCCCTGGTCGGCCCGCTCGAACAACTTGGCCTGCGCGTTCTCACCAACGAGACCGTCACCATCCGGCGCGGCGCCGACACCCTGCACGTGACCGGCCTCGATGACGTGCACTACTTCTATACCGATGCCGCCGCGGCCGCGCTCGCCGGCGCGCCCACCGGCTTCCGCATCGCCCTCGTCCACTCGCCGGAAGCGGCGCCTCTGGCAGCCGGGGCTGGCTACGCGCTCTATCTCTGCGGCCACACCCATGGCGGCCAAGTCTGCCTCCCCGGCGGCATGCCCATCCTCACCAACAGCGCGCTTCATTGGCGCCACGCCTGGGGCCTTTGGCGACGCGGCGACATGCTCGGATATACCAGCAACGGCGCCGGCACGTCCGGCCTGCCGGTCCGCTTCTTCTCGCGTGGTGAAGTGACGCTGCTGACGCTCAGATGCGCGCGCTAGCGCACGAAGACCGCGGCGATTTCGACATGGGGCGACCAGACGAACTGGTCGATGGGAGTCGCTTCCAGCAGGCGGTACCCACCGTCGACGAGGATGCGGGCGTCGCGCGCGAAGGTCGCGGGATCGCAGGAGACCGCGACGACCTTAGGAACGCGCGACCGTGCCAGTTGCTCGGCCTGCGCCTTGGCACCGGCGCGCGGCGGATCGAATACGACGCCGTCGAAGCGCCCCAGCTCCTTGTCGGTGAGCGGATCGTTCGCGAGGTCGCGCTGTTCCGTCGTGACGGCCGGGGCGGGGACCGCCCGGCGGGCCGCACCGGCGAGCGCACCGATGGCCTCGGCGTCGCCCTCGACCGCATGCACGCGCGCGCCGCGCGCCAACGGGAACGTGAAGGTGCCGCAGCCCGCATAAAGGTCGGCCACGCGCCGGCATCCCGCCAGCGCCTGCGTGACCGCCGCGGCGAGGGCCGCCTCGCCGGCCGCCGTCGGCTGCAGGAACGCGCCGGGCGGCAGATCCACCGCCACGCCCGCGAAGACGATCCGCGGCGGGCGGCGCATGGCGATCGGGTCGGACGGCAGGCCGTGAGCGCGCCAGGTGAGGCGGGCGAGATCGGCGCTCTCGGCGAAGGCGGCGAAGGCTTCCCGCGCGGCCAGCGCAAGCGGGGGCCTGCCTTCCAGCAGCAGGTCGACACCGCCATCGGTCGCCGTTGCCGTGACCTCGATTCGCTCGCCGTCGGTGAGGATCGCGGCGAGCGCGGCACGTAGCGGCGGCAACAGGCGACTCAGCGCAGGCGCCAGGACGAGGCAGCCGGTGACGTCGACCACGCGATTGCTCTCGCGCGCGTGGAAGCCTAGTCGCACCGCTCGGCCGGCATGTTCGGCCGCCAGATTCGCCCGACGCCGCGTCCCCGCCGCGACCCGCAGGAGCGGCCGTAGCGGCGGATTGGCGAATCCGCGGCGGGCAAGCGCCGTTGCCACCAGCTGTTCCTTCCAGGCAGCGTAGCGCAGGTCCTCGACATGCTGCAGCGCGCAGCCGCCGCATTCGCCGAAATGCGGACAGGGTGCTGGCACGCGCCCCGGCCCCTCCGCCAGCACCTCGAGAATCCGGCCGGCGTAGCCGTCGCCGCGCGGCCGTTCCAGCTGCACGCGCAGCCGGTCGCCGGTTATGGTTAGCGGGACGTAAACAGGCCGACCGGCTGTGTAGCCCACGCCGTCGCCACGCGCCCCGATCCACTCGATCGCCAGTTCGACCGGCTGGCGGCTACGGCCCTGTTTTGACTGCCTTTCGACCATGCGGACTGTCCGGACCACTCAATAAGGGCTTGAAAACAAGGCGGCAAAGCCATTTATTGGAGGCTGTCTTAGAGCATTTGCCGAGAGGATCGGCCACGCCCGTGAAGCATTTGATGAAGGAAGCCGAGCCGGCCCAGGATTGGAGCTACGACGCTCGTCGGATCAAGATTCATGGCCCCGAGGCCTTCGCCGCCATGCGGCAGGCGGGGCGCTTGGCTGCCGAGACTCTCGACTTCGTCACGCCGCACGTGCAGCCGGGCGTTGCGACCGGCGAGCTCGACCGCCTGTGCCATGACTTCATCGTGAGCCACGGCGCCATTCCCGCACCACTGAACTACCGCGGCTTCCCGAAGTCCATCTGCACGTCGATCAACCATGTCGTCTGCCACGGCATTCCCGGCGACAAGCGCCTGCAGGACGGCGATATCGTCAACCTCGACATCACCGTCATCGTCGACGGCTGGCATGGCGACACCAGTCGCATGTTCGCCGTCGGCAAGGTCGGCGTGAAGGCCCAGAAGCTGATCGACGTCACCTACGAGGCGATGATGCGCGGCATCGAGGTCGTGAAGCCGGGCGCGACCCTCGGCGACATCGGCCATGCCATCCAGTCCTACGCCGAGTCGCATCGCTTCTCGGTCGTGCGCGACTTCTGCGGCCACGGCATCGGCAAGGTCTTCCACGACACGCCGAGCATCCTGCATTTCGGGCGCGCCGGCGAAGGGCCACAGCTGCGCGAGGGCATGTTCTTCACGGTCGAGCCGATGATCAATGCCGGCCGTCCCGAGGTGAAGGTGCTGGACGACGGCTGGACGGCCGTCACGCGCGACCGCTCGCTCTCCGCCCAGTTCGAGCATACGGTGGCGGTGACCGCCGACGGCTACGAGATCTTCACCGGCTCGCCCACCGGGCTCGACCGCCCGCCCTACCGCAGCTGACGGACCCTCGCGTCGTGGCCGACGGCGGCGACGACAAGCCGGACTATCTCGGCCACCGCCAGCGCCTGCGCGACCGCTTCCTGAACGGCGGCGACGGCTCTCTCCAGGACTATGAACTGCTGGAGCTGCTGCTGGCGCAGGCGCAGAAACGCGTCGACACCAAGCCGGCCGCCAAGGCATTGATCAAGCGCTTCGGCACGTTCGCGGGCGTGATGGCGGCGACGCCGGAGCAGCTGCAGCAGTGCGACGGAGTCGGACCCGCCGCCGCCGTCATCATCAAGGTCGTGCAGGCCTGCGCGCTGCGGATGGCGCAGCAGGAGGTCCTCAAGCGCGAGGTCATCGGCTCCTGGAAGAACCTGCTCGACTATCTGCGCATGGCGATGGCCGAGGAGAAGACCGAGCAGTTCCGCCTGCTGTTCCTCGACAACAAGAACGCGCTCATCGCCGACGAGGAGCAGCAGCACGGCACCGTGAACCACACGCCCGTCTATCCGCGCGAGGTCGTGAAACGCGCGCTCGAGCTCGGGGCCTCCGCCATCATCCTCGTGCACAACCATCCCTCCGGCGACCCGACGCCCTCGCAGGACGACATCGCCATGACCAAGGAGGTCGCCGCCGCCGCCGACAAGCTCGGCATCGCCGTGCACGACCACGTCATCATCGGTCGCAAGGGGCATGCCTCCCTGCGCAGCCTGGGCTACCTCTGATGAGCCTCGACGTCGCTGTCGCACCGGACATCACGATCACCTTCGGTGTGCCGATCATGATCCAGTCGGTCCCGGGTGCAGGCCCGGTCAACGGCGGCCTGAAGCGGGCCATCCTCGGGCGCGAGCGCGCCGACGCCGGCAAGAGCAAGAGCAACGCCGGTGGCTGGCATTCCGAGGAGACGCTGCTCACATGGCCGGAGCCGGAGATCGCGACGCTGAAGGGCTGGATCGACGGCGCGGTGCAGCGCCTCTGCCGGCTGCCGCTGCGCGAGAAGGCCAATGCCCTCAGTCTCGCCTACAACGCCACCGGCTGGGCCAACGTGAACCGGCGCGGCCACTACAACACGCTGCACGTGCACGCCGGCAGCCACTGGTCGGTGGTCTACTACGTGGCGACGGGCGAGGAAGAGCCGGGACACCAGTTCAACGGCCTGCTGGAGCTGAAGGACCCGCGGCCGGCGGCGGTGTTCGGGCGGCTGCCGGCCTTCATGTTCGGGCGCGGTCTCACGATCCGTCCGCAGCCCGGCATGCTCGTCGCCTTCCCGGCCTGGATCGAGCACTGGGTGCATCCGTTCTTCGGCAGCGGCGAGCGCATCTCGATCGCCGTCAACATCGACGTGACTCGCTACGAGGTCGCGGGCGGCTAGACCAGGGCGACCACGCGCCAGACAATCGAGCTGTCGTCGAAGCGGTCGGTGGGACTGCCCTTGGTCCAGTCCTCGATCTCCAGGCACTGATCGACCCGCTGCCCGTCGCTCGACAGGGGGAACATCGCCCAGTCGGAGCGGAACGCCTCGACCGCCCCGCGCATCCCTGTGGTGCGTCCGTAGATCGGCGCCGGTGCGGCGATCAGGCGCCGATACTGCGCCATCCAGAAGTCGACATCGAGATCGAGTTCCTCGAGCCAGCGGCCCGCGATGTTGAATCCGAACGCCTCGCAGACCCGCGTGCCCGCGAGCCGGATACGCACGCGCAAGGGATCACCGGAGAGGTCGGCGATCAGCAGATGGGGGAGCAGCTGCTTGATCTCGGCAGGATCGATGTCGGAACGCGCGGGTGCCGTGCGATCGCCTCGCTTCGAGTCCCAGTAGTCGCGCAACTGCCGGACGCGCGCGGACAACCCCACAGGGCCGCTGGCCGGCGCCAAGCCGCCATCGATCGCTCGCACCGTCAACAATTGCTGAAGCTCGCCCGCACTCATATCGCGACCGGCAGTCCTTCGTCATTCTCGGATGGAGCACGGATTGCGCCCGATCCTATGCGGCAGGTATTAACGCTCGGTTAGAACTCGAGACAGGGGAACGCATGATGGCCGCCACGCAATTCGAAGTTCACGACGCCGAGGTTCTGGCCCGCACCCGCCGGCTGCTCGACGCCTGCAACGGTTTCGAATCGATGGGTGCCGAGATCCTGGCGGCCGTGGAGCGCAACGCCAAATGGCGGGGCGAGCAGTGCATCAACCTGCTGGCGCCGGAGGCGCCGACCAGCCCGACGGTGCGCCGGCTGCTCTCGGCCGAGGTCGGCACGCGGGCGGCCGAGGGGCACATCGGGCAGCTGCAGCGTTGGTTTACCGGTACTAAGCATATCGACGAGATCGAGGCGCTGACGGTCGAGCTGCTGAAGAAGCTCTACGACGCCAACTACGCCGATCACCGCCTCTGCGCCAGCATGATCGGCAACGCCGCGGTCTACACCGCGCTCACCGAGCCCGGCGACGTCATCATGAGCGTCGCCCAGCCCTTCGGCGGCCATTCCAGCAACCGGTTCGACGGCCCGGCAGGCGCCCGCGGCCTCAAGATCGTCGACGTGCCCTTCGATCCCAAGGAGCTTGAAGTGGATCTCGAGGCCTTCCGCATCGTCGCCCGGGCGGTGCGGCCGAAGCTGGTGGCGCTCGGGCTATCGATGGCCCTCTTCCCCTTCCCGCTGCGGGAGATGAAGGCGATCGTCGGCGAGTGGAGAGGGCGGCTGTTCTTCGACGGCGCCCATCAGCTGGGCCTGGTCGCCGGCGGGCAGTACCAGGACCCCCTGCGCGAGGGCGCCGACGTGCTGACGGGCTCGGCCGGCAAGACCTTCAGCGGGCCGCAGAGCGGCATCATGATCTGGAACGACCCCGCCCTCACGGAGCCGCTCACCCATGCCGTCTTCCCGGTCTGGGCCGCCACCCATCAGGTGAACCGAGTGGCTGCCCTCGGCTATGCCGCCGCGGAGCTACTCGCCTTCGGCAAGATCTACATGGCCCAGATCGTGGCCAACGCCCAGGCCCTGGCGCAGGCCCTGCAGGAGCGCGGCATCCCCTGCCTTGCCGCCCACAGGGGCTTCACCCGTTCGCACCAGGCAATCGCCGACGTGCGGCAGTGGGGCGGCGGCTACGCGGCGGCCAACCGCCTGCAGGAGGCCAACATCATCGTCAACAAGAACCTGATCCCGGGCGACCGCCCGGAGGACTGGGACAAGCCCTCCGGCATCCGCATCGGCACCATCGAGGTCACCCGGCTCGGCATGGGGCCGGCCGAGATGGCCGCCATCGCCGAGTTCATGCACGACCTGCTGGTGAAGGGACGGAAGCCGGAAGACGTGCGCAAGCGGGTGGTCGACTTCCGCCGCAGCTTCCAGACCCTCTACTACTGCTTCGAGAGCGGGGTGCCGCCTGGGATGAAGACTCAGAATTGAGCGATGGACCCCATGCCCAGCGGGGAAAGACGGGGGTTCCTAGGGGGCGCCCCCCGCGTGGGCGCCCTTTGACCGCGTGACGGCTACGGCCATGGGCGACCACGCAGGGTCGCCCTTACACCATCACCGTTGAGCGCAGCATGCCGATTTCGGGCGATGGACCCCATGCCAAGCGGTGTAGGAGAGCGGGTTCGTAGTAGGTGCGCCCTTCCATCAGGGCAGTGCGACCAAGCCGGTCGCCTGCGAACCTCGATTTGGAGCGATGGACCCCATATCCAGCGGGAGGTGCACGTTCGACGTGGAAATCTTACGCAAAAGGTTAACGCGGGCAGGCGGCGTGTGGTGCTGCCCGCGTGCAGCAACATTCAGCCTATTCACGATGTCAAAGATCGAGGCCAAAAAGACCGAGCTCTTGATGTAGGAACAAACGACGAACAATCAAGTCGGATCTCCTGGCGTCACTCCGCCAGGTAGCCGCCGTCGATGGCGAGGGAGGCGCCGTTCACGAAACGCGCGTCATCCGATAGGAGGAACAGGACGAGGTCCGCGACTTCCTCGGGCCTGCCCAGGCGACCGAGCGGATGGCACGCGGCGAGCCCCTGCTCCAGGGTCGGGTCGGCCGCGAGATAGGGATCCAGCATCGGCGTCCGGATATAGCCCGGATGAACCGTGTTGACGCGGATCGGATAGCGCGCACGGGCGCAATGCAGGGCCGCGGATCTCGTCAGCAGCCACACCCCGCCCTTGCTGGCGCAGTAGGCCATGGCCGTGGCCGCACCGGTATTGGCGAGAACAGAGGCGATGTTGACGATCGAGCCGCCACCCTCCGTCATGTGGGCGATGGCGTGCTTGGTACCGAGAAACACGCCATCGAGATTGACGCCCATCGTGAAGTCCCAGACCGCGCGCGTGCAGCGGTCGAGCGTATCGTCGACGTGGGCGACGCCAGCCGCGTTCACCAGGCCGTGGACGCCGCCCTGCGCCCGGAGGTCCGCGAGCAAGGCCTGCCACGCGGCCTCGTCGCGGACGTCCAGCGCGGCGAAACGCGCGGAGGAACCGATCTCGGCCGCCACGCCCTGCCCCTTGGCCGGATTGATGTCGGCCACGACGACGTTCGCGCCCTCTCGGCCCAACCACCGCGCGCAAGCGGCCCCGATGCCGGAGCCTCCGCCCGTCACCACCACCGTCTTCCGCGCCATGCGAGCCATGGTCTTCCCCGTCACGCGGTCGCGGCGCCGTCGACCACGAACTCGGCGCCGGTGACGAAGGCCGACTCGTCGGACACGAGGAAGGCGATCATCGCGGCGACGTCCTCCGGCTGGCCGAATTCGCCGGCGGGCTGCACCTTGCGCCAAACGCGCTCCGTCTCCGCCGCATCCTCACGCTCGGCGAAGTAGTTCGAGACCATGGGGGTGGCGATCACGCCAGGGTGGATCGAATTGCAGCGCACTTGCGGGCGCCGTTGCGCGCCGTCGAGCGCGACGGCCTTCGTCAGCGAGCGCACGGCGCCCTTGCTGGCGCCGTATGCCAGGATGTCCGGCGTGCCCTCGAGACCGGCGATCGACGAGATATTGACGATGGCGCCGCCGGTCCGCGCCATCAGGGGCATGGCGAGGCGGCAGCCGAGAAAGGTGCCGTAGACGTTGATATCCATCATGTGCCGCCAGTCCGCGAGCGAGGTGTCCTCGATCGTGCCGTGCGCGAGGATCCCCGCGGCATTGACCAGGGCATGCAGGGCACCGAACGACCGCTCGGCCTTTGCGAGCGCGCGGCGCCAGCCATCCTCCTGCGTCACGTCGTGCGCCAGCGCTGCAACCGCGCCGCCGAGCTCGCCGGCAAGCGCGGCGAGGCCCGGCTCGGACAGATCGGTGGCGACGACCTTCGCGCCTTCGGCCGCGAGGCGCCGGACCGTGGAGCGGCCGATGCCCGATGCGGCACCCGTCACCAGGGCGATCTTGCCCTGGAAGCGCTTGAGATCGGCGATGTCGGTTGCGCTCGGCACGGCCCCTGCGCGTCAGTGGTCTGCGGGCATCGATGCTATCGGATGTTTCGTCGGCGGCATAGCGGGAAGGCGTCGCCCGCTCCACGCGGGTACGCCAACCATGTCATAGAAGGCGCTACGGCGCTCGCCTGAGCGCCGGCAGGGCGACCAGGACGAAAATCAGCATCGACAGGAGGTAGCCGATGGAGGCGAGGATGACGAGCGGCTCGCCGACAGGGATGAAGCCGGCAAAGACCAGGTAGAAGCCGACGGTGAGCACGATGAGGCTCAGCTGCGCCAGCCAGAAGTGCAGGATTGCCAGCCCGGCCGCCGCGCGCTCGGGGAACAGATGGTAGAAGAACGCGAAGATCGCAAAGCTGACCCAGCCGACATCCATCAGATGGGCGTGGGTCGGTATCTGATTGTGTCCGCCGATCGGATTGACGATCAGCCCGAACACCAGCCCGACGAGCGCGTAGACGAGCGCCGAGCCGAAGAACCAGGCGGTGAGGCCTTTCATGCCGGTACCTCCGGAGTTGTGACGACTGTGGGAATACAACCCGAAGGCGCGGCCGGAGTTGCAATCGCATTTGCGTAGCAGGACGCACTCCTGTAGGGGCGCGCTGCGCGCGCCTGACCATGGAGGCGAGCGGCCCACGGGGATAAACGAGCGATGACGCACGGGCGCGCGCAGCGCGCCCCTACACTCCCGCGCGTCTCTGCGCCGGTGGAACTGCGTTCGAACCCTTCGGCCGGGCGACGACCACGAGCCCCGCGCCGGCGATCAGGAGCATGCCGGCGATGGTCGGCGGGTCTGGCACATCCGCGAACAAGAGGAAGCTCCAGACGGCCGCGAAGGCCAGATAGCTGTATTCGAAGGTCGCGATGACGGCCGGCGGAGCGCACTGGTAGGCGCCGGCGATGCCGGCGCTGATGGCGACGATCAGGGCCGCCAGCATCGCCATGACGCCCCACGCATGTGCACCCATCGGCGTCCAATGGCCGAGAAGGAAGGGATTCCCGACGACGAGACTGGTGGAGGGCGGCCAGGCGGCGATGACGGCCGAGGCGATCGCGCCCGTGACGAGGAACGACAGGTTGAGCGCCAGGGAGAGCGCGAGCGGCCGTTCGTCGGCGCAGCGCGTGCGCGTGACGATGGCCGCCAGCGCGTAGAACACAACCGACAGGACCGGCAGCAGGGTGAGCCAGGAAAAGGCGTCGGTGGCCGGCCGCAGGATGATCAGCACGCCGACGAAGCCGGCGAGGATGGCGATCCAGCGCCTGATTCCGACGGCCTCGCCGCCGATCGCGGCCGCGAACAGCGTGATGAAGAGCGGCGCCGTGTAGTAGGCCGCGGCGACGACCGGCAGGCTCAGAGTCGACAAGGCGGCGTAGAAGGCGAGCCACATCAGCATCAGCAGCAGGCTGCGCAGCAGCGCCCATCGCAGCGAACGGCGCGACACGATCAGAGGACGGGGGCCGGCCAGGAGCAGCGCGACGATCATGGGTATGGCCAGCAGGGAGCGGACCACGTAGATCTGCCACAGGGAGAAATCCGCGCTGACGTACTTCACCAGCGCGTCGCCGAGCGACGACACGACCATCGTCGCCACGATCCGTCGACACGCCCCGCACGACCATCTGCGGGCGCGGCGCGGCTGCTCCGCTCATGGCGCCTTGAACCGCGGCATGGCATCCAGCTCCGGCTGCTGCCGGAAGACGACGTCGTCCTCGGCGAAGCGGATCCAGGGCTGCGCGTGCTGCGTCCACACAGGGCAGCCCGGCCGCACCCAGCTCGTATCGTCGAGCGTGCCCGGCTTGATGTTCAGAAAGGGGGCGTCGCCCTGCTCGGTGAACCACTGGTGATAGAGGCGCGCGCCGCAGCGCGGACAGAAATAGCAGCGGAACTGCTTGCCATGACCCGGGCGTACGAAATGCGCCGGCGCGCCGCCGAGCATCCGCAGTCCGCCGCGGTCGAACAGCACGGCCATGCCGAAGGCACTGCCGGACTGCCGCTGGCAGATCGTGCAGTGGCAGGCATAGATCATGATGGGATCGCCGCGCACCTCGTACCGCACGGCCCCGCACTGGCAGCCGCCGCTATGAATCTCCGCCACCGCCGTCCCCGTCATGCGCCTCCGACCGGGGAACCGATAGACCGGCGCGATTATTTCATATAGCCTTCTCAATCCGAATAGAGTGATAAGGATGATCGAATAATGAGCCGACTTCCCGCGGGCGGCCTGGAGGTCTTTCTGGCCGTCGCCGAGCAGCGCTCGCTGCGCGGCGCGGCCCGCGCTCTCGGCGTACAGCCGCCCGCCGTCAGTTCGCGACTGAAGGCCCTGGAGGAGCAGATCGGCGTGTCGCTGTTCACCCGCACCACGCGCTCGGTCCGCCTGACCGATGCCGGGCGCGGGCTGCTGAAGCGGGCGGCACCGGCCATGGCGGAACTCGGAGCGGCCGTGGAGGAAGCGCGCGGGATAGGCGAGACGCGCAAAGGCACGATCCGCATCACGCTCCCCTACTTCGCCTACGAACTGGCGATCGCACCGCGCCTCGCGGCCTTCCAGCGGCGGTATCCCGAGATCGAACTGGAGCTCTCGTTCGAGGAGGCCTTCATCGACATCGTCGCCGAAGGTTTCCATGCGGGCGTCAGGTTCGGCGACCGCATTCAGGAGGACATGATTGCCGTTCGGCTCACGCCGCCGGTGCGGACCGTGTATTTCGCCTCCCCCGACTATCTCGAGCGGCACGGGCGGCCGGAGCGGCCGGGGGACCTGCTGCGCCACAACTGCATCCGCTATCGCTACATCGCCTCGAAGCGGATCGCCGCCTGGCCGTTCAAGGGCGACATCAGCGTCGACGTCAAGGGGAGCCTTGTCGTCAACAGTACGGCCGCCCTGGTGCATGCGGCGCGCGGCGGGCTGGGGATCGGCTGGCTGTTCAGGCCGAACATCGCAGACGACCTGCGGTCCGGCGCGCTGGTGAGCGTTCTCGACGACTTCGCGATCGAGCGGCCGAGCCTCTTTCTCTACTACCCCAAAGGCAATGCGTGGCTGGAGATCCTGCGCGTCTTCGTCGCGGCCATGCGGGGGCGGAGCAGCGCGGAGAAGCGGCCGCGTGCGGGCCGGCAGCCCGTGCACAAGCGCAGGCCGCCCGGCTGAATGGCCGCAGCCCGCCTCGTCAGCCGCTGACGTCGATGGCGCCCATCGCCTTCGGATCGACGCCCGCCGGCCACTTGGTGGAATAGCTGTATTTCGCGCCCGCGAACTTCGCCTGGGCGATCCTGGCCAGCCAGTTCTCTTCCGCTTCGCGGGCGTCGGCCCGCGCCTTGGCGGGGCTCACGCTCGCCCGCGACGGAATGCCCTTGCTGAAGTCGGCGTTCACAAGGATAGTCCGGGAGAAGTCGGTTCCCACGAGATTTGCGCCGCGGAGATCGGCGCCGAACAGATCGGAATCGGCAAGGTCGACATCGGTCAGGTCGGCGTAGCGAAGGTCGCAGCTGCGCAGCGAGGAATGGGCCAGCCGCGAATTGTAAAGGTTGGCGCCGTTCAGCGACATGCCGGTCATCGAGAGTCGCACGCCCTGCATGTTCGACAGGTCGGCGCCGGACAGGCTGATCGTCGGGTTCTCGGCGACGATCAGTCCGGCGCTCGCCAGGAACTCCAGCACGGCCGCCCGCCGGTTGCCGTCGAGCCTGGACAGCAGGCTGATCGTCCGCGCCTGCGCGATGGCGGCCACCTTCTTGTCCGTGAGATCGTGCCCCAATATGAGGTCCGTCATCGTGGAGAGGTAGGATTGCAGCGCCTCCTCGCGCTCCCGAAATTGCGCGATCTCGTAGTCGGCGCGCCGTTGCTCCTCGGCGATGCGGAGGTCCTGCTCGCGTTGGGCGCGCGCGATCTCGCGATCCTCGAGACGCTGCTTGTCGCTGAAGAGGAAAGCGATGACAGCCAATGACGCCGGGACGATGACGAGATTGGCGAGATCCCATGCCGTCTTGCCGTCGAGGCCCGTCCAGGACGGCCATCGACCGCCGGTTGCGGCCGGGATGGCCAAGATGAAAATGCCGATCGCCACGGCCCCAACGGCAACGACGACGGGAAGAAACCGCAGGAACCCGGTGCTGGACGCCATCATTGGATCGCCCCCTCTTTGTCTCGGCCGGGCCCGCTGCCGCGCGGGGCCGGCAACCTCGCCAGCCTACGACCCGTCTCGAAGACCCAGCAAGCGCCGAGCGCCCGGCCGGGCGCAAGGCGTCACCGCCACGGCGCGCTTAACGAAAAGTAAATGGCCGTCGCTTCTAATGCGGCGGTACCGGGTCGATGCGGAGGGAGAGCTTGGCGGACGGCACCCAGATCTACGCGCAGATCGGACTGTCGCGACATACGACCGTCACGGGCCGGTTGCTGACCGACCGGCTGAAGCAGCGCTTTCCCGCCTATGTGGAGAAGCTGGGCGTCGGCAACATCGTGGAGGCCACGCAGCCGGGCATGCCGATCCGGCTGATGATCGGGCCCTGCGCGATCGAGGTCTATGCCATGGCGCAGCCGGTGCCGGCTGACATGATCGGGATCGCGCTCGCCACCACGCGCGACTGGCCGGAGGCGCGCGCCGCCTTCGCCGGCTGCTACGCCCATCTCGGCGTCGTCGCGCTGCAGCGCAAGGACGGCAACGACAAGGTCTTCCTCAACGCCATCTGCGTCACCCTGGTCTGCGCGACCCTGTGCGACATGACGCCGGCGCTCGGCGTGCTTTGGCCGACCGGCAACCGGCTGAGCGAGGCGCGCCGCTTCCGCGACGTCGCGGCCCGCATGGTGAACGGCGAGCCGGCGATCGACCTGTGGGTGCAGACGCTCTTCACCGACGGGCCGCGCGTGATGGGGCAGCGCACGCTCTCCGCCATGACCACGGGGCTGCGCCCGTTCGTCGGCCGCGAGCTCGAGCTGCTGCCGGTCGCGCGCAGCCAGGAGGCGCTCGGCAAGATCGTCGGCAGCCTGCTGGCCTTCATTGCCCGGCGCGGGGCCGGCTTCGAGGACGGCGACAGCGTCGACATGGGCAACGGCGAGGCGGTGTGCCTGCGCCTGGAGTCGCAGGGGCAGCGCTCGGGCATCCCGATCTTCGCGGCCCGGCTGGCCAAGCTCGATGCGCAGGGACGCATCCCCGCCGATGCCTTCGGCGACCGGCCGCTGCCGCCGCGCCCGGAGAGCGCAAGCGCCGACCGGACCGGGCCCACCGGCGAGCCGGACACAGCCACGCTCGGCCGCTTCATCGCGTGGATCCCGCTTGCCCGCCCGAGCCCGATCTCGTCCGAGCTTCTGATCGCCGCGGTCAAACGGCGCTTCCCCGCCTTCAAGGGCCAGGTCGTCGCCCTCGGCAAGGGCGGTCCGCAGGACGCCGCGGGCAATAGCCACGTCATCCAGATCGGCGGCACCACCGCGGCCATCATGTCGATCGACGCGCTGCTGCCCTCAGGCGAACTCAACGCTACCTTCGCCGCCGCGGACCTGGTCTGGCCGGACGCGCGTGCGACCGTGGCGCCGCACACCGCCCATATCGTCGTCGGCAACATCACCGGCGCGAGCGATTGCCTGGGGGCCGTGCGCTGCGCCGGCGAGCTGAGCCTGCTGACGGCGGCGCTCTGCGATCTGGCGCCGGCGCTGGCCGTCTGTTGGCCCTCGGGCAGCGCGATCACGCGGCCGCAGGATTTCCAGGAGGGCGCCGCGCGCTTCCTGAGCGGGACGCCGCCGGTCGACAGCTGGATCCAGCTGCAGCTGCTGAAGGGCACGACCGAGGACGGCATGCCCGGCGTGGCGATGGCGACCACAGGCCTGGCGACGTTCGTCGGGCGCGAGATCGAGTTCCTGCCGGCCAAGCTGCACCCGGCCGTCGTCATCCAGCGCGTCATCGGCACTGCCGGCTATCTCCTGATGAACGGGCCGGTGCTCGAGCACGGCCATACGATCGGGGTCAGCCCAGACGAGGCCATCCGTGTGCGCCACCGCGAGCGCGGCCAACGCACCAACGGCCCGATCTACGAGCTGTCGCTGGAGCTGCTCGACGCCACGGTGGCGCCGCCAGGCGTGACCAACCTGCAGGCCGTGCCCCGGGCGTTGCACCCAGACGGGCCGCGTCTCATGCCCGCCCCGGCGCCGGCCGAAGCGGCGCCGACCGCCGAGTCGTCGCCTGCGCCGGCACCGACCAAGCCGGCGCCGGGCGTCGACGCCTCGCGCGTGGTGCGCAACCTGCGCCGGCCGACGAGCTGACGCTCGGACATCCTCCACTCCGGCCCTGACCCGATGCCGCTCTTGTAGGGGCGCGCTGCGCGCGCCCGGGTGGCCGACCACACCCGCACAACCGCGATGTGGAGCGTCGGAGGCGCGGGCGCGCGCAGCGCGCCCCTACGGCCTTCGTATTCCTACTGCGCGGGCAACAGAGCCGACGGCGCCCGCGCCGCCGCGTCGACGGCCGCGCTCGCGAAGGCGGCGACGAGCGGCGGCAGGCGGCCGGTGAGCGCCGCGCGTTCGGGCTGGAAGAGGGTGGCGACGAAGAACGGATGACCCTGCAGCTCGAGGGCGCGCACGTCGCCGGCGTCGTCCTCGGCGGTGATGCGCAGCGCGCCCGATGCCAGCGTCGCGCGGAACGCCTCGTTGAGGCCGTAGCGGCAGCGATAACCCTCGACCGCCTCGCCCCCGCCATAGGCGGCGGCGATGCGCGAGCCGGGCAGCAGCCGCACCTTGCCGGTCGCCTCGACGAGCGCGCAGGCGAGCGGCACGATCACCGGGCGCGCGGCGTCCGGCGCGGTCTCCGCATGCTCGGCGTCGGCCCAGCCCAGAACGTTGCGCGCATACTCCACGACCGCGTGCTGGAAGCCGCCGCAGGTGCCGAGGAACGGACGCGGCCGCTCGCGCGCGAAGCGGATGGCGCGCAGCGCGCCGTCCATGCTCCGGTAGGGGCTCGCCGGCACGCACCAGAGCGCATCGAACGGCGCCAGCGTCGCGTCGCTTTCGATCTCGTCCGTCGGCAACCAGCGGAACTCGAGGGGCGTGTCGAGGGCGCTCTGCGCCAGGGCCAGCGCGCGCGGGATCGCCTGATGCGCGGGCACGGCCGCGTCATAGTCGCCGACGAGGCCGATGCGGGCTGTGGCGGGTTTGCTCATGGACGTGATATTTCCGCGTGGATCGATGTGATCCTCCATGCTACCGTCGACAATAAAACAAAGACAATCGAAACGTCGGCCGGGCTGCCGTCTGGGAATTGGCGACGTCGTACTTGACGGGAGGATGATGATGACTTGTCCACCTCTTGTCCGATTGCGATCGCCGCTCGGATCATGCCGGGCGACCCGGCACGAGCAGTGAGGCGCCCATGCCGCTCTCCTCCTCCGACCGGTTCCGGTCCGCCCTGCGGGCGGCGAAGGCGGTGGTCTGGGACCTCGACCTGCTGACCCGCGAGACCCTGCGCTCGGGCTCGTCGCTCGACGTACTCGGCATCCCCTCGGGCACGGGCGACGATTTCGCCCGTCTGGTCCATGCCGAGGACCGGGCGCGCGTCGATGCCGCGCTGACCGCGGCCTATGCCGGCGAGAAGCAGTACGACGTCGAGTTCCGCGTCACCCGCCCCGACGGCGTGCAGCGCTGGGTCCACGAGGTCGCCGAGGTCCACCGCGACGGCGACGGACGGCCCGTGCGGCTGTGCGGCGTGACCCTCGACGTCACGGAGAGCAAGCGGGTGGAGGAGGCGCTGCGCCACAGCGAGCAGCGGCTGGACGTCCTCGCCAACCATGCGCCGACGCTGCTCTGGTTCAACGGCCCCGAGGGCGCCGAATACGTGAACAAGACCTATCTGGATTTCCTCGGCATCGGCGAGGCCGAGCCGCGGACCTTCGACTGGACGCGCTACGTGCATCCGGACGATCTCGAACCGTACCTCGGCGCCTACCCGCGGGCCTACGCGACGCGCGCGATGTTCGAAGGCGACTTCCGCTTCCGCCGCGCCGACGGCGCCTATCGCTGGATGCGCTCGCGCGCCGTGCCGCGCCAGGACGCCGCCGGCGCGTTCCTCGGCTATGTCGGGACCTCCCATGACATCACCGAGGAGAAGGCGGCGGAGGAGCGGCAGCAACTGCTGGCCGCCGAACTGGACCATCGCGTGCGCAACATCCTGGCGTCGATCCAAGCGGTCGTGCAGCTGACCGCGCGCCACGCCGCCAGCAAGGACGCGCTGGCGAGCGCCGTACGCGGCCGCATCGGCGCCATGGCCTACGCCCACGGGCTGATCACGCAGCCGCGCTGGCCGGGCGCCGAGCTGGCGGACATCCTGCGCAACGCCCTCGGCTCCTACGGCGACGCCGTCCGGCTGCAGGGACCGGCGAACTGCATCATCGGCCCCAAGGACGCCCTGAACTTCGCGCTCTCCGTCCATGAGCTGGCGACCAACGCCGCCAAGTATGGCGCGCTGTCGACGCCATCCGGCCGCGTCGACATCTCCTGGCGCGTGGAGAGCGCGCACGACGCCGCGACCGTGCGGCTGACCTGGCAGGAAAGTGGAGGGCCGCCGGTGAAGCCGCCGCGCCGCGAAGGGTTCGGCTCGCAGCTGCTACGCAGCGCGCTGCGCGACGTCGCCCTGGCGTTCGAGCGGCCGGGGCTGCGCTGCGAGATGAGCTTCGATCTCCGGCGCATCGGGACGGCGGCGCCGCTGCGCGCCGCGGCCGACCCCGGCGCGGGACCGGAGGACGACAAGCCGGGCGAGCGGCCGCTCTACGGCCAGCGCGTGCTGGTGGTGGAGGACGACCCGCTGACGGCGCTGGCCCTGCGCGAGTCGCTGGAAGGCGCCGGGGCCGAGATCGCGGGGGTGGCCGGCTCGGTCTCCGACGCGCTCGCCCTGGCCGACCGCCAGCCCTCGGTAGCCGTGCTCGACATCAACCTCGGCGGCGAGATGAGCTACCCGGTGGCCGAACGGCTGCTGGCCGATGCCGTGCCCGTGCTGCTGACGACCGGCTACGATGTGCGCTCGGTCGTTCCGGAAGCGCTGCGCATGCTCCCGACCCTGCAGAAGCCGATCGACGACAGCACGCTGATCGCGCGCCTGCGCGAGTTGGTGGAGGCGCGCTAGCCGGTCTCGCCGGCCGCCCGCGGGCTGCCGCCCACGGGGGCCACCGCCCCTTCGGGGGTGGGCGCGGCCGCTTCCTCCGCCGCCGTGCCCTGCGGGAGGGTGACGCAGAAGCGCGACCCCTGCCCCACGCTGCTCTCGACCCGGATGCGGCCGCCGCTGCGCGCCACCAGCTCGCGGCAGAGGATCAGCCCGAGGCCGGTCCCGGATTCGCCGCCGGTGCCGATCGTGGTGCGCTGGGCCGCGATCTCGAACAACTCGGGCAGGCGCTGCTCAGGGATGCCGACGCCGCTGTCGGCGACGGCGATCTCGACCATGCCGGCGGCGGCGCGGGCGCTGATGGTCACGCGCCCGCCCGGCGGCGTGAACTTGACGGCGTTGTCGAGCAGGTTGCGCAGCACGGTCTGCACCGCCGCGGCATCGGCGTGGAGGTGCAGCCCTGGCGGCGCCGGCTCGACCACGAGTGTGACGCCCTTGGGCGCCGCGGCGGCCCGTTGCGCCTGCGCACAGCGCTCGAGCAGCGGCTCCACCGCGACCGGGGCCGGCTGCAGCGCCATGCTCTCCATCTGCAGCTGCGCCCATTGCAGCAGGTTGCCCAGGAGGTCGAAGGCGCGCCGGGCGCCGTCGCCAAGGCTGCGGACGTACTCCTTCAGGCGCTCCGGCGGCAGCCGCTCGGCCGAGCGCTCCAGCAGCTCGGCATAGCCGAGGAGCGCGTTGAACGGCCCCTTCAAGTCGTGCGAGATCACGCCGAACAGCAGGTTCTTGTGCTCGTTGAGCCGCTCGAGCCGGGCATTGGCGTCGCGCAGCGCCACGATCGTGCTGCGCAGCTTGTAGACCGCCCAGTAGACGAAGGCCGTGGTGGCGATGCGGGTGAAGGCGTTGAATCCCGTGGCGAGCGGGTCATGACTCTCGCCGGACTCGAGCAGGTCGACGACGATGATGATGACGGCAACCAGCCCGACATAGGTCCAGCCGACCCGCCGGCCGGAGAACCAGGCGACGTAGGTGAGCGGCGGGATGTAGAAGAGCAGGTTGCTGTAGTCGGGGCCGGTGACGGCATCGATGACGATCCCGATGCCGATCAGCATGAGGCCGATCACCTCCGCCGCCCGCTCGGACGGCGCGTACAGCAGCTTCCATCTCGTCGACATCGTAGGCCCTCGTTCCCGCTGTGCGACGCGCGTGCCGCGTCGCCCGCCGGTCAGGATGGCGCAATTCCGCCGAAAGCGGCAGCGGCGCCGGGTAACTGCTCGTTGCAGGGCGCGGCGCCGCAACGATCCGTTACACGAATCCGGGCTGCGGCGCGGGGGGCGCTAGAGATAGACGCCGCGGTCGAGAATGACGGCCGTGTACTCGCGGTAGGTCATGCCGAGTTCTTCGGCACGCTTCAGGCGCCGCAGCATGATCTCGCGGCCGGGGATTGCGCCAGGCCGCCCGGTGGGCCCGCTTCCAGCAGTAGTGGACGAACCCGCGGGTGGGCGGCTCCTCCTCGAACGGCGGGCCGCCGTTGTGGCCGGGCACCGGCGGCGATTCGGGGATTGGGGCGTCGTCGGCGCGCAGCATGATCCGACATGTTTCCGCACCGGCGGCCTTGAATCAAGCGCCGGGGCGCGCCTCAATGCGGCGGCGGGACTTGCCCCGCTCGGGGGACAGCCATGGAAGACCTGCAGATCGCCTTTCAGCCCTATGCCGACCAGGCGACGAAGGACATCGTCGTCAACGGCGTCGACTACCACAACATCGCGACCACCGGCCACGCCGCCTGCTACCCTGTCGCGTTCTTTCTGCGCGACGGGCGCGAGGAGGTACTGGGCGGGCTGCTCGGCGAGATCTGGGGTGGCTCGATGTATGTCACCCACCTGTGGGTGGCGGAGCCGGCGCGCGGCGCGGGTCATGGCACCCGGCTGCTGCAGGCGGCCGAGCGCTATGCGCTCGAGCGCGGCTGCCACGGTGCCTTCCTCGGCAGCTTCAGCTTCCAGGCGCCGGCGTTCTATCAGAAGCAGGGCTACCAGGTATTCGGCGTGCTCGACGACCACCCGCCCGGCCATAAGCTGTTCTTCCTCAAAAAGGCGCTGCGGGCCGGGCCCGGTTGAGCCGCGGCCCCGGGCCTTCAGAGGCCGAGCTCCGTCAGGCCGGGGTGGCCCTCGGGCCGCGGCCCCAGCGGCCAGCGGAACTTGCGGTCGGCTTCGCGGATCGGCACGTCGTTGATGCTGGCCTCGCGCCGGCGCATGAGGCCGCTCTCCGTGAACTCCCACTGCTCGTTGCCGTGGGCGCGGAACCAGTTGCCGGAATCGTCGTGCCATTCGTATTGGAACCGCACGGCGATGCGGTTGCCGTGAAAGGCCCAGACCTCCTTGATGAGGCGGTACTCCAGCTCCTTCGCCCATTTGCGGCGCAGGAACTCGATGATGGCGGGGCGGCCCTGGAAGAACTCGGCGCGGTTGCGCCAACGGCTGTCTTCGGTATAGGCGAGCGCGACGCGCTCGGGCTCGCGCGTGTTCCAGGCATTCTCGGCCATACGGGCCTTCTGGGCGGCGGTCTCCGCCGTGAACGGCGGCACCGGCGGGCGGTTTTCCATCGCTTCCTCCTGTCGCTGCAGTCGACGTCGACGCTGCGCACTCTAGCCGTTGGCGCGCCGCGCGGCGAGGAGCCGTGACGCGATTGTGATCGGATGGTGGCGGCCAGCCGTGCCACGTCGGCAACGGAATTTGGGGTCAAACTCAGGAGGTGAACAGCGAGGCCCGCGCGGAAGTGCCGCGGATAGGCCTACGGCGCGCGGCCCAGGAGGCCGGCCACCATGGCCAGCAGTTCCTTGAGGTTGACGGGCTTCGGCAGCACGCGGTCGGCGCCGAGGCGGACCGCCGTGCGCAGATGCTCGGCGCTGCTGCCGATCACGCCCGACACGACGAGGATGCGCACGCGCGGATCGGTCTGCCGCAGCTCGCGCACGGTCTCGAGGCCGCCATGCTGCGGCATTACCAGATCGGAGATCACGAGATCGGCCGGACGGGCGCGGAAGGCGGCGACGCCCTCGGCGCCGTCGC
Organism: Candidatus Acidiferrum sp.; assembly: GCA_035518775.1. GTDB lineage: Bacteria > Pseudomonadota > Alphaproteobacteria > Dongiales > Dongiaceae > JBGPEQ01. The sequence continues at coordinate 20,475 of DATIXH010000192.1, forward strand.
CGACCTCCTCGACCTCGTAGCCGGCCTCGCGCAGGGCGGCGCCGAGGACGAGACGGGTGACCCCGTCGTCATCGATGACGAGGATGCGCGGCGTGCGATTGCGGGCCGTCTTGTCGGCGCCTGCGCCATCCGGCCGCTTCTTGGACAAGCGGCGAGTCAGCGCGGCGGGTGCAAGGTTGATCCAGGCCATTGGTCGGTATTCCGGCTGCGCTCCGGGGGGCGCCCAAGGTAGGGCATCGGCCCGTTCGGAGCACCGGAATTATCGGCCATCGCGGTTAAATGGTTCCTAACGCGTTAACCATGTTGCGGACGGCGCCGCGGCCGCCGCTCTTGGCGGCAGCGGCCGCAGCCGAGGACCCGGCCTAGCGGTAATACCGGTCGTGGTAGTAGTGATGGTGCGGGTAGCCGTCCACGTCCACGCTGGCGTAGCAGCCGGACAGCGCCAGCGAGCCGATCAAGATGGCAGCGGCCATGGCTGCCCTCACGGTTTTGGCGATCATGGTTACCTCCTCTTGTCGCGGTCATGTGCCGACAGTCTCCTGTCGATAGCGCAAGGGACAGCCCCAGATTGCTCCTGATGACGGTCGCCATGGGCAGCGGCAATAGCCTTCGTCGCCATCAAATTTAACGAATGGGGAAGCCGAGAGTTCCGTTCGCCGGCGGAGAAGCCCCGCACCGCCGGAGCAGGCCTACTCGCGGCCGAAGCGGGCGTCGCGCCAGGCGAGGGCGGCCTTGAGACCGTCCTTGCGGACGATCTCCCGGAAGGCCTTGCCCTCGGGCGTCTCCATGACCTCGAGCTGGACCTCGGTCTCCATGCCGAGGGCGAGCGCATCGCGCATGCCCATGATGTCGAAGCTGCGGTTGATGGCCTGCTTCACCATCGACACCTTCGCGCGGTCGTTGACGGCGATGTCGCGGGCGAGCGCAAGGGCCGCATCGAGCTGCTGGCCGTCCGGCACCACGCGATTGACCAGCCCCCAGGCCATGGCCTCGCCGGCGGTCACCTTGTCGTTGCCGGAGAGGATCCACTCCTTGGCCTTCTTCGGGCCGACGAACCAGGGCATGAGCAGGGCGACGATGCCGCTGCCGAAGCGCAGCTCGGGCTCGCCGAAGACGGCGCCCTCAGCCGCGATGGTGATGTCGCAGGCGAGCGCCAGCTCGCAGCCGCCGGCGATGCAGGGACCGTGCACGGCCGCGATGGTCGGGCGCGACAAGTGCCAGAAGCGCATGATGACGTCGAAATCGCGCTGGATGATCGGCCGCCAGTCGGCGATGCCTGCCTTGGGCGTGGCGGCACCCTCCTTGAGGTCGAAGCCGGCGCAGAAGGCGCGCCCGGCGCCCGTCAGCACGACCACGCGCACGGCCTCGTCGCGCTCGATCGCGTCAAGCAGCGCATTCAGTTCATCGATCATCGCCTTGTTGATGGCGTTCAACCGCTCCGGACGGTTGAGCGTGACGATGCCGATGCCGGCGCGGTTCTCGAAGGCGACGGTCTCGTAGGTCATGGCAAGGCCGCTGGGTTACTTGGGCCGGTCCCGATAGGCGGCGAGCAGGTCTGCGACGGCGATGCCGCCGATCGTCATGCCCGTGACGTTGCAGTTCTTCCCGATGGCGGCGTTCGTGAAGTTGATGTCGTCGAAGAAGGCGCCAGTGAGATTGATATCGGTGAAGCGGGCCTGCGCCAGATTGACATTGTTGAAGGAGGCGCCGGCGAGATTGACGTCATCGACGGCGAAGCGCGACTTCGAGTCCTGTGCCATGCTCTCCGTCTCCTCACACCTGTTCTTGGGCATCTGCCGAGCGCACAGTTGAGCAGGCCGGCGACGTTGCGGCAAGCGCGGGACAGCCATGCAGGCCGGCGGGCATCGGTCCGTCGCCACCGCCGAAGCGAGGCGCTAGAATTGCCGTCCCGGCAGCTGGGATTGCCCGGGAGCACGGTGGTAGGGGGCCGGTGCGATGCTGCGCGCCAATCTGGGACTGCTCGTCACCGTGCTGGCCTGGGGCTCCATGATCCCCTGCGTCAATGCCATGGTGCCGCGCTGGGACCCGTTCCTGCTGACGTCCGGGCGCTATGTCATCGCCGGCCCGGTCTTCCTTGTGATCGTCGTCGTGATGGAGTCGCGGCACGGCATCGGCCGGGCACTCGCCAATTGGCGCGTGTGGCTGCTGGGCGCGGTCGGCGTCGGGCTGTTCGGACCGCTGCTGATCGTCGGCTTCGCCCATACCAATCCCTTCACCGCCGCCGTGCTCTCGGCCATGGCGCCGGCGATCAACGCGGCGGTCGCCTGGATCGGCTTCCGCGAGCCGCTCGACCGCAGCAGCTTACCGGCGATCGGCCTCGCCATCGTCGGCGGCGTCATCGCCACCTATGATCCCGGCGGTGCCGACGGGCCGTTCGCCCTGCGCGGCGGCGAGATCCTCATCCTCACGGCCACGGCTTGCTGGGCCTGGTACTCGCTGATGGCGCAGCGCTGGCTGGCGGGCTGGTCGCAGCTGCGCATCACCGGCCTCACCATCGCCACCGGCGCCGTCGCCTCGGTCGCCGTCTACATCCTCGCCGCCCTCGCCGGGCTGGCGCCGCTGCGGCCGACGATCCCGCATACGGCCCTCGACCTCGGACTGTTTTCCTGGATGACGATCGGGCCGGTGATCCTCGGTTTCTTCCTCTGGCACTACGCCGTGCGCAAGCTCGGCTTCGTGGTCGCCTCGCTCTTCCTCAACCTGACGCCGGTGGTCGCGATCCTCATCACCGCCGCGGCGTTCGCCGTCTACCCGACGCCGCTCCAGCTCCTGGGCGGCGCGCTCGTGCTGGCCGGCGTCCTGCAGTCGCAGCTGCGCCGCCTGCCGCTGCGCGCCCGCGCGCCCGCCTCCGCCGACTAGCCGCAGCGTTTTCCATCGATCGCTGCACACGGCGACCCGTCGTACGGCGCCAGCGCGACATCAAGGACGAGCTCTCTTTTCGATACCAAATATACTTTCGTACAAAGCTGCGTAATTACTATGCTGTATTGTTTTATTCCAATGGAACGATAATATAGAACTAAATTTGTGTAGCATTTTCGACTATAGAAGGGTATAGGTGTTGTCCTATATTCTATATTAAAGGCGTCGACCCGGTCACGGCGCGAATTTCAATGCGGGTCAGGACTTGAGTCCACCCGGGCAAGCGCGGCCAACGCGCCGTTTCACATCGCACGTTTGCCGGCGTCTCTGACGGTCAATTCGACGCCTCTTCGTTTCTCACGAGAAGGAGTCAGGAAGAATGCCTGCGAAGAAGCCGACTTCAGAAGTCCAGGTGGAGCGCGCTCAGTTCAAGAGGCTGCTCACCGAGAATCCCAATTACTTCGGAAATATTTCCGACAGCCCATTCAAACCCGTAAAGAAGATCGTCGCGGACACGCGTTACGAGGAACTGACCTGTGTCGGTTTCAATCCGGATGCGAGCGTCCTCGAGGCCACGATCGCGATCAAATTGCCGCTGGGCTATGGCGGCGATCTCTGCCAGGCCGGTACGACGGAGTATGTTCGCTTCTTCGTGAACTACGGCACAGGGTGGGAGGATGCCGGACTGGCGGGCGTGCGCGTCCATGATATCCCGACCGAAAAGGACTGCGCCGAGAAGCCCGACAAGCCTCTGACCTATGTGGCCAGCCTCAAGTACAAGCCGCGGCCGGAGTGCTGCAAGCACCCGGTTCTCCCGCAGGTGCATGCGATTCTCTCCTGGCAATGGGTGCCGCCGCCGGGGGCGGCGAACATCGCCTGGCTGCCGCCGTGGGGCAACGCGCTCGACTGCCACATCCAGATCAGACCTCGCCCGTGGAGCATCTTCTGTCTGCTCGAGTCGATCAGCGAGGAGATCCACACGAAGCTCAAGGTGCCGCCGCTGTTCGAGCAGGTGCAGTATCTGCCTATTCCCCTGCCCGATCCGCCGCCGTTCACCCTGGGAGAATTGGCCAAACTGTATGCGACCACGACCAAGACCAAGGCGGCGGCCGCGGTGGAGGTCGAGTCCCATCGGTTCGGCGTCAGCGACCTTCACCTCGCGCTCTCAGAGGTCGGCTTCGATCAGGACGCGGCGGCCGCAAAGTCCGCGGAGTGGCAGGCGTTGGGGCTGGACTGGGGCGGCGCTATTGCCGCCCTGGACAAGACGAAAGCCAACGTCTCCTACGAGGAGCTCGAGTGTCTGGGCCTGGAGGAGGATTTTCCCGAACGGCTGGTCGCCACCTTCCGCATCAAGCGCTCCACGGGCTATTCGGGCGGCCTGTGCGACAAAGGGAGCTTGGAATACGTTGCCTTCTGGGCCGACTGGGACAACACCTGCCAGTGGACCTACGTGGGCACGCAGAAGGTGAACGTCCACGACATCGACAAGATACCCCACGAGGGCCTGTGCTACTCAGCGATTCAACCGGTCGATCTCACCTACCACCGCCGGAGCTGCGACAAGCCGAAGATCGCCCGCGTCCGCGCCGTGCTGTCGTGGGCCATCCCGCCGTCGACCGTCGATCCGGACGCCCTCAACTACTGGGGCAACCGGCTCGATACCCACGTGCAGATCGTGCCCGGCGACGTCATCGATCCTCACAATCCGATGGCGAAGATCCGCGTCCTCGGCGGTATCGCGATCGAGGACATCGACACCGGCTTCACCGGCATGACCAAGACCGTGGCCGCGATCGGAGGGCCCGTGAAGTTCGCCCATCACACCGCCAATACGGCGGATGGATGGGGCCTCAACCGGCAGTGTCCGTTCGGCGGGCAGGTCATCGTCGAGGGCAACTACTACCTCGGCTATTACTACCGCATCCGGGTCCAGAAAGTCGGCGATCCGCTCTCGCTGACGTCGGTCGCGAACGACTTCTATGTCCTGCGATCGGATTTTGGCATGGATCATCAGGTCGCCATCGGCGACTGGTTCAAATACCTGGATCCCGTCCAGGAGTGGGACCGCACGCTCGCCTACTGGAACACCTCGGGCGACGGTCAGTGGATGATCTGGCTGGAGATCGCGACGGCACCCAACCCGGCCAGCATCGTGGCGGTCAGTCCGGCCTATCGGATCCTGATCGACAACACGGGACCTGCCGGCCCGCCTGCGATGCCGCTCACGATGGATATCCACATCACCTCGGGCGCCGGCGACTGCAAGGACTTCGACCAGGGCTCGGTCATCAACGGCACCTTCATCGCCAACGATCCGCACTTCGGCGGCTGGGGCCTCTCGACCCTGCCCAACACGCTCACGACTCCCTCCAACCAACCGACGGTCGTCGGGCTTGCGACGACAGATCCCGCCCCAGCTCCCGGCGGCTGGACCTGGTCGCTGCACACGAGTCCGCCTCCCGCCGGGCTGGTTGCCATGAAGCCGTGCGGGTATGTCGTGCAGCTCCAGGTGTCGGACCGAACCATCGTCCACAGCGTGCCTTATGCGCACAACTCGAACCATATCGAGGTCGGGTTCTGCCTGCGCGAGAAGACATGAGCGAAGACGAGAGGACTGCGTAAGCAAGAGGCAGGTCGCGGAGAGCCCGATAGCGGCCCCCGCGGCCCGCCCGTGCGCAAGCACCCAACAAAAAGGCTGATACTGCCCGCCGATAGCGGCGTGGCAGGTTCGCGCCATCGCCAAGCACAGCGAAACCCGCTAGCGTGCCGGCGCCATGAAGCTGCTGGCCAATCTCGGGCTGCTGGTCGCTGCGTTCGGATGGGGCGCGCAGATTCCCGTCCTCAACGAACTGCTGCTGCGCTGGGATCCTTATTTCCTCGCGGCGGCGCGCTATGCCTTCGCGGTGCCACCGCTGCTCGCCATCTTGGTCGCGCTGGAGCCGGGCGGCGCCATCCTGCGGCCGCTGCGCGACGGGCGGGTCTGGCTGCTCGGGCTGGCGCTCGGCGCGTTCGTGCCGCTCTACACGCTCGGCGTCGCCCATGCCGATCCCAACACCGCCGCCATCGTCGGCTCGACCGGGCCGGCGGTGGCGGCGATCGTGGGCTGGGCCTGCTTCGGCCTGCCGTTCGACCGCAGCATGGTGCCGGCGATCCTGCTGGCGATGGCCGGCGGCATCCTCGCCACCTACGACCCGGGCGCGGCTGGCGGCGCCTTCAACCTGCGGGGCGGCGAGTTGCTGATCCTCCTCGCCTCGGCCTGCTGGGCCTGGTATTCGCTCGCCGCCCAGCGCTGGCTGGCGCAGTGGTCGCAGCTGCGCATCAGCTGCATCACGATGGTGCCGGGCACCGTCGTCTCGGTGGCCGTCTACCTCGCCGCCGCCCTCGCCGACAGGGCCGATTTGCCGCCGGCGGCGCCGACCGGCCTGCTCGACATCGGCTTCTTCGCCTGGATGACCGTCATGGCGGTAATCGCCGGCCTGCTCGGATGGAACTACGGCGTCCGACAGCTGGGCGTGGTGGTCGCCTCGCTGTACCTGAATGTCGTGCCGGTGTTCACGATCCTCATCACGACGCTGCAGGGCCGGCCGCCCACGGCCACGCAGCTGCTCGGCGGCGCGCTGGTGCTCGCGGGTCTCCTGCAGTCGCAGCTGCGCCACCTGCCCTGGCGACGGCGTGCGGCGGCCGGCGATATCTCCGCGCGCTGACCGACGCGCGCCGTCGCTGCAGTGCAGCAAGTTGGACATGCTCCCAATGCCGCTTGCCGCTTCCGGCAGCGCGGACTATCTACGAGTATACGGGCATCGGCTGAACGATGCCGCCTGCAACGGCGTTCTGCAGACAGCGACAAGGGAGGTTGCCATGACGATCATGCGTATCGGCCCGGCTGCTTTCGCGGCGGCCGCGGTAGCGTTCGGGCTCGGCGCCATGGCGCCTGCCGTCGCCGACGACGACACCATCGTCCTCGGCGCGGCCGTCTCGCAAACCGGCAAGTTCTCGGTCAGCGGCCTGCACACGCAGAACGGCTACGACTTCGCCGTCGACAAGATCAATTCCATGGGCGGCGTCAAGGTCGGCGACAAGACCTACAAGCTCGCGATCAAGTACTACGACGACGAGTCGGAGGCGACGCGCTCGGCCGAGCTGGCGGAGCGCCTGGTGGACCAGGACGGCATCAAGTTCATCCTCGGCCCCTACGGCTCGCCCACCACCGCGGCGATGGCGCCGGTGGTCGAGAAGCTGAAGGTGCCGATGATCGAGGGCAACGGCGCCTCGCGCTCGCTGTTCACCAAGGGCTACAAATACACCTTCGCCGTGCTCTCGACCTCCGACCAGTATCTGTCGAGCGCGGTCGATCTCGCCGCCGAGAAGGCCAAGGAGGCCGGCAAGGATCCCAAGGACGTGCGGCTGGCGCTCGCCATGGGCGACGACAACTTCTCCCAGGACGTGCGCGCCGGCATCGTCGAAACGGCGAAGAAGTACGGCATGCAGCTCGCCATCGACGACAAGCTGCCGGACGCCTTCACCGACATGTCGGCGACGCTGACCAAGGTGCGGGCCTTGAAGCCGGACGCGCTGCTGATCTCCGGCCACGAGAAGGGCGCGCTGACGGCCGCGCGGCAGATCGCCGAGCAGAAGATCGACGTGCCGCTGCTCGCCATTACCCACTGCGACTCGGCCGACATCATCGGTCAGGTCGGGGCCGCCGCCGAGTATACGCTCTGCGCCTCGCAATGGGCCCCCTCGCTCACCTACAAGGACCAGTGGTTCGGGACGGCGTCGGACTACAGCAAGGCCTTCACCGCGAAGTACGGCCATGAGCCGCCCTACCAGGCGGCCGAATCCTCCGCTTCGGTGCTGGCTTATGTGGATGCCTTGCAGCGCGCCGGCTCGCTCGACACCGAGAAGGTGCGCGACGCCATCGCGGCCACCGACATGGAGACGTTCTACGGCCACATCGATTTCGACGACACCGGCAAGAACATCGCCAAGCCGACGGTCATGCTGCAGGTGATCAAGGGGCAGTATGTGGTCGTGGCGCCGACCAAGTGGGCGACGGAGAAGCCGATCTATCCGCGCCCGAACTGGGCCGACCGCCAGTCCTAGGCGGCTCTCCGCTCGCCCCGAAAAGACGCTCAACACGCGCATGGTTGGTTATGCTCAGCGGACGTTCGCTGCTGCATGACCAACCCGCGTCCTTCGACAGGCTCAGGATGAGGGCAAATCTTGGTGGAACAAGGAAAGACCCTCATCCTGAGCCTGTCGAAGGACGCACGCTGTCTATCCCAGTCTGCTGAGCGCTCTCTTCGCGACGTGCCGATGCGATAGGGCCGCCGTCCATGGACAACCTGCTCCTCCTGTTCCAGGCCCCGCCGCTGGCGCTGCAGCTGCTGATCGACGGCGTGCTGATCGGCGCCGTGTTCGCGCTGGCGGCCTACGGCCTCGCCCTGGTCTGGGGCGTGATGAACATCATCAATGTCTGCCAGGGCGAGTATGTGATGCTCGGCGGCTACGTCGCCCTCTACGTCGCGCACGCCGGCTTCTCGCCCTTTCTCGGCATCCCGGCCGCGATGATCGCGCTGTTCGTCGTGGGGTGGCTCGGCTATCGCCTGGTGATCTTCCGCATCGTCGAGCGCGACCTCTTCATCTCGCTGCTCGCCACCTTCGGCCTCAGCATTCTGCTGGGGCAGTTCATGAACCTCGGCTTCGGCGCCAACATCGAGACGCTCGACGCCCATCTCGGCACCTGGTTCCTGCTCGGCGGCATGGTGACGGTGGCACAGATCAAGGTGGTGGCCTTGGCGGTGACGCTCGTCATCGCCGGCCTGCTGATCGCGTTCATGCGGCGCTCGCGCCTCGGCCAGGCGATCCGCGCCACCGCGCAGAACGCGCGCGCCGCCCGCATCCTCGGCGTCGACACCGACCGCGTCTACGCCATGACCTACGCGCTCAACGCGGCGGTGTGCGGCGCCGCGGGCGCGCTGGTGGCGATGATCTGGGTGATCTCGCCGTTCGGCGGCCTGATCTACACCGTGCGCGCCTTCATGATCGTGGTCCTGGCCGGGCTCGGCAATCTCGCGGGCGTGATCGTGGCGGCGCTTGGCCTCGGTGCCGCCGAGCAGTTCGTCGGCTTCATCCTGGGCGCCCAGTTCCAGATCGCCTTCGTCTTCCTGGCCCTGGTCGCGATCCTGATCCTGCGCAGCTGGCGGCTGCGCTGGCAGCGCCGCTATCTGACATGATGCCGGCGTGGGCAAAGCGTTGGCGCCTGCGCGCGCTCGAAACCGTCGCGCGTTGCGTTCCATTCGCGCTGCTGGTCCTCAGAATCATCCTGCGCTGGCTCCCGCCCGCGCTGCTGGCGCTCGGCATCGCCGCGCCCTTCCTGCTGCCGAGCTTCCAGGTGCAGCTCACCTTTCTGTGGATCATGATCGTCTTCGCCCTCTGCTGGGACATCCTGGGCGGGCAGATGGGCTACAATTCCTTCGGCAACATCGCCTTCTTCGGCATCGGCGTCTACACCGCGACGATCGTGCAGATCGGCCTGTTCCAGGACGTCGCCGCCTACACCGCGGCGGCCGGCATGCAGACGATCAGCCTCACGCCCGACCAATACTTCGAGGGATTGTTCATCGGCCTCGCGGCGGCTCCCGTGCTGGCGGTGATCGTGGCGGTCGTGCTCGGCCTCGCGCTGCTCGACTTGCGCGGCCACTACTTCGCCATCGCCACGCTCGGGCTCGGCATTGCCGCCGGCGAGCTGGCGGCGGCCTGGACCTTCGTCGGCGGCTCCTCGGGCGTGCAGGTGCCGGTCTATCCGGGCAGCCTCCAAAGCGGCCGGCTGTTGTTCTATTTCCTCAGCGCCGCCCTCTGCATCACGACCTTCATCACCCTGCGCTGGCTCTACACGACGCGCTTCGGCCTCGCCATCAACGCCATCCGCGACGACGAGGATAAGGCCGAGGCGCTGGGGCTCCACACCACGCGCTACAAGATCATCGCCTGGTGCATCGGCGCCGTGTTCCTCGGACTCGCCGGCGGTCTCGTCGGCCACATCATCGGCTTCATCGATCCGCGCGAGGTCGCCTTCGCCGGCGCCTCCTTCGGCGTGTGGATGATCCTGATGGCGATCCTCGGCGGCAAGGGCACGCTGTGGGGGCCGGTGATCGGCGCCGTCATCTTCCACGTCATGCGCGAGCTGTTCTGGACCTATCTGTTCGGCTGGCAGAACGTCGCCATGGGCGTGCTGATCGTCGTGGTCGTCGTGTTCTTCCCGTTCGGCATCCTCGGCTGGCTGCGCCGCCGCTATCCGCAACTGTTCGTGCGCGACGCCGCACAGTCCGGGGCCGCCGAATGAGCGCGCTGCTCGAAGTTCGCAACGTCAGCAAGCGCTACGGCGGCGTCGTGGCCAACAGCAAGGTCAGCCTCACCGTCCGCGAGGGACAGATCGTCGGCCTGATCGGCCCCAACGGCTCCGGCAAGACCACGCTGTTCAACTCGATCGTGGGCACCCATCCGATCGACGGCGGCTCTATCCGCTTCGACGGCCGCGAGATCTCGCGGCTGCGCGTCGCCGACATCGCGCGCCTCGGCCTGATCCGCACCTTCCAGCAGACCCGCATCTTCCGCCAGATGAGCTGCCTCGAGAACATGCTGGTGAGCGTGCCGCAGGGCGACGCGTCGCTGCGCGCCATGATCGCGCGCCCGGCCAGCGACGACCGCGCCCATGCGCTGGAGCTGCTCGCCTTCGTCGGCCTCTCCAGCAAGCGCGACCTGGCGGCCGGCAGCCTCTCCTTCGGCCAGCAGAAGCTGCTGGAGTTCGCGATGGCCTTGATGAACGAGCCGCGCCTGCTGCTGCTGGACGAGCCCACCGCCGGCATCAACCCGACGCTCATCAACGGCCTCGTCGACCGGCTGAAGCGGGCGCGCGACCAGCTCGGCATCACGCTCTTCGTCATCGAGCACAACATGCGCGTGGTCATGAACCTGGCCGAGCACATCTACTGCCTCGCCCATGGCGAGCTACTGGCCGACGGCCGGCCCGAGGACGTGCAGAACGATCCGCGCGTCGTCGCCGCCTATCTGGGCGCGCACTGATGACCGCCGCGACGTCCCGCCGCCGCGTGCGCGGCTACGGCCTCGGCACGGTCGACACCGTGCTTTCCGTCGACGCCGTGGAGCGCGCGGCCGCCGACCTCGCGGCCAGCGGGCCTTCCGCCGCCGATCTCGAGGCGCTCGTGAACGGCGCGCCGCTGCTCGCAGTCGACGAGCTCGTCGCCGGCTATGGGGCCATGGAGATCCTACACGGCCTCAACCTGCGGCTCGGCGCCGGCCAGTCGCTCTGCCTCATCGGGCCGAACGGCGCCGGCAAGTCGACGGTGCTGCATTCGATCTACGGCTTCACGAATATCGGCGGCGGCCGCATCACGATCGGCGGTCGCGACGTCACGCGCCTGGCCCCGAACGCCAAGCTGAAGCAGGCCGGCGTCGCCTACATCCTGCAGGACAGCTCGGTCTTCCCCGACATGACCGTCGAGGAGAACCTGTGGATGGGCGGCTTCCTCATGGACCGCCCGGCCGACGCCCATGCCGCCGCCGAGGCCGTGCTCGCGCGCTATCCGCGCCTCGCCGAGCGCCGCCGTCAGCCGGCCCGCGTGCTCTCCGGCGGCGAGCGGCGCCTGCTCGAGATCTCGCGCGCCCTCGTCATGAACCCCAAGGTGCTGCTGATCGACGAGCCCTCGATCGGCCTTGAGCCGCGCTACATCGACATGGTGTTCGAGATCCTCGACGATCTGCAGCGGCGCGAGGGCAAGACCATCGTCATGGTCGAGCAGAATGCCCAGAAGGGCCTGGCCTTCGCCGACATCGGCTATGTGCTCGTCTCCGGCCGCCTCGCCCTCGCGGGCCGTGCCGCCGACCTGCTCGACAATCCGGACGTCGGCAGGCTCTTTCTCGGTGGATGAATCTGTAGGGGCGACCCCGCGCGGTCGCCGCTCTCTCATGCGACGGCTTGAGGGCGACCACATGGGGTCGCCCCTACGCGCCGCATCGACGAAAAAAGAGGGGCGAGCCGCCGGCCCGCCCCTCCCGGCCGAGCGTGGCGGACGCCGGCGCTAGTTCGCGAGCTCCGGGAAGCGGGTGGTGTGCTCCAGCGGATGGCGGCTGTCGACAGCGAGCGGGAAGCTCTGCTGATAGTCCTGCCGCGCCATGGCCTCGACCTTGTAGCTGCCGGGCGCCAGATCGACCAGCAGCCAGGGCGACAGGCAGTGCGCCTGGAGCACCGTGGCGTCCGTGCCGTCGCTGATCTTCACGCGGACGTCGCCGAGGAACCCACCGTCGGCGGCGGCGAAGACAAGCTTCACGGGATAGCCGCTCCAGCGCGGGTCGTCGCGGCTCTCCTGCGACACGCCGGCGCAGGCATAGCGGACGCCCTGGTAGGTCCGCTCGACGTCGGCCGCGGACAGCGCCTGATGCGCCACCCCGGCCGCCAGCAGCGCGATCGTCGCCAGCGGGAAGAACGTGTTCGCGTTCATCGTCGCCTCCATTGCTTCCTTCGATTCACGAAAGCGATGCGACAGGCCCGGTGAGGCAAGAATAAGGCAAGCTCGGGGTAATTTCGCGATCGCGTCAGCGGAAAGAACTACCGCAGGGACGCAGAGGCGCAGAGAAGAAAAAAGGAACCACAGATCAACACGGATGAACACAGATGAGTCCCATTCGCGCCGAAGGCGCGGCAATTCTTATCTGCGCTCATCCGTGTTCATCTGTGGTTCCAAACCGCAAGGAGACTCGGGGCAACCAGTGAAGACGCGGTCGACTCGCTCTCTCGGCGCCTCTGCGTCTCTGCGGCGACAGTTTCGTCGCGTCACATCGCGCAGTAGGCGCCGTCGACCGGAATCACCACACCGCTGACGAAGGAAGCGGCTGGCGAGGCCAGGAACACCACGGGCGCAGCGATCTCCTCGGGCGTGCCGCGCCGGCGCATGGGCGTCATGCGACGCATCTCCTCGTCGAGCGCCTCATCGGCGTGGCGGGCCTCGGTGCCGCGCATGTTGTGGGTGGTGTAGCCGGGGTTCACGCAGTTGACGCGGATGTTGTGCGGCCCCCACTCGACCGCGAGCTGGCGGCAGAGTTGGTCGACGCCGCCCTTGGAGGCGCCGTAGGCGGCAAGACCGTTGAAGCCGACGAGACTGCCGGTCGAGGAGATGAGGATGATGGAGCCGCCCGTCTTCTGCTTGATCATCTGCCGCCCCGCGGCCTGCGCCAGGTTGAAGCAGCCGGTGAGGTTGATCTCGAGCATGCGGCGGAACTGCTCCTCCGTCGTCTCCTCCGCCGCGGTGGCGAAGCCGATACCGTGATTGACCACGGCGATGTCGAGCCGGCCGCCGCTCTGCACCGCGCGCTCGACCATGGCCTTGCACTCGGCCGGCTTGGTGGCATCGAGATGGACGGCGAAGGCGTGGCCGCCGGCGGCGACGATCTCGGCCGCCGTCTCCTCCACCTCGGTCATGCTGCGGGCGCCGCAGACCACCTTGGCGCCGGCCTTGGCGAGCCCCTTCGCCATCGCCCGCCCGAGCCCGCGTCCCGAGCCGCTGACCACGGCCGTGAGGCCGGTGAGATCGAATGCCGATGTCGTCATAGCGCAACCCCCACCTTCAGTCCCTCCAGCACCGCCTCCTCGGCCGTGCGCGGTGTCAGCGCGTCGCCGATGACGCGTAGCTCGCCGGCGAAATCCGCCAGCTCGGCCTCGAGCGGCGCCACGCGCTCGTGACCCTGGCTCAGCACCAGCGTGTTGACCTCGCTGAGCACGATCGGCTCGCCGCTGGTGGCGTGCTGGAAATACACGGAGTCGGCGTCGGCGCCGAACAAACGCGCATACGGCACGATCTCCACGCCGAGCTTGTGCAGGATTCCGTTCCAGCTGTCGCGCACGTACCAGGGCAGGCGCTGGCCCGCGACGAGGCCGTCGACGCAGAGGCGGACGCGGCAGCCGTCGCGCGCCAGCTTCTCGGCCAGCCCGAGACCGATCCAGTCGCAGCGCCAGTCTGCCACCACGACGGAGTGCCCGACATTGGCCTCGCCCTTCAGCACCTGCCAACTATCGACCACATGCATCTCCTCTTGGCCCTCGAACTGCGGGCGGCGCGGCCTGGCGCCGGTGGCGATAACGACCGCATCGGGCTTCTGCTCGCGGACGAAGGCCGCATCAACGGTGCGGCTCTTCACGACCTGCACGCTCGCCAGCTCGAGCTCGCGCGCCAGGTTGGTGACGATGCCGCCGAACTCGGCGCGCCCCGGCAGCAGCTGCGCCAGCAGCGCCTGGCCGCCCAGCTGGCCCGTCGCCTCGTAGAGGGTGACACGGTGGCCGCGCTCGGCGAGCACCGCCGCGGCCTTCATGCCGCCGGGACCGCCGCCGACCACCATGATCGACTTCGGCGCCTTCGCCGGCGCGCGCGTGCCGTAGGCCAGCTCGCGCCCGGTCTCCGGATGCTGGATGCAGGAGATCGAGAAGCCCAGATGGAAGTGGCCGATGCAGGCCTGGTTGCAGGCGATGCAGGCGCGGATGTCGTCGGTGCGGCCGGCCTCGGCCTTCCGCGGCATGTCCGGGTCGGCGATCATGGCGCGGGTCATGCCGCACATGTCGGCCTGGCCCGAGGCGATCACCTGCTCGGCCGTCTGCGGCTGGTTGATGCGGCCGGCCACGAACACCGGCTTCGACACCACCGCCTTCATCGCCTTGGCGAAGGGCGCCACATAGGCGTTCTCGACGATCATCGGCGGCACGATGTGAACGGCGCCGGCAAGCGAAGCCGAGCTGCCGGCGATCACGTTGTAGTAGTCGGGCGTCGCCGCATCGCCGGCGAGCATCTTGCAGAACTGCAGCACCTCGCTGGCCTCGATGCTGTCGGCGTCCTTCTCGTCGCCGGTGATGCGCAGGCCGATGACGAACTCCTTGCCGACTTTCCCACGGATGTCTGCGACCACCTCGCGCAGGAAGCGCAGCCGGTTCTCCATTGTCCCGCCATACTCGTCGTCGCGCCGGTTGACGCGCGGGTTCAGGAACTGCGCCGGCAGGTAGCCGTGGCTGGCCACGATCTCGCAGCCGTCGAGCCCCGCCGCCTTCATGCGCCGCGCCGCGCCGCCGTAGCCGGACACGATCTCGCGCATCATCCGCTTCGACAGCGGCACGGGCATGACGTGGAAGCGCTCGTTCGGCACCGCCGACGGCGCATAGGCCGCGGTGATGCTGCCGTCCATCCCCTCCATGATCTCGCGCCCGGGATGAAACACCTGGCCGAAGACCTTGCAGCCATAGCCGTGCAGCATCTCCGCCAGCTTGCGATAGCCGGGAATGCAGTCGTCGGTCGTCGCCATCAGGCTGTGGGCGGTGTAGCGCGCGGTCTCGTGCACGCCCGCCACCTGCACGACAATGAGCCCCACGCCGCCCTCCGCCCGCGCCCGGTGATAGGCGAGGAGTGCCTCGTTCACCACGAAGTCGCGCGGCAGGAGCGTATCGTGCCCGGTCGACAGGATCCGGTTCTTGATGGTGACGGCGCCGACCTGCAGCGGCGAGAAGAGATGGGGGAACTTTGGGTGAGGCATCGACGAATTCTTGCTGGCGAGAGATACGAAGCAGGGCGACAGACTACCGCCGCCGGCCATTTGCTGACAAAGGGAACTCCGCCCTCGGATCCGTAGGGTCGGCCGGCAGGTCGCCCGTCGGCCTGTGCGACGGATGCACGGGCGACCTGCCGGTCGCCCCTACGCCGTGGTTGTCACCCCGCCCTGATCCGCTCCCCGCTCTGCGCATCGAACAGATGCACCGCGCTCAGCTGCGGCATCAGCCGGATGGGCTGGCCGGGCGTGAAGCCATGCCGCTCGCGGAACAGGCAGCAGAGCGGCGAGCCGTCGAAGCGCACGAAGACCAGGACGTCGATGCCGGTCTGCTCCACCACCTCGACCGTCCCGGCCAGCGCCTCCGGCGCGTCCGACAGGGCGAAATGCTCGGGGCGCACGCCGTAGGCCACCTTCTGTCCGTCCGTGCCCACGGCGCTGGGCGGCAAGGGGAGCCGCAGATTGTTGCCGGTCTCCACCCAGGCGCCGCCGTTCGAGCGCTTCAGCGTTCCGCTCAGCACGTTCATGGTGGGCGAGCCGATGAAGCCCGCGACGAACAGGTTGGCCGGCCGGTCGTAGAGCTCGATCGGGGCGCCGATCTGCGCCACCCGCCCGTCCTGCAGCACGACGATGCGGTCGGCCATGGTCATGGCCTCGACCTGGTCGTGGGTGACGTAGACCGACGTCGTCTTCAGCTTCTGGTGCAGCGAGCGGATCTCCGTGCGCATCTGCACGCGCAGCTTGGCGTCGAGGTTGGAGAGCGGCTCGTCGAACAGGAACAGCTGCGGGTCGCGCACGATCGCGCGGCCCATGGCCACGCGCTGGCGCTGGCCGCCCGAGAGCTGGCGCGGATAGCGCTTCAGCAGCTCGCCGAGACCGAGGATGTCGGCCGCCCGCTTCACCCGCTCCTCGATCAGCTTGCGGTCAGCCTTCCTGAGCTTCAGGCCGAACGCCATGTTGTCGTAGACGGTCTTGTGCGGATAGAGCGCATAGTTCTGGAACACCATGGCGACGTCGCGGTCGCGCGGCGTCACGTCGTTGACCACGCGCTCGCCGATGCTGATCTCGCCGGCGCTGATCTCCTCCAGCCCGGCGATCATCCGCAGCAGCGTGGACTTCCCGCAGCCCGACGGCCCGACCAGCACGACGAATTCGCCGTCGCCGATGTCGATATCGACGCCGTGGATGACCTTCACGGAACCGAAGAACTTCTCGATCCCGCGCAGCGCGACCGACGCCATGCCATGTCCTCCCTCAAACCGGCATTCCTTTTGGTGCAGCTTATACGCAGAGGTCGGCCGAGATAAAGGGCCGCAGCAGCCGCAGCGCAACATCTGCGCCCTGCGGATTACATCTGTGTTGACGATGCCGCTTGACAGCCCGATGGAGCGCCCGCACGATCAGCCGCAAAAAAACGGCCTCGATTGCGCCACGGCAGCCGCGTTCCGCGCGGCCATCAGGGAGGAGAACTGCTCATGGCACATCCGAAGATGTTCCTGCTTTCCGCGGCGGTCGCGCTGGCGGCCGCCCTGCCGGCGTTCAGCCCCGCCCACGCCCAGGATACCAAGCACGTCAAGTGGCATCCGGATGGCACCGTCGACCTGATCATGGATCCGGAATACGGCGGCACCATCACCACGACCAAGGACGAGCTGGGCTCGCTGTTCGGCCCCGGCCAGAAGCCGTTCGACGGCACCACCATCACTGTTCTGACCCTCGATTCCGGCCCCAAGGGCGGCATCTCCGGTCCGCTCTTTGCCTTCCGGCCGATCTGGGAGGACCTCTCAGGCGGCAAGATCAACATCGCGCTCACGCCGATCACCGACCTTTACGCCAAGATGATGCTCGATCTGCGCCAGGGCACAGGCCTCTATGATGCCATGATCGTCGGCGCCTTCTTCTACGGCGACCTCGTCGACAACAAGTACATCCTCCCGGTCGACGACTACATGAAAAGCGGCGACTATCCGAAATGGTCGTACGACGTGATGCCGGCCTCGCTGCGCAATCTCTATACCTGGGGCGGCGTCGGCTACGGCGTGCTGAACGACGCCGACGGCCAGGTGCTCTACTACCGACGCGATGCGCTGACCGACCCGAAGAACCAGGCCGATTTCAAGGCCGCCGCCGGCTACGACATGCCGGTGCCGCCGAAGACCTGGCAGCAGGTGCTGGATATCGCAAAGTTCTTCAACGGCAAGAACTGGGACGCCAGCGACCCCGACCCCGATTCCGGCATGGTGCTGCACCTCAAGGTCGGCGAGCAGGGCCACTATCACTTCCAGTCGCTCTCGGCCTCCTTCGCCATCACTCCCGGCCCGAAGGTCGACCGCTATCACAACGTCTACTGGTTCGATCCGACCGACATGACCCCGCTGATCAACAGCCCCGGCCATGTGAAGGCGCTGGAGTTCCTGCAGGAGCTGCATAAGACCGGCCCGGCGGCACAGGTCGGCTGGAGCCTCGGCGAGGCCTGGGACTACTTCCTGCGCGGCAAGTCGGTGTTCGTGTTCTCCTGGGGCGACGTGGGCGCGCTCTGCCAGGACACGACGCGCTCGAAGATCAAGGGCAAGTGCGCCTCGGCGGTGTTGCCGAGCTCCGACACCTACTGGGACATGGAGAAGAAGCAGTGGGTGAAGACCGACAACCCGCAGCTCGTCGGCAACACGACCGGCGGCTCCTGGCACGGCGTGGTCTCGGCCTTCGGCAAGAACCCGGACGCCGCCTACTCCTTCCTGGCGCTGATGGCGATCAAGCCGGTCTCGAAGTGGCTGGCGCTCTACGGCTGGGATGGCGTCGATCCCGGCTACAAGTACCAGATGCTGGAGCCCGAGGGCGAAGCCAAGCTCGACGACTATGTGAAGGCGGGCTGGGATCCGCAGGACGTGAAGGACTACCTCAAGGCCTACTATGAGAACTACAACGCGCCGACCATGCTGACCTACCTGCGCATTCCCGGCGCGCCCGAGTATTGGGACATCATGGACAAGAACCTGTCGGCCACGATGAGCGGATCGAAGACCGCCCAGCAGGCGCTCGACGACACCGCCAAGTCCTGGCAGGAGATCACCGACCGCCTCGGCCGCGACAAGCAGCTGAGCCTCTACCAGACCGCCATCGGCTACAAGCCGTAGCGATCGTCCGGCGGCCGGCCTTGCATGAGAGCAGGGCCGGTCGCCGCCGACCGAGTGTCGTGCCGCGAAAGTTGGATCAGCGCAGTGCGTGCTTCGACGGGCTCAGCATGAGGGCCTTTCTTTCTGCCGCAATGATTCTCCCTCATCCTGAGCCTGTCGAAGGACGCAGGATGCCCATGCAGCATTTCCCATGATCCGCTGGAGCAGCCGCATCAAGCTGGTCTTCCTGCTGCCGGCGGTGGTGTGGGTGCTCGTCTTCACGATCTTCCCGCTCGGCTATTCGCTGTTCATCAGCTTCCACAAGGTCGACCGCCAGGTGGTCGTGACCGGGCGCGAGACCGTGCCCGTGCTCGACGCCGCCGGCAATCCGGTCCTGAAGTCCGACGGCAAGCCGCGCACGCAGACCGTGGTCCATCGCGAGCTGAAGACCAGCTACGGCTGGATCGGCTTCGACAACTTCGCGCGTGCCTTCCGCGACGACGAGCTGCGCGACTCCGTCCGGGTGACCGTGATCTACGTCGTCGCCGCCGTCACCAGCGAGATCCTGCTCGGCCTGCTCCTGGCCTTCCTCTTCAACCGCCAGCTCTACGCCCGCGGCTTCCTGCGCTCGATCCTGATCCTGCCGATCTTCGCCACCCCGCTCGCCGTCGGCTATCTCTTCTTCACGATCTACTACGAGGTCGGCGGTCCGCTCTCCTTCACCGGCATCCCCTGGCTCTCCGACCCCCATTGGGCGCTGGTCTCGATCATCCTGGTCGACATCTGGCAGTGGACGCCGTTCTGCTTCCTCGTGTTCCTCGCCGCCCTCCAGGGCATCCCGGACGAGCTGGTCGAGGCGGCCCGGCTCGACACCAACTCCTCCTGGAGCCTGTGGACCCAAGTGATCCTGCCGCTGCTGCAGCCGGTGATCGTGATCGTCATCCTGCTGCGCCTCGCCGAGGCGCTGAAACTGTTCGACGTCGTGGCCGCCCTCACCAAGGGCGGCCCCGGCACGGCCACCCAGTCCTACACCTACCTGGCCTTCACCCGCGGCTTCAAGCTGAACGATTTCGGCTACGCCTCGGCCATGGCCTATCTGCTGCTGGTCGTGGTCATGATCATCATCACCCTGTTCTTCCGCCGCCTGAGGAAGACCTATGAGTGACACGGCAGCCCCCCGGCGGCGATCGATGAGCGACGCGCTGTGGTCGCTGCTCGCGATCGTCATCGCCATGATCTTCTTCTTCCCGCTCTATTGGGCGATTTCCACGGGTCTGCGGCGGCCCGCGGAGACCTTCACCGTGTCCGGCGTCGGCTTCCCCTTCATCGATTTCATGCCGACGCTCGACAACTGGATCTCGCAAGCCTCCGTGCCGGAGGCGCATCAGGCCTTCCTCAACAGCCTGATCATCTCCTCGTCGGCGGTGGTGCTCGCGCTCGCCCTCGGCCTGCCGGCGGCCTACGCCCTCGCCCGCTTCCGCTTCCAGCGCATGCTCCTCACGAACAAGGACCTGACGGTGTGGTTCCTGTCGCAGCGGGTGCTGCCGCCGGTGGCGACGGCGGTGCCGTTCTTCATCGTCTTCTCGTCCCTCGACCTGCTCGACAGCCGGCTCTCGCTCATCCTGGTGAACGCCACCTTCATCCTGCCGTTCGTCGTGGTGATCGTGCGGCAGACCTTCCAGGATCTGCCGATCGATCTCGAGGAGGCCGCCCTGGTCGACGGCGCCAGCCATTTCGGCGCCTTCCTGCGCGTGGCCGTGCCCCTGGCGACGCCCGCGATCGCCGCCGCCGCCCTCATCATGTTCGCCTCCGCCTGGAACGAATACCTGTTCGCCGTCATCCTCACGGTCGACAAGGCCGCCACCATGCCCGTGCATATCGCCGGCGGCGTCGATACCCGCGGCGTGCAGTTCTGGTTCGTGGCGGTCCGCGCGCTCATCGCCATGATCCCGCCGGTGCTGCTCGCGCTCATCGCCCAGCGCTACATCGTGCGCGGCCTCACCCTCGGGGCTGTGAAGGGCTGACGAAGCGCGGACTCGTTCCGGGCGCGGAACGGGTGTAAGCTGCGCTGGGGACGATTCTGATCTCGGAGCCGGGAGCGACAATCATGAGCACTCGCCGTCTGCTTCGCGTGGATGGATCCGCCCGCGCGTCCTCAGCACTGCTGCCCATCCTCGTCGTGTTCTGCCTGTTCCTGCTGGCGGCCTGCTCGACGCCGGTGCGGCTGGCGGCCGTACCGAAGGACCAGGAGGCCGCCGCAGTCGTCGATGGCATGGAGGGCATTCGCTACTGGCAGAAATCCGATCTGCCGCTGATGATTCAGGACATGGGTGACGCCTATAGGCGCCAAGTGGCGGCCTTTGATGCCGCGGGCAACAAGGGCCCGTTGCCCATGGCCAACTACCTCGGAATTTCCGGCGGCGGCGAGGATGGCGCGTTCGGCGCCGGGCTGCTGTGCGGATGGACAGCCGCCGGGACCAGGCCGGAGTTCACACTCGTCACGGGCGTCAGTACCGGAGCCCTGAGCGCGCCCTTCGCGTTCCTCGGCCCCAAATACGACAAGCAGCTGAAAGACGTTTACACAACCATTACCGCCGCCGACGTGCTGGAGGAGCGCGGCATGCTGGCGGGCATTTTCAGCGACGCCCTAGCCGACAACGCGCCTCTCCGTCTGCTGGTCGAGAAATACGTGACCGCCGACCTGCTGCAGGCGATCGCCGCCGAGCACGCCAAGGGCCGCGTGCTCCTCATCGGCACGACCAATCTCGACGCCCGCCGTCCGGTAATCTGGAACATCGGCAAGATCGCGGCCAGCGGCAATCCGCACGCGCTGGAACTGGTGCAAAAGATCCTGGTCGCGTCGGCCGCCATCCCCGCGGCCTTCCCGCCGATGATGATCGACGTGGAGGTGAACGGAAAACCCTATCAGGAGATGCATGTCGACGGCGGCGCCAGCGCCCAAGTCTTCGTCTACCCGCCGGCGCTGCAGCTCAAGGCGCTGTCGGCGAAGGCCGGCATCACGCGCGAGCGTCGGCTGTACGTCATTCGCAACTCGCGGCTCGACCCGGATTGGGCTGACACGAAGCGGCAGACGCTGACGATTGCGGGCCGCGCTGTCTCATCGCTCATCCAGAATCAGGGCGTCGGCGATCTCTACCGCATCTATGCGACGGCGCAGCGCGACGGGGTGGATTTCAACCTGGCCTACATTCCCCCGACCTTCAACGTGACGCTCGCCGAGCCGTTCGATCAGCACTACATGAACGAACTGTTCAATGTCGGCTACGAACTGGGGAAAACGGGCTACGACTGGAAGAAGACTCCGCCGGGCCTGGACTGGACGGTCGCGCCCGAACCCGCGCCTCAGAGCTGACGACGGGCCGCTACGCCCGGGCCTTGGGCGTGTGGATGACGTAGAACTTCTTCACGGCCTCGACCGTCTCCCACACGCCCTTGAAGCCCTTGGGGATCACGAAGGCGTCGCCGGCCTTGTACTCCTCGACCTTGCCGGCCGCGTCGGTGAGCCGCACGCGTCCCTCCAGGATGTAGCAGAACTCGTCCTCGGTATAGTTGACCTCCGCCTTGTACGGCTTCGAGGCCCAGAAGCCCGAGGCCAGCACGCCGCTGGTATCCTCGTACCAGTTGTGCGTCGTCGTGGGCGCCGACGGATCGACGGCCGCATTGCGGTCGAATCGGATTGAGCGGACGACGGCCATGGGCTACTCCGATGGGTCGATGGGACTTCCAGAACTAGCACGCCCTGCCGCGCGCCTTCCAGCCATAGGACGACTGACCGCATGATCCCCCGCTACAGCCGCCCGGAGATGGCCGGGATCTGGGAGCCCGAAAACCGCTTCCGCATCTGGTTCGAGATCGAGGCCCATGCCTGCGACGCCATGGCCGCGCTCGGCCTGATCCCGAAGTCCGCGGCCAAGGCCGTCTGGGCCAAGGGCAAGTTCGAGGTCGACCGCATCGACGAGATCGAGCGCGAGGTGAAGCACGACGTCATCGCCTTCCTGACCAATCTCGCCGAGCATGTCGGCGAGCCCGCGCGCTTCGTCCATCAAGGCATGACCTCGTCGGACGTACTCGACACCTGCCTGGCTGTGCAGCTGGCGCAGGCCTCGGACATCCTGCTGAACGACCTCGACAGCCTGCTCGCCGCCCTCAAGCGCCGCGCCTTCGAGCACAAGCTCACGCCCACCATCGGCCGCAGCCACGGCATCCATGCCGAGCCCACGACCTTCGGCCTGAAGCTCGCCGGCCACTACGCCGCCTTCGCGCGCGCCAAGGCGCGCCTCGAGGCCGCGCGCGCGGAGATCGCCACCTGCGCCATCTCCGGCGCCGTCGGCACCTTCGCCAACATCGATCCGCGCGTCGAGGCGCATGTGGCGAAGGAGCTCGGCCTCACGCCCGAGCCGGTCTCCACGCAAATCATTCCGCGCGACCGCCACGCCATGTTCTTCGCCACCCTCGGCGTCATCGCGGCCTCGATCGAGAACCTGGCGCTCGAGATCCGCCACCTCCAGCGCACGGAGGTGCGCGAGGCCGAGGAGTATTTCTCGCCGGGCCAGAAGGGCTCGTCGGCCATGCCGCACAAGCGCAACCCCGTACTGTCCGAGAACCTGACCGGCCTCGCCCGCCTCGTGCGCGCCGCCGTCACGCCGGCACTCGAGAACGTGGCGCTCTGGCACGAGCGCGACATCTCCCATTCCGCGGTCGAGCGCGTGATCGCGCCCGACACCACCATCGCGCTCGATTTCGCGCTCGCCCGCCTCACCGGTGTGGTCGACAAGCTCGTTGTTTATCCCGAAGCGATGCGCCGCAACCTCGACGCCCTCGGCGGCCTCGTGCACTCCCAGCGCGTCATGCTCGCCCTCATCCAGGCCGGCATGAGCCGCGAAGCCGCCTACCGCGCCGTCCAGCGCAACGCCATGCAGGTCTGGGAGAAGGGCGGCGACTTCCTCGCCCTGCTGCAGGCCGACAAGGAGGTCGCGCAACACCTGCCGGCGAAGAAGATCGCCGCCCTCTTCGACCTCGCCTACCACACCAAGCAGGTCGACACGATCTTCAAGCGCGTGTTCGGCAAGGGCCGATAACTCTACTGCAGGATGATCTCGACGCGGCGATTCGCCTGCTCCCTCACGCCGTCCGGCGTCGGCACCGCCGGCTCGCTCTCGCCGCGACCGGCGACCGTAATCGCATCGGCGGGGATGCCTCCGGCGATCAAAGCCTTGCGGACCGCGTCGGCGCGCCGTAGCGAGAGCGCCATGTTGTAGGCCTCGGAGCCCGCGCGGTCGGCGTGACCAGTTACCGATATGTGCACCGAACCCATCCTCGCTGCGTCTGCCAGGACCATATCGATGACGGCCTTGCCGGCCGGAGTGATGTCCGACTTATCGAAATCGAACAGCACAAGATCCGGGCCGAACCCGTCAACGATCGTCACCGTCTTCTGCAGTTGGCCTATCGCCGCTTCGAATTCTTCGCGGCAGGGCTGGCGCAGCCGGCGGATGTCACGGCGAATCCGATGACGGCCACGAGGCCTGCCGATCTTCTCGTTAAGCTACGTCCTGTCATTTTCCGTTCCCCTCTTGAACTGGCGGCGTTCTCCGCCGCATCAGGCAAGATGAGGACGAGTATTTGTCGCAAAAAGGCGGGTGTCTCTTCTGCTATTCTCTATAGGCACGCAACCCTAGAGCGTGCCGTTTGACAGCGCGCGGCGGGGAAGCCTAGAGTCCGCCGCCGTCATCATTCAGAATGTGGGGATCTGAAATGAGACACATCGCCTTGCTGATCGGCGCGCTTCTCCTGCTTGCGGCTTGCGAGACCGCCACCAAGGAGGTCGACCTGGAGCAGGAGTTCGCGGAGCGCTGCGGCTCCCGCGGCTACGTCTCGGGGACGCCGGAATTCAAGAAGTGCGTCGAAGACGAGCGGCAGATCCGGCTCGTGAAACGCTCGGCCGGCGCGGTGTACTAGTCGCGGTCTATCGGTCGGCGCGGGAGCGCCGCCGCCTCACTGTCCGGAGGCGTTCAGGCCCCACCACTTGTTGCGCACTTCGCGGTAGTGCTTCTCGGGATCGTAGAGTTCGACCGGCAGCTTCAGGTCGGCCGCCGTCAGCGTGCCCACCGCCGCCAGGGTCTGATAGGCGGCAACGATGGAGTCACGGCGCGCCACCACCAGGCTGACCTGCGAGTTCAGCACCTCCTGCTGGGCGTTGAGCACGTCGAGCACGGTGCGCAGGCCGACTTGTTGCTCCTGGCGCACGCCGTCGAGCGCCACCTTGTTCGAACTCACTTGAGCCGTGAATGATTCGATCTGCGCATGCGCCGTCTCCAGCGCCTGCCAGGCCGTGGTGGCGTCCTGGATCGCCTGCCGGCGCGCCTCGTCGAGCTCCTGGCGCCGCTGCGCCGTCAGCTGCTTGCTCTCGCGCACGCGGCTCTCGACCCCGCCGGCCTGATAAAGCGGAATCACGACCTGCGCGAAGATCCCGGCCGTGGCCGAACGCTGATTCGGCCGCGTGACGTCTTCGTCCCCGCCCACCTGGCCGATGAGCGAGATGGTGGGCAGCAGCTCGCCGAACACCACGTCCGTGCCGTCGCGCGCCGCCCGCTCCACGAAGACCGCCGCGCTCACCACCGGCGCGTTCTCGGACAGCGCGATCGCCTCCTCCTCGCCGGTCGGCAGCCCACCAGGAAGGTCGGGCACGTCGAGCTTGCCCGGCGCCGCCCCGATCACCTGCCGGTAGATGGCGCGCGACGAGGTCAAGTTGCCTTGGGCCTGAATTCGGTCGGCGACGGCACCCGCCAGCCGCGCTTCTGCCTGCGAGACGTCGGTCTTCGTGACCTCGCCGACATTGAATCGTTCGCGCGTTTGCTTCAGCTGCTCGTCGATCACCTGCTCATTGCTCTTCGTCAGATCGAGCACGCGCAGATCACGCAGCACGTCCACATAGGCGGTCACGGCCTGCAGCAGGACCTGCTGCTCCACGCTCGTCAGCTGGGCACGGCCGGCACTGACCAGGTTCTCGGCCTGGTCGCGCTGAGCGACGGTGCGGCCGCCGCGGTAGATCGGTTGCGTCAAATTGAGCGTCGCCGCCTTCGGCTCGCGCGTGGCGCTGCTGGTACCGAAAGCCTTAAGGTTGTCGCTCTGCCACTCCGAGCCGATGGTGCCCTCGACGTCCACCGTGGGCCGCCAGTTGGAGAGCGCCTGCGGCACCTGCTCGTCGACCTGCCGCAGCTGGGCGCGGGCGGCCTGCAGCGTGGGATTGTTGTTGTACGCATCGGCCAACGCCTCGTTCAGCGTCTCCGCCGATGCCGACGGGGCAGCAAGGGACAGCCCGAGCGCGACGAGTGCAGCCGTGCCGGCTTGAAGCCTAGAACGTAGCATGGTCAAACCCCCTGACGTCCCCCTGGGCAGGCGCTTATTTTACTTCGCTCATCACCTGCTTGCGCGCGACCTCGAGCAGCTCCGTCATGTGTTTGCGCACGCGGTGCTCGGTCATATCGATGCCCTTCTTCTTGAAGTCGGCGACGACCTTCTGCAGAACGTCGTCGTCGCCCGGCTTCTGAAAGTCCGACATGACCACGGTTTTGGCGTAGGCCTCGGCCTCGGCTTCCGGTACGCCGAGTTCCTTGGCCGCCCACAGACCCAGCAGCCTGTTGCGGCGGGCATTGACCTTGAACTCAAGTTCCTTGTCGTGCTTGAACTTGTGCTCGAAGCCTTTTTCGCGGTCGTCAAACGTCGCCATGCTGCTCCTGCTCCCGATGCCGCCCACTCACCCCTATGTGGCCATACGGCCGGGCAGATCAAGGTTATAGCGGACCGGAGCGAAGCTCAACAAATCCCGCATGTGCAGCGTCATCGTCCTTTATCGCCCCGACCACGCCTGGCCCCTCCTCCTCGGCGCCAACCGCGACGAGATGGCGAACCGCCCGTGGGCCCCGCCGGCGCGCCATTGGCCGGACCGCCCCAACGTCACTGCTGGCCTGGACAAGCTGGCCGGCGGCAGCTGGCTCGGCCTCAATGACGAGGGCGTGGTCGCCGGCATCATGAACCGCATGAACACGCTGGGCCCGCAGGCGGGCCGCCGCAGCCGCGGCGAGCTGGTGCTGGAGGCGCTCGACCACGCCGATGCGGCCTCCGCCGCCGAGGCCCTGCGCGCCCTCGATCCGGCCGCCTACCGCGCCTTCAACATGGTGATCGCCGACAACCGCGACGCCTTCTGGCTGCGCAACTTCGGCCATGCCAAGGGCTGGATCGAGGTCTGGCCGCTGCCGCCGGGCATCTCCATGGTCACCGCCCACGACCGCAACGACGTCGCCAAGAGCCGCCGCATGCGCGCCTTCCTGCCCCGCTTCGAGGCCGCGGCCCCGCCCGATCCCGAGGCAGAGGATTGGCGGTCGTGGGAAGCCCTGCTCGGCAGCGGCGACCATGGCGCCGACGACCAGCCCACCGATGCGATGGCCTTCACAACCGCCTCCGGCTTCGCCACCGTCTCCAGTTCGCTGATCGCCCTGCCCGCCATCGGCCGGAAGCGACGCCCGATCTGGCGCTTCGCCCCGGAGCGGCCGGGCGAGCACCCCTTCGCCCCCGTAGAACTCTAAGGAACCGGTCGCCTGCACGTCGGCGCGTAACCATTTGACGGAGCATGGTTCCGCGGCGCGACGGCCCTGTCATTGTTTTGCCGTCATCGACCTGCTATATCCAGTTTATCCGTTGGTGGTGGACGCTCGTTCCCGTTTGATTCCCACGGATCGCTCTCTCTGCGAGGCACCTATGTCCCGCCGCCGCCGCATCTACGAAGGAAAAGCCAAGGTTCTGTTCGAGGGTCCCGAGCCCGGCACCCTCGTGCAGTACTTCAAGGACGATGCCAGCGCCTTCAACAACCAGAAGCGCGGCACCATCACCGGCAAAGGCGTGCTCAACAACCGCATCTCCGAGTACCTGATGCAGCGCCTCAACGAGGCCGGCGTGCCCACCCACTTCCTGCGCCGGCTCAACATGCGCGAGCAGCTGGTGCGGGAGGTCGAGATCATCCCGCTCGAGATCGTCGTGCGCAACGTCGCCGCCGGCTCGCTCGCCAAGCGCTTCGGCCTGGCCGAGGGCACGCAGCTGCCGCGCTCGATTGTCGAGTTCTACTACAAGTCCGACGAGCTCGGCGATCCCATGGTCTCGGAGGAGCACATCACGGCGTTCGGCTGGGCCAACCCGCAGGACATCGACGACATCATGCAGCTGTCGCTGCGCATCAACGACTTCCTCTCCGGCCTGTTCCTCGGCGTCGGCCTGAAGCTGGTCGACTTCAAGCTGGAGTTCGGCCGCCTCTACGAGAACGAGGAGATGCGCATCATCCTGGCCGACGAGATCAGCCCGGACAATTGCCGGCTGTGGGACGTAAAAACCAACGAGAAGCTCGACAAGGACCGCTTCCGCCAGGACCTCGGCAAGGTCGCCGAGGCCTATCAGGAAGTCGCACGCCGCCTCGGCATCCTGCCGGAGGCCGGCATCCGCGACATGCAAGGCCCGGACACGGTGCAGTGAAGGCCCCCGTTTGAAAGCCAAGGTCCACATCACGCTGAAGCCGGGCGTGCTTGACCCGCAGGGCCGCGCCATCCAGCACGCTCTCGCCTCGCTCGGCTTCGCCGGCGTCGACGACGTGCGCCAGGGCAAATATATCGAGCTCGACCTCGGCGACACCGACCAGGCCAAGGCCCGCGCGCGCGTCGACGAGATGTGCAAGCAGCTGCTCGCCAACACGGTCATCGAGAATTATTCAGTCGAGATCGCATGATCGGCAGTTGGCGGATGACCGAAATGGCTGTAGGGGCGACCCCATGTGGTCGCCCCTCTGCGTTTGCGCAGGCTGCAGGGCGGCCACGTGGGGCCGCCCCTACATTCGTCATGTAGGACAGGGACACCCATGAAATCCGCCATCGTCGTCTTCCCCGGCTCCAACCGCGAGCAGGATGCCCGCGCCGCGCTCCTGCAGGCCACCGGCAAAGAGCCCGCCTTGGTCTGGCATCGCGACACCGAGATTCCCGTCGTCGATCTCATCCTCATCCCCGGCGGCTTCTCCTACGGCGACTATCTGCGCTGCGGCGCCATGGCCGCGCACTCGCCGGTCATGCGCGAGGTGGCGGAGCGCGCGAAGAAGGGCGTGGCGGTGCTCGGCGTCTGCAACGGCTTCCAGGTCTTGGTCGAGGCCGGCCTGCTGCCGGGCGCGCTGCTGCGCAACGCCGACCTCAGATTCGTCTGCCGCAACGTCACCTTGAAGGTGGAGAACAGCCAGACGCTGTTCACGAGCGGCTACGAGGCGGGCCAGACCCTCAGCGTCCCGGTGGCCCACGGCGAGGGCAACTACTTCGCCGACGGCGCCACGCTCGACCGCCTGGAGGAGCGCGGCCAGATCGCGTTCCGCTACGTCGGCAACCCCAACGGCTCGGCCCGCGACATCGCCGGCGTCTTCAATGAGACGAAGAACGTGCTGGGCATGATGCCGCACCCCGAAAACGCCATCGACCCGCTGCAGGGCAGCACCGACGGCTCCCCCCTCTTCAGCGGCCTGGCGCAGGCGCTGTCCTGAAGGGAGAACCCGGGTCCACCTCTGCGGGTATCGAGCATCATGGCCTCCGAGCCTCGCCGCATGCGGCTGACGCGCGAACTGGTCGACAGGGTCATCCGCGTCGAGGTCGCTCCGCCGCTGCCCTTCCCCGCGCTCTCCGACGCCGAGTATGACGAGGCCGTCCGCGCCCTGATTGCTGACGCGCCGGCGCCCGACGAGGTCTGGCTCTTCGCCTATGGCTCGTTGATCTGGAAACCGGCCTGCGATGTCGTCGAGCAGCGGATCGGCACCGCGCGCGGCTGGCACCGCAGGTTCTGCCTCGGATGGGACCGCTGGTTCCGCGGCTGCGACGAACGCCCCGGCCTCATGCTGTCGCTCGACCGGGGCGGCCAGTGCAAGGGCGTGGCCTATCGCCTCCCGCCGGATGCCGTCGAAGCGAATCTCGGCCGGCTTCTCCGCCGCGAGATGCGCGTCAAGACGAGAGCCCATGCGCCGCGCTGGCTGACCATACGCGCAGAGGACGGGCCCCTGCGCGCGATCGCCTTCGTCATCGATCGCGAGGGCGGGCGCTATGTCCCGGGACTGTCGCTCGAGGAGACCGCCGATGCGCTCGCGGTCGCAGCCGGCCCGATGGGCTCCATGGCGGAGTATCTCCACAGCACCGTTCATCACCTCGAAGAGCTCGGCATCCACGACAAGCAGCTGTGGCGACTGCAGGAGATGGTCGGCCAACGCCTCGAATTGATTGCCTCGGACCGTCTCGCTCCGGCACCGGAAGCACCAGCTCCCGATCTTGGCAGCTAGACTTGTAGGGGCGCGCTGCGCGCGCCCGGCAATCGACGAAACCTCGACGACCGAGCAACGGCGCCACGGGCGCGCGCAGCGCGCCCCTACAAGAAGGCTTCCCCGCGCCCTAGCAGTCAGGCCGGCGTCGCCGCCAGCCGGTAGAGCGTGCCGACCACGCTGGGCGCGTAGCGGCCCGGCGCGAACGCAGCGGCGAGCGCCGCCTTGGCGCGCCAGCCCGTGCAGTGGCCCGGCGCGACGAGGCGGGGATCGACGCGCGCCTTCAGGTCGCGCACCGTCGCCCCGATGCGCGGCTCCATGGGCTTGCCGGCGAGATGATAGCCGCCGAGCACGAGATCGATGGGCCGCTCCGCAAACTGCTCTTTCGCGGCCAGGCACGCATTGACGATGCCGGCATGGGAGCAGGCGGAGAACACGGTCACGCCCCGGCCGCGCACGCAGGCCGCGACGAAGCGTTCGTCCATGATCAGCGGGTCGGGCTCGCAGGCCTCGCCACGGAAGCTGTGGTGGCCGACGAGGCCGGTCTCGTAGTCGGTGACCCGCGCGATCGCGCCGCTCGCGAAGAAGAAGCCGCCGCAGAGCGCGTGCGGATCGTCACGCTTCACGATCTCGCCGCCGGCCTGCGCGATGGCCTCGAACGTGGGTTCCTGCGGCAGCAGGAACATAGTCCCGCTCGGCAGCAGGATGCCGCGCTGGTCCGGCCGGCCGGGATGCAGATCGACGATCGGCCGGGGCAGGCCGGCGGCCGCGCGCGCCGCGGCGATGGCCGCGACCACCTCGGGAAACGCGCCGCTGTGATCGAAATGCCAGTGCGACAGGAACAGCCGCTCGATGGTCGCAAGCTCGATCGAGAGGCGGCGGGCATTGTCGAGCCAGACATCGGGATAGGGGCCGACGTCGAAGAGCATCCGGCGTTGCTGGCCGCCCCGCCGTCCGGTGATCAGCGCGGAATAGCCGTGGCAGGCGCAGCACAGCTGGTCCAGCACGACCTTGCACGCATGCCCCTGATGCGTGCGATCGACCGGTCTGCGGGCAGCGACATGGACGATCTCCGGAATCTGCGGCACGCCGTCGTCGACGCTCGACAGCCCGTCGGTCTCGTTGTCGACGACGACGAGGATCTCCAGCTCGTCGAGCTCCTGCACGTCCTTCGGAAGTGAAGCCTCGGTCATGGATCTCTCCCTCCGCGTCTGTCGCTCATTCACATGCTTTACATTCCGTAGGCCTTCGGGCGTTCTCCAGCAACTCCACGGTGACATGCTGGCACCGCGACCGGCGACTGGCAGATCATCGAGGAGTGGATCGAGACCAAGCTGTAGCCGGCAGCGTCTCTTTTTCGGCCGTTTCATGTCACGCCTATCCCACACGGGAAGGCCCTATTCTGTCCTCTGAAATCTAGGGCGGGATTGCGCCGCCTTGCCGGAGCGCCGGCAAGCCCGCAGTCCCGCGCATTTTTTCTGGAGGAAGCGATGAAGCTGGAAACGCAGGTGGCGGAGCTGTCGGGCCGGGGCTTCGCACTCTCGGCCGCGGGGTTGAGCGGCCTGGGCACCGTGCATTGGAATCTCGCCGTGCCGGCGCTCTACGAGCAGGCGCTGCAGCGCGGCGAGGTGCGGCTGTCGGCCGGCGGCGCACTCGTCGCGCGCACTGGCGCACGCACCGGCCGCTCGCCGCTCGATCGCTTCATCGTACAGGATGCCGCGACCGCCGACGACGTCTGGTGGGGCGACGTCAACCGCCCGATCTCCAAGGATGCGTTCGACGGGCTACAGATGCGCGTCGCCTCCTACCTGCGGGGGCGCGACGTCTTCGTCCAGGACCTCTTCGCCGGCGCCGATCCCAACTACCGCCTGCCCGTGCGCGTCATCACCGAGCAGGCCTGGCACAGCCTGTTCGCCCGCAACATGTTCATCCGTCCCACGCGCGAGGAGCGGCGCGGCTTCGCACCGCGCTTCACCGTCATCCACGCGCCCGGCTTCCTGGCCGAGCCGGAGCGCGACGGCACGCGCTCGGAGGCCCTCGTCCTGCTGGACTTCGCGCGCCGCCTCGTGCTGATCGGCGGCACCGCCTATGCCGGCGAGATCAAGAAGTCGATCTTCACGGCCATGAACTTCCTGCTGCCGCCGCGCGGCGTGTTGCCCATGCACAGCTCGGCCAACATCGGCCCGCGCGGCGACACCGCCATATTCTTCGGCCTCTCGGGCACCGGCAAGACCACGCTCTCGGCCGAACGTGGCCGCACGCTCATCGGCGACGACGAGCATGGCTGGAGCAGCCATTCCGTCTTCAACTTCGAGGGCGGCTGCTACGCCAAGGTGATACGTCTCGATCCCGCCGCCGAGCCCGAGATCTACGCCACCACCGGCCGCTTCGGCACCATCCTCGAGAACGTGGTCATGAACGAGGCGCGCATACTCGACCTCGACGACGACAGCCTCACCGAGAACACGCGCGCCTCCTACCCGATCGACTTCATCCCCAACGCCAGCCCGACCGGCATCGGCGGCCTGCCCGACAACGTCATCATGCTGACGGCCGACGCCTTCGGCGTGCTGCCGCCGCTGAGCAAGCTGACGCCGGAGCAGGCGATGTACCACTTCCTCTCCGGCTACACGGCGCGCGTGGCAGGCACCGAGGCCGGCGTGCGCGAGCCGCAGGCCACCTTCTCCACCTGCTTCGGCGCCCCCTTCATGCCGCGCCATCCCGCGGTGTATGCCGCCATGCTGCGCGACCGCATCGCCGGCCGGGGCGTGCGCTGCTGGCTGGTCAACACCGGCTGGAGCGGCGGCGCCTACGGCACCGGCGAGCGCATCTCGATCGCCAACACCCGCGCCCTCGTGCATGCCGCCCTCGACGGCGAGCTCGAGCGCGTGGCGATGCGTCCCGATGCAGCCTTCGGCCTGTTTGTGCCCGAGACCTGCCCCGGCGTGCCGCGCGAGGTGCTGCAGCCCCGCAACGCCTGGCGCGATCGGCGCGCCTATGACGCAGCGGCGGCCGAGGTGGCGCGTCGCTTCGAAGCCAATTTCGCGCAGTTCGCCGGCGCCGTCGACGAGCGCGTGCGCGCCGCCGGCATCCACGCCGCCGCATGACGGGCCCGGCCGCCCCTTGCCTGGGGGCGGCCGCTTCGGCCACCCTCTCCGGAAAGAACGGGGAGGACCACGCCATGTCGCGCACGGCCGCCTGCTCCTGCGGGCAGCTCACGGTCACAGTCAGGGGCGAGCCCGACTACGTCGCCGCCTGCAGCTGCCTCGAATGCCAGAAGAGCACGGGCAGCGTCTTCGGCGTCTCCACCTACTGGCCGAAGGCGGCGCTCGTCTCCATCACGGGCAAGAGCACCTGCTGGCGCCGCGGCTCCGCGGCCGGCCGCTGGATCGACAACTATTTCTGCCCGGTCTGCGGCAGCACGCTCTACTGGTACATGGAGGGGGCGCCCGACTCGATCGGCATCTCCGCCGGCAACTTCGCCGATCCCGCCTTCCCGCCGCCGACCTACGCGGTGTGGTGCGAGAACAAGCACCCCTGGGTCACGTTCCCCGAGGGGTGCCAGCAGCACCAGCAGCAATCGAAGTAGCGGGACTAGCGCTTCGCCCGCCGCGGGGAGCGGATCTGCGCCGCCGCCGCGCGCCGTTTCGGCGAGTCGGCCATCATCGTCTGGCCGTGGCGGATCTCCGTGCCCAGCACCTCCAGGCAGAGGCGCATGAAGGCGGCGAGGCCCGGCCAGCCCTTGGCGGTGACCATATTGCCGTCGCGGGTCGCCCCCTCGGGCGGCACGTCGACATAGATGCCGCGCGCCAGCCGCACCTCGGGCTCGCAATAGTGCAGCGCCGCCACCTTGCGGCCGTCGATGACCTCGGCCGCCATCAGCACCTGGACGCCGTGGCAGATGCTGAAGATCGGCTTGCCCGCCGCATGGAACTCCCGGATCAGCTCGATCACGCGCGGATAGATGCGAATATATTCCGGCCCGCGCCCGCCCGCCACGTAGACGGCGTCGTAGTCCTTCTCGCGCGCCTCCTTGAAGGTCTTGTTGAGCGCGAAAAAGTGGCCGAGCTTCTCGGTGTAGGTCTGGTCACCCTCGAAGTCGTGCAGGCTGGTCTTGATGACGTCGCCCTTCTTCTTGTCCGGGCAGATCACGTGGACGGTGTGGCCCACCGCCTCCATGGCCTGCTGGAACACGAAGATCTCGTATTCCTCGCTGAACTCGCCGACCAGCATCAGGATCTTCTTGCCGGGCATTCCGCTCCTCCCTTCGTTTTGGCGCCGCCGTCGGCCGACTGTATAGGGCCCGGCCGCACCGCTCAAGAGAGCACCCGGCCGGCCTTCACCGCTCGTTAACGCCGCGCAGGTTAGCCTAGGCGGTCGTTCCCGGTCCGCAACGGAGAGACCCCCATGTTCCGCCTGGCGTTCCTCATGGCCATCCTGATCTTCGGCCTCGCCATGTCGGCACTGACCGCCGGCGTTTCCAGCAGCAACCCGGACAGCGCGGCGATCGACACCGTCCGCGGCACGCCGATGGCGCGGGTCGCGCATACCGGGCTGAGCGACGACGAGACCGTGGACGCCTGGATCGAACGCGAATTCTATCTCGGCCGCTTCGACGTCTCCTGGTCGGCGGAGGATATCGCGGAGGGCGCCAATGCCGGCAAGGTGCGCGTCACCGCCGACATGCGTTCCTACTCCCAGGAGCGGCTGGAGCGCTCGATCCTCCTGCGCTTCGACATCGACCCGAAGGACAACAAGGTCACCTTCGCCGGCATGGTGCTGGAGGGCGCCGACGTGGCGTCCGCCAGCGGCAAGCCCTACAGCCTCGAGGAGGCGATGACCCGCATGTGGGAGCGCCGCCGCAAGATCTACCTGCCCGACGACTACCCCGACAACGACAGCTAGGCCGCGCCCGCCGCCGCGACGCCCGGGCCTACGCCGGGCTGTCGCGGTGCAGGAGGATCACCGCCTCGGCGTCGCTGAAGTCGCGCACGCGGCTGCGCTGGATGACGCGCGCCGGCGTCAGCTCGCCGCCCGGCAGCACGGGCCGGAACACCGCCATCGGCGCGTTCACGCCGCGCAGGGTCTCGCGCCCGAGCTGCTCCCAGTCGCCGCCGCAGTAGTTCGTGAACTCCTCGGAGGCGACGATCGGCGTCGTGAACTTCTTGGTCAGCCCCTCCAGCCGCGCCACCTCGTTCACGGTCGAGCCGAACACCGAGAAGGACAGCCGCTCGGCCAGCCCGACATTGCCGAACATGACGTTGCCGATATGGAGCGAAAGCCCGTAGCCGAGCGGCGGCTCGTCGGCCGCCGCCCGCTGGCGGTTGTGCTCGGTCATGCGGTGCGTGGCCTCGAGCGCGGCCGAGAGCGCCAGCTTGCAGGCCTCGCTCGAGTCCTTCTGGTTGCGCCCGCTCGGGAAGATGGCGAGGAAGCCGTCGCCGATGAAGCTCAGGATCTCGCCGCCGGCATCGGCCACGGCGCCGGCGGTGGCGTCGAAGAAGCCGTTGAGGCTGTCGATATAGGCCTGCCGCCCGAGCTGGTCGGCCAGCTCCGTGGAGTTGCGCAGGTCGCCCCAGACGATGGCGGCGCGCGTGGTCTCACCGTCGCCGCGCTTGATCTGGCCGGAGAGCACGCGCTCGCCGGCCTGGGCGCCGAGATAGGTGGAGAGCGCGCTCTTGGCGACGCCCGAGCGGGCCGCCATCTTGCAGGCCACCGCCAGGGTGTTCTGGATGCCCAGTAGCGCCTCGATCTCGGCATCGGTGAAGCCGCCGCGCTGGTCCGTCGACCAGGAGCCCATCATGCCCTGCGCCTTGCCCATCTCGAAGCTGGTGGCGAAGGCGATGTAGTCGGTCAGCCCCTCCTTGCGCAGATCGTCGAAGATCGGGAACTCCGCCGTTCCGCCGGTATCGAGCCGGCGGCGCATGTGATCGAGCCCGTGCCGCTTCAGGTGAAAATACGGGCTCTTGGTATAGCGCTCCGGCTGGGCGCTGCCCTGCGGCGTGTGCCGGTAGGCGTCGACCTGCAGCCCCTGCCCGCGCCGCCAGGTGTAGCCGATGCCGCGGTAGAGCGGATGCAGCATGGAGAAGGAGAGCTGCACGCGCGTGATCGGCACGCCCGCGGCATGCAGCCGCTCGCACGCCCCGCGCACGAGGGTCTCGAGCTCGGTATCGTTCAGCGCCTGCGCCATCAGCCAATCGGCCGCGCGCTCGACCAGCGCGCGAGAGGCGGCGCTCGCAGTTTCCGTCATGTAACTACCCGCAGAAAAGTGGAAGACGCTGCGTGCTATCTAGGCACGATTCCGCAGCGCATCAACGGCGCGCGCAACACCCCTGCTGACAGGTCTTGTCAGGATTGCGGCGTCAGGCGGGCGACGCGCTCATAGGCCTCGGTCAGGCCGAGCTTTTCCTGCCGGCGCAGCAGGGCGATGGCGTCGATGGTGCGACCCTCGTTCACCAGCGCCTGCACCGGGTCGACCTCGGCCGAGAGCGGCAGGCCGCTGGCGAGCGTCAGCACGACCGCGTCGCGCATCGCGTTGTAGCGGGGCAGGCTCGGCTCGTAGC
Organism: Candidatus Acidiferrum sp.; assembly: GCA_035518775.1. GTDB lineage: Bacteria > Pseudomonadota > Alphaproteobacteria > Dongiales > Dongiaceae > JBGPEQ01. The sequence continues at coordinate 56,981 of DATIXH010000192.1, forward strand.
TGCGGGTGAGCGGCGTCGTGCCGTCGGCGGTCACCAGCGCCAGGCGGCACATGGTGGTGGCGGAGCGCCCGAGCGACGGCTCGATCTCGACCCGCACGTCCCGGATGTCGGCGAAGCGATAGGCGGCGCGCACCACCCCCAGCGGGCCGACCCGCCGCACCCGGCAGACCTGCGCCGCCTTGTCGAAGACCACGTCGGTCGCCCCGAAGAACGCCAGCCCGAAGGCGACCAGGAACGCCGCGGAGATCGCGAGCGCCGCCGGATCATGCTGCACCAAGACGCGATAGCCCAGGAACAGCGCCGCCGCGAAGCAGACCCCGGAGATCCACAGGGTGCGGTCGCGCAGCACGAGCTGCGACGCCGCCGCCGTCTTGATGATTTGCATGCGAACGTTCTATGCCGGGGCGGGTTAACGGAGCATAAATCCGGAGCGCGCAGCCGCGCACAGCCAGGGAGGAACCCATGAGCGCAGACGCCAAGACCCCGGCCGGCCCCGATCTCGCGGCCGGCATCGCCTTCGACGACATCGCCGACGGCGCCATGCTCCAGGGCCATGTCGGCGACGACGCCGTGCTGCTGGCGCGCCGCGGCGAGGAGCTGTTCGCGGTCGGCGCCCTCTGCACGCACTATCACGGCCCGCTCGCCGACGGCCTCATGGTCGGCGACACCGTGCGCTGCCCCTGGCACCACGCCTGCTTCAGCGTGCGCACCGGCGAGGCCGTACGCGCCCCCGCCTTCGACCCGCTGCCGCGCTGGCGCGTGCAGCGCCAGGGCGACAAGGTCTTCGTGCGCGACAAGCAGCCGCCGTCAGGCCCGAAGCCGGCGCCCGCCGACTCCGTGCGCGCCGGCTGGCCCGCCTCGGTCGTCATCGTCGGCGGCGGCGCGGCCGGCTTCGCCGCGGCCGAGATGCTGCGCCGCGACGGCTACGACCGCCCGGTCACCCTGCTCAGCGCCGACGACGCGCCGCCCTGCGACCGCCCCAACCTGTCGAAGGACTATCTCGCCGGCACGGCCAAGGAATCCTGGATTCCCCTGAAGTCGCCGAAGTTCTACGAGAAGCGCGCCATCGATCTGCGCCTCGGCGCCCGCGTAACCAGCATCGACCCCCGCAAGCGCCGCGTCACCCTCGCCGACGGCAAGGCGCTCGACTACGGCGCGCTCCTGCTCGCCACCGGCGCCGATCCCGTGCGGCTCGACCAGCCGGCCGCCGATCCCGCCGCCGTGCATTACCTGCGCACGCTCGCCGACAGCAAGGCGATCATCGCCGCGGCGGAGACCGCGAAGCGCGCCCTCGTCATCGGCGCCAGCTTCATCGGCCTGGAGGTCGCGGCCTCCCTGCGCGCGCGCAAGCTCGATGTGCACGTCGTCGGCCCCGAGGCGCGGCCGCTCGAGCGCGTCATGGGACCGGAACTCGCCGACGCCGTCCGCCGCCTGCACGAGAAGAACGGCGTCGTCTTCCATCTCGGCGAGACCGTGACGAAGATCGAGGGCAGGACCGCGCGCCTCAGCGGCGGCGCCTCGCTCGCCGCCGATCTCATCGTCATCGGCGTCGGCGTGCGCCCGGCCACCGCCCTGGCCGAGGCCGCCGGCCTCGCCACCGACAAGGGCGTCGCGGTCGACGAATATCTCCAGACCAGCGCCCCCGGCATCTACGCCGCCGGCGACATCGCCCGCTGGCCCGATCCGCACAGCGGCGAGCGCATCCGCGTCGAGCACTGGGTGGTCGCCGAGCGCCAGGGCCAGACGGCCGCGCGCAACATCCTGGGCGCCCGCCAGCGCCACGACGCCGTGCCCTTCTTCTGGAGCCAGCACTACGACATGGCCATCTCCTACGTCGGCCACGCCGCGCGCTGGGACGCGACGAAGGTCGAAGGCTCGCTCGCCGACAACGACGGCCAGGTCACCTTCCTGCGGTCCGGCAAGCCCCTCGCCGTCGCCACCATCTTCCGCGACCGCGCCAGCCTCGC
>DATIXH010000193.1:0-8687 GCA_035518775.1 Candidatus Acidiferrum sp.
GAGGGTCGCGAGCACGGCCTTCGGATCGCTCGGTCCCTCCGGCAAAGGCTCGTCGAGCCGCGCCAGGGCCGCGACCGCTCGCGGCGACGGCGCCACGGAGCGGCCGTCGATCGTCTCGAGATAGCGGATCGCCCGCTCCGCCGCGGCGTTCAAAAGCTCCCGCATCGCCTCTCTCCCGTCTTTCGGCTCAAGCCTACAACGCCCACATGGCACAGGCCATCCAGGCGGCGGCCTCCATGCATCTTCTTGTAGGGGCGCGCAGCGCGCCCGCCCGCAGGCCACACCTGCCTGCGCATGAGCGTTTAGGCTAGGCCGCGGGCCTCAGGCGTTCAGCATCTCCGTCCAGAGGTCGGTGAGCGCCTTGTCGAGAGCGTCGTCGACCTGGAGATAGTGGAACGACTTGGAGAGGAAGGTCGGCTGCTCGTCCCAGCGCAGGATCTTCTTCTGGGCGTCGCTGAGCGCGGCCGTCTTGTTCGAAGGCATCGCCCAGTAGCAGGCCGAGGTGGCCAGGCGGGCTTGGCCCTCCGGCCCCAGCACGTACTGCACAAACTTCTTCGCCAGCTCCGCGCGTGTGCTGTCCTTGAAGATCGCCAGCGACTGCATCCAGCGGACGCCGCCCTCGTCCGGCAGCACCCAGTCCAGTTCCGGCTTCTCGCCCATCAGGTTGGCCACCGAGTATTCGCCGCCGCCGACGATGACGTCGGCCGATCCCGTGACCAGCGCGTTCTGCACCGTCGTGACGTCACCGACCAAGGCCGACTGTTTCTTCATCGCCAGCAGCTTCTCCTTGATGGCCGGGATATGGTCCTGCTTCAGCTCGCTCGGCTTGATGCCGATGCCGATCGCAACCATGGCGATGATCGGGTTGTAGTAGTCGTAGATGGCGAGGCGGCCGGCATACTTCCCGTTCCACATCACTTCCGACTTCCGCATGTCCGCCGGATCGACCTTGCTCTTGTTGTAGGAGAAGCAGTTGTAGCCGAACTTCTCGGTGACCCCGTGGGTCTTGCCGCCGGGCTTGTTGAACTCCGGCGACTGCACTTCCGCGAAGATGTCGGCCATCGGATAGTCGGCGTCGTTCAGCTCGGCCAGGTAGCCCTTCGCGGCCAGGCGCGGGATATCGACGGTGTCCAGCACCAGCACGTCCCAGTCGCCGGGCTTGGATTGCTCGAGCACCGCCAGCGCCTCGCCTGTGGCGCCGAACTCCTTGGTGTTGACTTTGATGCCGTTGGCCTCCTCGAAGGGAGTCAATAAATTGGGGTCGGAGTGGTCGCACCAGACGAGCGCGTTGATCTCGTCGGCGCCGCGCGCCCGGCGCGGCAGGCCGAAGGACGCGGCGGCGACGGCGGCGGCGCCGACGGCCAGCAGCCGGCGACGGGAATAGCGGGAATGGAACATCGACGTCTCCCAGGTTGCGGTCATGCCTTGATGCGGCTTCTGTTGACGGGAAAAATGAATGAACTATAAATTTAGGTCAAGATTCAAATTTTCCGATGGCTCATGACCGGACTGCGCGAACGACAGAAGGCCGGGCGGCGGCGCGACATCCTCGACGCCGCGGCCGCGCTGTTCAAGCGCGAAGGCTTCGCCGCCGCCAGCATCGAGGAGATCGCCGAGCGCGCCGAGCTCTCGGCCGGCACGGTCTACAACTACTTCCCCTCCAAGGGCGACCTGCTGCTGGCGCTGGTGGCCCTCGACGGCCAGGAGGTGCGCGCCGCCGGCGCCGCCCTCGTCGCGGCGCCGCCGGCCGATCCTGTCAAGGCCGTCTGCCGCCTGCTCGAGCTCTACGTCGACCACTCGCTGGTCCATCTCGACAAGCGGCTCTGGCGCCAGATGATGGCTAATGCCCTGTTCTTCGCCGACACCCCGCTCGGTGCCGGCTACCGCGCGCTCGACCGGCTGCTGGCCGAGCAGGTCGCCGACCTCTGCCGCGCCCTCCAGCGCGATCGCCGCATCCCGCGCCGCATCGATTGCGACGACGCCGGCCAAGTGCTCTTCTTCGTCTGCAATTCGCTGTTCATGGAGTTCGTCGCCCACGACGCCATGCCGCCCGCGCAGATGAGGGACCGCATGTTCCGACAGGTGCGCTTGGTGTTCGAGGGCCTGCTCGACTGAGGTGTGACGCCGCGCCATGGCGATTGTGCGCATCGATCATGTCCAGCTGGCGATGCCCGCGGGCCGCGAAGACGACGCCCGCCGCTTCTATCGCGATCTCCTGGGCATCCCGGAGAAGGAGAAGCCGCCGGCGCTGGCCGCGCGCGGCGGCGCCTGGTTCGAGCGCGGCGATCTCAAAGTGCATCTGGGCGTGGACAAGCAATTCGTCCCCGCGCGCAAGGCGCATGCGGCCTTCATCGTCTCGGGGCTCGCCGCGCTGATCGTAACGCTGAAAGCGGCCGGCGTGCCGGTCCGCGACGACGAGCCGCTCGAGGGCTATCTGCGCGTCTATGCAGACGATCCCTTCGGCAACCGCCTGGAGCTGCTGGAGCCGATCGCGCCTTAGAGGCGCGCGCGTGCTGCCCTGATTGCCAACCGCTCCAACTCTCTGTCCACGCCCTCAACCGCCCTATTCTGCCGCACATCGCTGTTGAACAGACTAAGAACATGCTGTATATTACATAGTCTTTATCAACGCGCCTTCACTAGTGATGTCCATCATCTCGGATGAACCTGACGCTTTGCTATTCGCTCCTGCCACGGCCGCTATGTCCTGAAGCGGAAAAGCATGCACGCCGCACACTGATCGGGGAAATACGCAATTTGCCACAGCTTTGTTCCGCTACTTGCGAAAATAAGGTCAGTACCTCTGCCTTATGTCGGGCCGAGTCGCCTGACGCGCGGGCGGCGGTTCACTCACCTGGACGCGGGTGGCGCAGACCGCCGCGGGAACATGGCCATGGCGCAGGCCGGCTCGATCGATAGGATCGCCCGATGCTGCTGAACGACATCGTCGAGACCTCGCGCCGCATCGGCCAGGTGTCGGGCCGGCTGGCCAAGATCGAGCTGCTCGCTGCGTGCCTGCGCCGCGCGGCGACCGACGAGATCGACATCGCCGTCGCCTGGCTGTCCGGCGAGCTGCGCCAGGGCCGCATTGGCGTCGCCTACGCAGCCATGCGCGAGACCATGGCCGAGGCCGCGGCGCCGTCCCCTTCTCTGACCCTCAATGACGTCGATGCCGAGCTCGGCCGCGTATCGCAAGCCCGCGGGTCCGGTTCGGGCGCCGAGCGCCTGCGCCTGCTGCGCGCCCTGTTCGCCCGCGCCACCCGCGCGGAGCAGGAGTTCCTGGCCCGCCTGCTGGTGGGCGAACTGCGCCAGGGCGCGCTCGAGGGCCTGATGATCGAGGCGGTCGCCCGCGCCGCCGAAATCTCGGTCGCGGAGATCCGCCGCGCCGTCATGCTGACTGGCGCGCTCGCGCCGGTGGCGCGCGCGGCCCTCGCCGAGGGCAGCGCGGGTCTCGCCCGCTTCGCCATCGAGTTGTTCCGCCCCCTGCGGCCCATGCTGGCGCAGACCGCCGACGACGTCACCGACGCCCTCGCCCGCCTGCCGCAAGCCAGCTTCGAGTACAAGTTCGACGGCGCCCGCATCCAGGTCCACAAGTCCGGGGGCGACATCCGCATCTTCACCCGCGAGCTCAACGACGTAACAGGAGCCGCGCCGGAGATCGTCGAGGCCGTCGCCAGGTTGCCGATCGACAGCCTGATCCTCGACGGCGAGGCGATTGCCTTCCGGCCCGACGGCATGCCCCAGCCGTTCCAGATCACCATGCGCCGCTTCGGCCGCAAGCTTGACGTCGCGGCCATGCGCGAAACACTGCCGCTCAGCGGCTACTTCTTCGACTGCCTCTATGTCGACGGCCATCCGCTCATCGATCGCCCGCAGGACGAGCGCTTCGCCGCGCTCGCGGCCGCCCTGCCCCGCGCCGCCGTCATCCCCCGCCTCGTCACCGGCGATGCGCACGCCGCCCACGCCTTCGTCGAGGAGGCGCTCGCCCGCGGCCACGAGGGCGTGATGGCCAAGGCGCTCGACGCGCCCTACGAGGCCGGGGCGCGCGGCGCCGGCTGGCTGAAGATCAAGCGCGCCCACACGCTCGACCTCGTCGTGCTGGCGGCGGAATGGGGCAGCGGGCGCCGGCGCGGCTGGCTCAGCAACCTGCATCTGGGCGCGCTTGATCCCGCCACCGGCGGTTTCGTCATGCTGGGCAAGACCTTCAAGGGCATGACCGACGCGATGCTGACCTGGCAGACCCAGCGGCTGCAGGAGATCGCCATCGGCCCCGACGACTATGTCGTGCATGTGCGCCCCGAAGTTGTCGTCGAGATCGCCTTCAACGATATCCAAGCAAGTCCGCACTATCCCGGCGGCATGGCGCTGCGCTTCGCGCGCGTCAAACGCTACCGCCCGGACAAGCGCGCCGGCGAGGCCGACACCATCGACACCGTGCGGGCCTTGTTCCAGCGGCAGATGGGGTCAGAGACGCAGACTGCTGCGACCTGTTGACTGACCCCGTTTTTCCGCCTGTCCACGCCGCGACGAATCGTGTATAGGACGCCGCACCTGATCGCTCCTTGGAAGAGCATGCGATGATCGGCAAAGGCGTCTTCTGGATCATCGGACTGGTCGCGCTGGCCGCTGTAGCGGCCAGCTGCACGATGCAGCAGAAAACCCAGCAGGCTCAACCGCAGGCACAGACGCAGACACAGCAGCAAGCGGTCGCGACCATGCCCGCCGATCTGCAGCCGGCCGTGCGCGACGCCGAGCTGTGGGGCCGAGCGCTCTACGACAGCTATACGGCCCCGCAGGCTGCAAGCGACAAGGCCGTGGAGCGGGCGATCACCACGGTGCGTCAATCGGTCAAGGACCATTGCGCCGGCACCTATCGGGCGGTCGCCGTCATGCCGCCCGGCGCGCCCAGGGACCGCATCATCATCTACGACATCGGCGAGGCGCCGGCCTCGCAAGGCATCATGCTGGGCCGCCACTACCGCGTCGAGACGACGCCCGATGGCAAGGGCGTGCTGCTCGGCGAACCCTCGACCACCGGCTGCGTCATCCTGCCGCCGGCCAGCGCCGCCGGCCCGACCACGATCACGCACGACCTGTCGCCGGCGCCGAACGAGTACCATGTCTTTCTGAGCCTGCTGTACGGACGCAGTTTCGAAGTCGTGACCGAGGCCGGCCGCTGGCTCGTCGAGCACGGCACCATCCGCTATATCGGTCGCAGCTAGCCCGGTATCAGGGCAGCGGGTGCGCCTTGAAGAACGCCCACATCACCGCGGTCGCGTCGACGTCCTGGCTGGTGATGCGCGCGGGCATCATCGAGCCCGGCCAGGAATGGCCCTTGCCGTCGAGCGTGTAGAGCTCGACCTCCCGACCCGGCTGGCAAGCCCAGCGCTCGCCCGTGGCGTCGCCCTCGCGATAGATCACCTCGCCCTTGGAGGACGGTTGGCAACCCGTGCGCGCGGCCCAGCCGATGGCGAAGGCGCGCACGGCCATCAGCATGCCGCGGCCGTCATAGGGCAGCAGCCGATCGTTGGTGCCGTGAAAGAGGATGATCGGCGGCCGCGCCGACTCGCCGCAGACCTTGAAGTAACCGCCGGAAACGAAGCCGAAGGCCGCGAAGATATCCGGCCGGTCGCAGGCGCCAGCCGCCAGGCCATCTGGGCGCCGTTCGAAATGCCGGTGGCGTAAATCCGCTGCCGGTCAATGCGATGGTCTGCGGCCAGCTTGTCGATGATGGCGGCAGTGAGGAGGACATCGGCGTCCGACCGACCCATGAAGCGCCAGCGCGCGTCCACCCCCTCCGGATAGACCGCGATGAACCCTTCCCGATCGGCAAGCGCGGAGAATTGCGACAAGCGCTCCTCCTGCTCGGCATTCGAGTTGAAGCCGTGAAAGCTGAAGACGATGGGATAGGGCCGGTCGCCCTTGGCCGGCAGATGGAGCCTGTAGCTGCGGGCTTCGTCGCCGACCCGCAGCGTCTCGACCGTCGTCTCCGACGCCGCCCCGACCCTGCCGACGGCGAGGCATGCGATGCACGCGCCCACCAGCAATGCGAATGACCTCATCCCCGCTACCCCTCGTTCGACAGGCCGCATGTCCCGCGAATTCGCGACGTTGTCATCGCTCGCTGCCAAAGAGCAGTAATTCCAGAATGTTGCAGTCCGCCGCCCGGCGCCGCCAATGAACTATTAACGATAGTCCTTAACCGGTCCCCAATCCGACCCTGTTAGACCTGACTGGCCCGATCCGCACGGCTTTTCGATCGCAAGGCAGCATTACAGACTGCGCAGATGACTCCGCGGTGGTCCCAGAGCCAATCGCGCGCCCGAACGGCGGAGCGACATGTGCGTAACGGCTTGCAGGCATGATCCCAAGAAGGCTCCTCGCGCGCTTCGACGATCTCAGCGTCCGCCATAAGATCCTGGCGGGCTACGCGGCGCTGATCATGCCGTTCCTTGCGCTCGTTATCGTCGCCGGGTTCATGAGTGCGAGAATCCTCACCCTGTCGCACCAGATCAATGACGATTCGATACCGCTCCTGCAGGCGCTGCAATCAGTCCGCCATCTCGGCGTGACGGCCATCGAGGCCACCAACACCTTTGCGCTGATCAGCGCCATCGGCCCCGCGGCCGCGCCACTGCCGGGCGCCGGGGCGGATCGGGAGGCCGAGATGATGGCCGCGCGCGACGCCTTCTCCAAGGCGGTCGCGGCCTACGAGGCGATACCGACCTTCGAGGGCGGCACCGACCTAACCTTCCAGGACAATATCAAGTTCGCCCACGACGACATCATCCGGCAGAGCAACCGCATCGCGCGCCTCGCGACCGAGCACGCCTCGACAGCCGTCCTGATGGATCTGCGCAATCGTTTCGAGCGCAGTGCCGCCAGCTTCCGGTCGCTGATCGAGGCCGCCATCGATGCCGAGCGATCGGAGTTGGCGCAACGCCAGCGCGGCCTGTCGCGGACGACCTGGCTGTCGGCGATCATCGTCATCGGCTTCGGCGTGACCGGCATCGCCTCGGCCATGCTGGGCGGCTTTCGCGTCTCCGAGCACATCGCGCTCCCGATCCAGCGCCTGCGTGACACAGCCCTCAGAATCGGCGACGGCGACTTCGAGCTTGCCGAGCAGCCGCGGACCGGCGACGAGGTCGGCGAACTCGTAGATGCCTTCCACACCATGGTCCAATGCCTGAAGGACTCCATGGTCAAGCTGGCGCGGCAAGAGCGCCTGGCGACGCTGGGACAGCTCGCGGGCACAGTCAGCCATGAACTCCGCAACCCGCTTGGCGTCATCCGGAACTCGCTGTTCTCGCTGCGCGAGTCCGTAAGCGCGGGTCATACGAGCAGCGCCGTCAAGACCGTGGACCGGATCGAACGCAACATCGCGCGCTGCGACATGATCGTCTCCGATCTGCTCGATTTCGCCCGCGCAGGCGAAATCAAGCGCGATGCGGTCGACGTCGACGGCTGGCTGGCCGCGGCGCTCGACGAGCACGTCATACCGGTAGGCATCGTGCTGCGTCGCGATCTTCGGTTCGGCGGAGTCCTGGCGTTCGATCGCAACCGCTTCCGGCAAGTCCTGGTCAACCTGCTCGACAACGCGATCCAGGCCTTCGACGACCCGACCTGGCAGCAGGCGCCGGCCGTGCCGCGCGAGAAGACGATCACGGTCCGGTCGGAAGCGGCCGGCCCCTACTTCCAGCTGTCGGTCATCGACACCGGGCCGGGCATCCCTCCCGCCACGCTGCCGAGAATCTTCGAACCCCTGTTCACCACCAAGAGCTTCGGCGTCGGCCTCGGGCTGCCGATGGTGCGCCAGATCGTGCAGCAACATGGCGGCTCCATCGACGTGACCAGCGACGTGGGTCGGGGAACGACCGTTGTGATCCGCGTCCCGCGGACCGCGCAGCCTCAGGAAAGGGCGGCGTGATGGCCACCAACCGCATTCCGGCCTTGTCTGCGGGGCGTCCCGGTGGCCCCGCTTGTGAGGGCACCGGCCAACAGGGTTCCTCTCGGCGCGTGCTCATCGTCGACGATGATGTCGACCTCGCGGAGTCGCTGCAGGAGATCCTCGAGAGTCGCGGCTATGCGGCGGCGATCGCCCACACCATCGCGGGCGCGGAGAGCGCCGCGAAAGCCCTCGTTCCGCAGGTCGCGATCCTCGACGTCAACCTCGGCCGCGAGAACGGCCTCACGCTGATCACGACGCTCCGCGACGCATACCCCGACATCCTCTGCGTCATGATCACGGCCCGGGCCGAGGTCGAGCACGCCATCGAGGCGCTTCGACGCGGCGCCTTCGACTATCTGCTCAAGCCTCTCCATCCTCTCGAGACCCTGTCGCGGCTGGAGAAGTGCTTCGAGAAGATCGCGTTGCAAGAGCGAGCCGAAAAGGCCGAGGCGGCAAGCGAGGCCAAGTCGGCGTTCCTCGCCATCATCAGCCACGAACTGCGCACGCCCCTGAACGCCATCATTGGCTTCGCCGGACTCATGGAGGACCAACGCTTCGGGCCGTTGGGGGCGCCGCGGTACCGGGAGTACGTCTCGGACATCAGAAGCAGCGGCGAGCATCTGCTCGAAATCATCAACAACATGCTCGACCTCTCGAGGGCGGAGGCTGGAAAGCTTCATCTTCAGGAGGACGTAGTCGACCTGATCGAGATCGTCCAGGTGTGCGTCCGGCAAATGCA
>DATIXH010000194.1:0-39292 GCA_035518775.1 Candidatus Acidiferrum sp.
AACCGCCCCGTTAACTTCCTTTACATGGGCTCGTTGTTCAGATTCCGGAAAATGGGTCGCCCTTCCTCACCCATGCGTAGGGATCTGGCGCACCCACCTCCCGCTGGGCATGGGGTCCTTCGCTCCAAATCGAGCGCTGTAGGGGCGACCCCACGTGGTCGCCCTGGTGCCGGCGGCTCCGACCGAAGGGGCGACCACATGGGGTCGCCCCTACAACCGGCCATTTCCCGCTTGGCATGGGGTCCATTGCTCAAATCGGAAGATCGCAAGGCCCCGCCCGCGCAGCGGACAGTTGTCCTTCTCTGCGCCTCTGTGCCTCTGCGGTGAACCTTACCGTCTTCCTGCCCACCCGCCTCGCCGCTGGGCATGGGGTCCTTCGCTCAATTCCCCGCGCCGGCGCTCCGCACCCGCGCCACCGCCGCCCGCCACCCCGCGTAGAGGGCCTCCCGCTGGTCGGCCTTCATCCGCGGCTCGAACAGCCGGTCGCGCTGCCAGCGCTTGGCGATGTCCTCGACCGACTTGAAGAGCCCCGCCTGCAGCCCCGCCAGGTACGCCGCCCCCAGCGCCGTCGTCTCCGTCACCACGGGACGCTCCACCGGCAGGTCCAGGATGTCGGCCAGGAACTGCATCACCCAGTCGTTGCGCGCCATCCCCCCATCCACCCGCAACGCCCGCAGCTTCGTGCCCCCGTCCGCCCCCATGGCCGCCATCAGGTCGCGGGTCTGGTCGCACACCGCCTCCAGCGCCGAGCGCACGATCTCCGCGATCCCCGTGTCCCGCGTCAGCCCGAGGATCGCCCCGCGCGCCTCCGGGTCCCAGTAGGGCGCCCCCAGCCCGGTGAAGGCCGGCACCAGATAGACGCCGTGATTGCCCTCGATGCTGGCCGCCAGCGCCTGGCTGTCGCCGGCCGCCGCGATCAGCTTCAGCCCGTCGCGCAGCCACTGCACCGCCGCCCCCGCCACGAAGATGCTGCCCTCGATCGCATAGGTCGGCTTCCCCTTCAGCCGATAGGCGAGCGTGGTCAGCAGCCGGTTCTTGGAACTCACCGCCTGTTCCCCGGTGTTCAGCACCACGAAGCACCCCGTCCCATAGGTGCTCTTGATCATCCCCGGCCCGAACCCCGCCTGCCCCACGAGCGCCGCCTGCTGATCCCCCGCGATCCCCGCCACCGGCAGCGCCGCCCCGAACAGCTTCTTGTCCGTGGCGCCGAAGTCCGCCGCGCTGTCCTTCACCTCCGGCAGCAGCGACGCCGGAATGTTGAGCAGCTCCAGCAGTTCCGGATCCCAGCTCTGCGTATGGATATTGAACAGCATGGTGCGCGAGGCATTGGTCGCATCGGTGGCATGCACCTTGCCGCCCGTCAGCCGCCACAGCAGGAACGAGTCGATGGTCCCGAACGCCAGCTCGCCCCGCTCTGCCGCGTCCCGCGCCCCCGCCACGTTGTCGAGCAGCCACGCCACCTTGGTCCCGGAGAAATAAGGATCGATCAGCAGCCCCGTCTTCTTCTGCACCGCCTCTCCATGCCCCGCCGCCACCAGCTCCCGGCAGAACGCCGTGGTCCGCCGGTCCTGCCAGACGATGGCGTTGTGCATCGGCTTGCCGCTCTGCCGGTCCCACACCACCGTCGTCTCGCGCTGGTTGGTGATGCCGACGGCGGCGACATCGGCGGCCGTCGCGTGGGTCTTGTTCAGCGCCGCCTTCACCACCGCCGTCGTGGCGCGCCAGATCTCCTCGGCGTCGTGCTCCACCCAGCCGTCGGCCGGGTAGATCTGCGGCAGCTCCCGCTGCGACGTCGCCTGCGGCTCGCCGTTCAGGTCGAACAGGATGGCGCGCGTGCTGGTCGTGCCCTGGTCGATCGCCAGGATGTAGCGCGGCTTCGCCATGATCCTCCCCCGTTTTCTTCGTTTCCGAATGATCCGCGCCCGGCTGCCGCGTTGTCAATCGACCGATTATGTTCTATTCCGAATGCCAGAGGTCGCCCGATGGCCCAGAACTCCCGGCAGCAGCAGATCCTGGATCTCGTCCGCCAGCGCGGCTTCATGTCGATCGAGGCGCTGGCCGAGCATTTCTCGGTCACGCCGCAGACCATCCGCCGCGACATCAACCAACTCTCCGACCGCGAGCTGCTGCAGCGCTACCACGGCGGCGCCGGCCTGCCCTCGAGCGTCGAAAACATCGCCTACCAGACCCGCCAGGTCCAAGAGCTCGAGGAGAAGCGCCGCATCGCCCACCTGGTCGCCCGCCACATTCCCAACGACGCCTCGCTCTTCATCAACATCGGCACCACCACCGAGGAGGTGGCCAAGGCGCTCCTCAGCCACCGCGGCCTGCGCGTCATCACCAACAATCTGCACGTCGCCAGCATCATGAGCCAGAACGCCAACTTCGAGGTCATCGTGGCCGGCGGCGTCGTGCGCAGCCGCGACCGCGGCATCGTCGGCGAGACCACCATCGATTTCCTCGGCCAGTTCAAGGCCGACTTCGGCATCATCGGCATCTCCGGCATCGACGCCGACGGCTCGCTGCTCGATTTCGATCACCGCGAAGTGCGCGCTTCGAAATGCATCATCGCCAACTCCAGCCAGGTCTTCCTCGTCAGCGACCACAGCAAGTTCGGCCGCAATCCCATGGTCCGCCTCGGCAATCTGCGCGACCTCGACGCCTTCTTCACCGACCGCAGGCCGCCGGCGGCCATCTGCGACCTGCTGGAGGAAAGCGACGTGCGCCTGCACGTCGCCGACGCGGCCGCGCTGGCGGCGGTGCAGGAACCCGCCTCGATCGTGCCGGTGATCGGCCGTCGCTGATTGTTCGTTTTCGCACTGCAGCAAGCCCGAAAAATTCGTTTGTGAAAATCCTGGTTCGGTTCTAGTCTGACCTCACGCGCATACGCGGCCGTCCGGGAACCGCGCCAACGCCGCCCTTTCGTGCGGCGAGCGGGCCCCGGGCGTGAGGGGAGGGCTAGCATTGCCAGTCAGCGAGGCGGGCGACGAGATCGTCGATCTCCTGATCGTCGGCGGCGGCATCAACGGTGCCGGCATCGCCCGCGACGCCGCCGGCCGCGGCCTCAAGGTCCTGCTGGTCGAGCAGGACGACCTCGCCAGCGCGACCTCCTCGGCCAGCACCAAGCTCATCCACGGCGGCCTGCGCTATCTCGAATACTACGAGTTCCGCCTGGTTCGTGAGGCCCTCATCGAGCGCGAGGTGCTGCTGCGCAACGCCCCGCACATCATCCGGCCGCTCACCTTCGTGCTGCCGCACGAGCACGCCCTGCGGCCGGCCTGGATGATCCGCATCGGCCTTTTCCTCTACGATCATCTCGGCGGCCGCGAGCGCCTGCCGGCATCGCGCGGCCTTGATCTGCGGCGAGATCCCGTCGGCAAGCCCCTGAAGCCGTTGCTCACCAAAGGCTTCAGCTATGCCGACTGCTGGGTCGACGACGCGCGTCTGGTCGCGCTCAACGCCATGGACGCCCGCGAGCGCGGGGCCTGCATCCTCACCCGCACCCGCTGCACCGGGGCGAAGCGCACGGGCGGCCTGTGGGAGGCGACAATCGAGGACCTGTCGACCCGCGAGCGCTGGAACGTGCGCGCCCGCGGCCTCGTGAACGCCGCCGGCCCCTGGGTCGCCAGCTTCATCGACAGTGCCCTCGGCCTGAAGCGGCGGCAGGGCCTGCGCCTGATCAAAGGCAGCCATATCGTCGTGCGCCGCCTGTTCGAGGGACCGCAGGCCTACATCCTGCAGAATGCCGACCGCCGCATCGTCTTCGCGATTCCCTACGAGCGCGACTTCACGCTCATCGGCACCACCGACCTGCCCTATGACGGCGATCCCGCCAACGTGCGGATCTCGCCCGACGAGGTCGACTATCTCTGCCAGGTCATCAACAGCCACTTCGTGGCGCAGATCAAACCGTCGGACGTGGTCTGGACCTACGCCGGCGTGCGCCCGCTCTACGACGACGAGTCGGTCAATGCCTCTGCCGTGACCCGGGACTACGTCCTCGAGCTCGACGAGGCCAACGGCGGCGCCCCGCTCCTCTCGGTCTTCGGCGGCAAGATCACGACCTACCGCAAGCTCGCCGAGCACGCGCTGGAGAAGCTCAAACCGCATTTTCCCAAGAGCGGTGCGGCCTGGACGCATGCCGCACCGCTTCCCGGCGGCGACGTGCCTGGCGCGGATTTCGATGGGTTCCTCGCCGGGCTGCGTGCCCGCTGGCCGTGGCTGCCGGCCGACTTGGCGCAGCGCTATGCGCGCGCCTACGGCACGCGTGCCGACCGGCTGCTGGACGGCGCCAACGGCGTGAACGATCTCGGCCGGCATTTCGGCGACGATCTCTACAGCCGCGAGGTGGAGTATCTCATCGACAGGGAATGGGCGATGACCGCCGCCGACGTGCTCTGGCGGCGCTCCAAGCTCGGGCTGCATCTGGCGCCGGCGACCGTCGCCGCGCTCGAAGCCTGGTTCGGCAGTCTGCCGACCCGCGCGCAGGCGGGGGCGAGATGACGCCGATCCCCAATCAATCCAATTCTCGCTCGACCGCGGCGTCGAGCGTGAGGCGCGGCCTGGCCGGGCGTGCGTGCGCTCCGGTGGGCCTTGGGATCAAGCCGCACGCAAAGAGGGAGGTCAAAGCGATGTCGCTTAGGAAGATAGTTCCGGCGATGGCTGTGCTGTTGGCATTCGGGGCTGCTCCAGCCTTCGCGGACGAAGCTGCCGCGAAGAAGTGGATCAACGACGAATTCCAGCCTTCAACGCTCTCCAAGGAGGAGCAGTTGAAGGAGATGCAGTGGTTCATCAAGGCGGCCAAGCCGTTCAAGGGAATGGAGATCAACGTGCTGTCGGAAGACATCCCGACGCACGAATACGAATCCGCCACGCTGGCGAAGGCTTTCTTCGAGATCACCGGCATCAAGGTGAACCACCAATATCTCGGCGAAGGCGAGGTCGTGCAGGCGGTCCAGACCCAGATGCAGACCAACCGCAACCTGTATGACGGTTACATCAACGACTCCGATCTGATCGGCACGCACTCGCGCCTGCAAAGCGCGGTGAACCTGACCGATTGGATGGCCGGCGAGGGCAAGGACGTCACCGATCCGATGCTGGACGTCGACGACTTCATGGGCAAGTCGTTCACGACCGGCCCGGACGGCAAGCTCTGGCAGCTGCCCGACCAGCAGTTCGCCAACCTCTACTGGTTCCGCAAGGATTGGTTCGACAAGCCGGAGATCAAGGACGCCTTCAAGAAGAAGTACGGCTATGACCTCGGCGTGCCCGTGAACTGGTCGGCCTACGAGGATATCGCCGACTTCTTCACCAACGACGTGAAGGAAGTTGACGGCGTCCGCGTCTACGGCCACATGGACTACGGCAAGCGTGCTCCCGACCTCGGCTGGCGCATGACCGATGCGTGGCTGTCGATGGCCGGCGAGGCCGATGTCGGCATTCCCAACGGCCGCCCCGTCGACGAGTGGGGCATCCGGATGGAGAAGGGCTCCTGCAACCCGGTGGGCGCCTCGGTATCGCGCGGCGGCGGCGCCAACAGCCCCGCAGCCGTCTATGCCGTCGCCAAATGGGACGAATGGCTCCGCAAATACGCGCCTCCGGGTGCGGCCGACCTCGACTTCTATCAGTCGCTGCCGGCCCTCGCCCAAGGCAACGTGGCCCAGCAGATCTTCTGGTACTCCGCGTTCACGGCGACCATGGTCGCGCCGAAGGACAAGGGCAACAACACCGTCGACGACAAGGGCATGCCGCTCTGGCGGATGGCTCCGTCGCCGCACGGCCCGTACTGGAAGGAAGGCTCGCAGCGCGGCTATCAGGACGCCGGCTCCTGGACGCTGTTCAACTCGACCCCGGTCGACCGGCGCAAGGCGGCCTGGCTCTACGCCCAGTTCGTCGTCTCCAAGACCGTCGACGTGCGGAAGAGCCATGTCGGACTGACGTTCATCCGCGACAGCACCGTGCGCCACAAGTCGTTCACGGAGCGCGCGCCGAAGCTCGGCGGTCTGATCGAGTTCTACCGCTCGCCCGACCGCGTCGCGTGGACGCCGACCGGCATCAACGTGCCCGACTATCCGAAGCTCGCCCAGCTCTTCTGGGAAAACATCGGCGACGTCAACTCCGGCACGTTCACGCCGCAGCAGGCGCTCGACCGCCTCGCCGATCAGATGGACCAAGTCATGGCCCGCATGCAGGCGGTGGACGAGAAGAGCCAAGTCTACCATGGCTGCGGACCGCGGCTGAATCCGGTGAGCGATCCCTCGAAGTGGCTCAGCACCGACCATGCCCCGTGGGCTAAGCTTGACAACGAGAAGCCGCAGGGCGAGACGATCGCGTATGATGAGCTGATCAAGCGCTGGACGGAGCATCAATAGCTCTCGCCCATCGCACCAAGGCTTCCGGGGCGCGCCCCAAGCGCGCCCCGGAAGAGATTTGCAGGAAGGATGAACCGGGCAGTCAGAGACTGGGCGCGCGGCTGATGTCACTGGAACTGAAGAACATCACCAAACGAGTCGGCGCGGAGGTGACGATCTACGACACCAGCCTGGTGCTGGAGGAAGGATCGTTCAACACGCTGCTCGGGCCGACGCTCGCCGGCAAGACCACGCTCATGCAGCTCATGGCCGGGCTCGACCGCCCGACCGCGGGCGACATCTGGTTCCGCGGCACGAACGTCACCGGCGTTCCCGTGCAGAAGCGGAACGTGTCGATGGTCTACCAGCAATTCATCAACTATCCGAATCTCACGGTATTCGAGAACATCGCGTCGCCACTCCGCGTCGCGGGCCTGGCCGCCGCCGAGATCGATCGTCGCGTCAAGCAGGCGGCGGAGTTGCTGCGGCTCACACCGATGCTGCAGCGGCGACCGAACGAGCTCTCGGGCGGGCAACAGCAGCGCACGGCGATCGCGCGGGCCATCGTCAAGGATTCCGATCTCATTCTCCTCGATGAGCCGCTCGCTAACCTGGACTACAAGCTCCGCGAGGAACTCCGCGACGAGCTGCCGAGGTTTTTCGCCGGCCGGAATTGCATCGTCGTCTATGCGACGACCGAGCCTACCGAAGCGCTGCTGTTCAGCGGCAATACCGCGACTCTCAGCGCCGGCCGCGTGACTCAGTTCGGACCGACGGCGGAAATCTACCGGCGGCCGGCAGACCTCGTGAGCGCGCGGGTCTTCTCGGATCCGCCGATCAACACCGCGACGGTTACCAAGCGCGGCCGAGAGGTCTTGGTCGGAGAGACGATTCGGCTGCCGGTCGGCGCCGCCGCCGCGGCGATTCCCGACGGCAAGTATACGATCGGCATCCGGCCCCATCACATTCGCCCGCAGGCGCGAAACGGCAGCATCGCCGCGATCGAGGGCACCGTTCTCCTTGCAGAGCTGAGCGGTTCGGAAAGCGCCCTCCACGTCGACCTCGACGGGCAGACCTGGGTATCCCAGTCGCACGGCATCCATCCATTCAAGGTCGGATCTCGCGCCAAGCTCTACGTCGACATGGACCACGCCTTCTTCTTCGACCTGGAAGGCCGCCTCGTGTTGGGGAGCGGCTGATGGCGCAAATCGTCCTCCGCGACCTCCGTCACACCTACATGGCCGCGCCCCGGAGCGATGCCGACTGGGCGCTGAAGAAGCTCACGCTCGAATGGGCCGATGGCGGCGCTTACGCGCTCCTCGGGCCCTCGGGCTGCGGCAAGACCACGCTGCTCAACCTGATCTCGGGCCTGCTCACGCCGACCGAAGGGCACATCCTCTTCGACGGTCGCGACGTCACGAGCGCCTCGCCGGAAGAGCGCAACATCGCCCAGGTGTTCCAGTTCCCGGTCATCTACGACACGATGACCGTCTACGACAACCTGGCCTTCCCGCTCCGCAACCGGCGCGTCGGCCAGCGCGAGGTCGACGAACGCGTGCGCGAAGTCGCCGGCATGCTCGAGCTCGACTCCATGCTGAAGCACCGCGCCGCCGGCCTGACCGCCGACGGCAAGCAGAAAATATCCCTGGGTCGTGGCCTTGTCCGCTCCGACGTCAACGTCATCATGTTCGACGAGCCGCTGACGGTCATCGACCCGCACCTGAAATGGGTGTTGCGCTCCAAGCTGAAGGAGCTGCACCAGCGCATCCGTCGCACGATGATCTACGTGACTCACGACCAGACCGAGGCGCTCACGTTTGCCGATCAGGTCGTGGTGATGAAGGATGGCGAGATCGTCCAGATCGGCACGCCGGTCGAGCTGTTCGAGCGCCCGAGCCATACCTTCGTCGGCCACTTCATCGGCTCGCCCGGCATGAACGTGCTACCCTGCGAGGCGCGCGGCGGCCGGGCGGTCTTCGAAGGCCAGACGATCGATACGGCCAACGGTGTCAGCTATCGCGGCGAGGGTAAGGGCCTCGAACTCGGCGTTCGCCCCGAGTTCGTCAGCTTCGCCGCCGAGGGCGTGCCCGTGCAGGTGACCAAGGTGCTGGACGCCGGCCGCTATCGCATCGTCGAGACGGCGACCAATGCCGGCCGCACGATCAAGATGCTCGTTCCGGAGGACGAACGCATCCCGGAGGGCAGCGCCCGGCTCCACTTCGCGCCGGAGCGGACGCAGATCTACGAGAACGGCTGGATGGTGACGTGAGGCTGCAGCAATGAGCAAGACCGTCAATCACAAAGCCTGGTTCTTCGTGCTCCCGGTGGTGCTCCTGGTGGCGTTCAGCGCCATTATTCCACTGATGACCGTGGTCAACTATTCGGTGCAGGAGTCCTTCGGCGAGAACCAGTTCTTCTGGGCGGGTGTCGAGTGGTTCGAGAAAGTGCTGCATGACGACCGCTTCCACGCCTCGCTCTTGCGCCAGATCCTCTTCACCGCGCTCATCCTCGCGATCGAAGTGCCGCTCGGGCTCGTCATCGCGCTGGCGATGCCGCGCAGGGGTCCCTGGGTCTCGGTCTGCCTCGTGCTGATGGCCCTTCCGCTGCTGATTCCCTGGAACGTCGTCGGCGCGATGTGGAACATCATGGCGCTGCCCGACATCGGCCTGCTCGGCCGCGGCCTGAATGTGCTCGGCTGGGAATACAACTACACCCGCCAGCCCTTCGCCGCCTGGTTCACCATCATCCTCATGGACGTCTGGCATTGGACATCGCTCGTCGTCCTTCTCTGCTATGCCGGCCTGGTATCGATTCCTGATGCCTATTACCAGGCGGCCAAGATCGACGGCGCGCGGGCATGGGCGGTCTTCCGCTACATCCAGCTGCCGAAGCTGAAATACGTGCTGACTATCGCCATCCTCCTCCGCTTCATGGATTCCTTCATGATCTATACGGAGGTCGTCGTGGTCACCGGCGGCGGCCCTGGCAACTCAACGACGTTCCTGTCCATCGATCTCGTGAAGACGGCGCTCGGCCAGTTCGATCTCGGGCCGGCGGCGGCAATGTCGCTGATCTACTTCCTCATCATCCTGCTGCTGAGCTGGCTGTTCTACACGCTGATGATGCGCAACGAGGCGAGATGATGCGCAAGCGCTTCCTGATCCCGGCGGTCTACGCCATTTTTCTCCTGCTGCCGATCTATTGGCTCCTGAACATGTCGTTCAAGACGACCAATGAGATCCTCGGCGGCCTCACCCTGTGGCCGCACAGCTTCACGCTCGACAACTACAGGATCATCTTCACCGATCCGACCTGGTACGACGGCTATATCGCGTCGATCGAGTACGTCGTGATCAACACGGTACTGTCGGTGGCGGTGGCGCTGCCCGCCGCCTATGCCTTCTCCCGCTACCGCTTCCTTGGCGACAAGCATCTCTTCTTCTGGCTGCTCACGAACCGGATGGCGCCGCCGGCGGTCTTCGCCTTGCCCTTCTACCAGCTCTACTCGGCCGTCGGCCTGTTCGATACGCCCTGGGCGGTGGCCCTCGCCCACACGCTCTTCAACGTCCCGCTCGCGGTCTGGATCCTCGAAGGCTTCATGTCGGGCGTCCCGAAGGAGCTGGACGAGACCGCCTATGTGGACGGCTACTCCTTCCCGCGCTTCTTCTTCCGCATCTTCATGCCGACTATCGCCGCAGGAATCGGGGTCGCGTGCTTCTTCTGCTTCATGTTCTCGTGGGTCGAGCTGCTCCTGGCGAAGACGCTGACCGCGGTCGCCGCGAAGCCGATCGCTGCGCTGATGACCAAGACTGCCAGTACCTCCGGCTACCAGCTCGGCCTGCTGGCCGCCGCCGGGTCGCTTACGCTGATCCCTGGCGCGGTCGTTATCTATTTCGTCCGCAACTACATCGCGAAGGGGTTCGCGCTCGGGCGCGTCTGAGGAGGCGGGCATGGAAGACACGTCGCTCTTCGACTGGATGGCCTGGACTTGGCCGACGGCGGCCTTCTTCGTCTTCATCTTCCTGTGCTTGGTGGGCATGTCCGTGTGGGAGTATTTCGCGCCGGGTGGTGCCCCGCGCCGCGGCGTTCTGGGCCTGGATACGACCCGCGGCGACCGTCTCTTCATCTCGCTGCTGGGCAGCGCCTTCATCTTCCTGGCTTGGCTCGGCTTCATGGGAACGCCGCTGTGGGGAGGCCTCGTCGTCGCGCTCCTCTATGCCTTGGCGGTCTTCCGCTGGGTCTGACCTTCCGAATTCCCTGAGCCTGTGATCGGGGGTGGTGGTTGCGCCGCCCCCACTTTTTTGCACACAATGCCTCAAAGTAGGGCAAAGCTGCCAAGGGCGGGGGATCATGGATTTCATCTTCATGCTGACGCGCGACGACCAGACCATCGAGGACTGCCTCGAGGTCTACGACTCCGTACGCGACGTGCCGCTCGGGCATGTCGGCTTCAAGGACGTCGGCGTCCCGCCCGACACGCTGAAACGCCTGCGCGACCGCATCAAGGAAGACGGCCGCAAGAGCTACATGGAAGTGGTCAGCACCAGTCGCGACAGCTGCCTGCGCTCGGCCGAGGTCGGCGCAAAGCTCGGCGTCGACTGTCTGCTGGGCGGCACGCAGGTGGACGAGATCCTCGGCCTGCTGCGGGGATCGTCGACCGGCTACTTCCCCTTTCCCGGCCTTCCCGTCGGCCATCCCACCAAGCTCGGCGGCACGCCACAGCGGATTGCCGACGATACGCGGGCGATGGTGACGGCCGGCTGCGCCGGCATCGACCTGCTCGCCTATCGCGCCACCGACGCCAATCCGCTCGATCTCATCCGCGCCGCTCGGCAGGCCACGGACCAGACCATTATCGTCGCCGGCAGCATCAATTCGCCGGCCCGCATCCGCGACATCGCCGGCGCCGGGGCCGATCTCTTCACGATCGGCACCGCTGCGCTCGATGGCAGCTTCAATCCGCGCTTCGGCCTGCTGGCCAACCAGCTGCGGCGCATCCTCGCCGCCTGTGCCGGCAGCGATCTGCGGGCCCACGACACCTGAGGCTGTTCGGCACGACGGTCCCCTCATGTTCCTCGGCATCGATGTCGGCAGCCAGAGTCTGAAGGCCGTGCTGCTGGACGGCGCGCTGCGGCTGGTCGGCCGCGGCGCCCGCGCCTATCCGATCGCCTTCCCGCAACCGGGATGGGCGGAGCAGCAGCCTGGCCTGTGGGAAGCGGCGCTCGGGCCGGCGGCGGCAGATGCCCTGGCTGCGGCGGGCCGCTCCGCCCGAGACGTCACCGCGATCGGGATCGCGGGCCAGCTCGATGGCTCGGTGCCGGTCGATGCCGGCGGCCGCGCGCTCGGCCCGTGCCTCATCTGGATGGACCGGCGCGCCGACGGCGGCCTTGCGGCGCTGCGCGAGCGGCTGCGGCCGGAGGAGTTCCGCCGCCGCACCGGCGCCAATCTCGACGGCAGCCACATGGCGCCGAAGATGCGCTGGCAGCTCGATCACGGCCTGCAGGGCGCCGCGCGCTTCCATCAGCCCGTGACCTATCTGGTCGAGCGGCTCACCGGCGAGGCGGTCATCGACCACGGCCTGGCGTCGACCACCCTGGCCTATGACCTCGAGGCCGGCGACTTTGCCGATGACCTGCTGGGCCTGTTCGGGCTCGTGCGCAACCTGCTGCCGCGCCTGGCGCCGAGCGAGGCCGTTGCCGGCCGGCTGACAGCTGCGGGCGCTGCCTTGATAGGCCTGCCGCAAGGCGTGCCGGTCGCGGTCGGCACCGGCGATGACTTCTCGACGCCGCTCGGCGGCGGCATCGCCCAGCCCGGTATCGTGGCCGATGTGTTGGGCACTGCGGAAGTCGTGGGCGCTCTCGATCCGCGGCCCCTGATCGACGAGGGTGGTCTGGTCGAGACTCACCGCTATGTCGGCTCGCATCTGCACTACATCGAGAACCCCGGCTGGGTCTGCGGCGGCGCGCTCGAATGGCTGCGCGCCCTTCTGAGCATCGCGGACTTCGCGAGCTTCGACGCGCAGGCCGCGGAGGTCCCGGCGGGCAGCGACGGGTTGCTGTTCCTGCCGGCCCTCACGGGCGCCATGACGCCCGAATGGATCGCCGGCGCGCGCGGCTGCTTCTACGGTCTGACGCCGTCCCACGGCGCCGGCCATTTGACGCGCGCGGCGCTGGAGGGCACGGCATTTGGGCTGCGCGACGTGACCGAGCGCTTGCGCGCCCTGGGCGTGGCCGCGGACCGCGTGCGCGTCCTCGGCGGTGGCGCTCGGAGCCGGCTGTGGGCGCAGATCCGAGCCGACATCACGGGCTTGCCGGTCGAGCGCTCGGCGGTCTCAGACAGCTCCGCCGTCGGTGCGGCGATTCTGGCGGGCGTGGCGGCCGGGGTAGTCCGGGACGTTGCCGCGGGAGCGGCGGCCGCTGGTGCCGTCGCCGAGACGATCGAGCCCCAGGCCGCCCTGCGCGGCGCCTGCGACGACGCCTACGGGCGCTATCGCCTGTTGTTCGAGTCCCTGAAACCGATGTTCGCGGATTGAAGAAAAAAGAATGAGCAGCGATCCGGTCGTGCAGCTGTTGAGCGGCCAGTGGCCGGACCCCGAGACCGGCGAATTGCTGGGCGTGCCCGTGCGCTCGGTCGTCATCGCCGACAGCCTGGAGGGTATCGAAGGCGATCTGGTGGCGCGGCTCGACCTCGGCCGCCGGCTGGCCGTGGTCAGCGACCCCGTCACGCAGGATGTGCTGGGCGCCCGGGTGGAACGGGCCCTGGCGGCGGCAGGGGAAGTGATGCCGATCCGCCTGCGCGACCGGCCGCACGCCGATGACGACACCGTGGCCCGCATTCGCGCCGCCACAACCGATGCGGATGCGCTGATCGCGGTCGGCTCCGGCACGATCAATGATCTCTGCAAGTACGCAGCGTTCCAGGACGGCAAGCCGGCCGCGGTGTTCGGCACGGCGCCCTCGATGAACGGCTACACCTCGGCCAACGCCGCCATTACCGTGGGTGGCCTGAAGAAGTCGCTGGCGGCGCAGCCGCCGGTTGGCGTGTTCCTCGATCTCGCGGTATTGGCGGCCGCGCCGCCGCGCATGATCCGCAGCGGCCTCGGCGACAGCCTCTGCCGGTCGACGGCCCAAGCCGACTGGCTGCTCTCGCACCTGCTGCGCGACACGCCCTATCGGGCTGCGCCCTTCGCGCTGCTCGCCGATGACGAAGGCGCGCTGCTGGAGGGCGCGGGAGCGCTCATGGCCGGCGATCTCGAGGCGATGCGGCGGCTGGCGCGCACGCTCGTGCTGTCGGGCCTGGGCATGTGCCTCAGCGGCGGCAGCTATCCGGCCAGCCAGGGCGAGCACCTCATCAGCCACTACATCGAGATGATGGGCGGCTCCGGCCTGCCCGAGAGCTTCCACGGCGAGCAGATCGGCGTGACCACGCTGACCATGGCGCGCCTGCAGGAGAGCGTCCTCCGCACCAGGCCGGTGGTGCGGCCGACCGTCATCGACGATGCCGACTTGGTCCGGCATTTCGGGCTGGAGACGGCCGCGGCCTGTGCACGGGAATGGGCTGCCAAGGCGCTCTCGCCGGCCGACGCCACCGCCCTCAACGAGCGACTGTCGCGGTCCTGGCCGTCCCTCCGCGAGCGGATCGACGGCGTGCGTCACGCCGCCGCCGACCTGGAGCGGGCACTGGCGGCCGCCGGCGCCCCGACGCGCCCGGCGGACCTCGGCTGGCCGGTGAGCTTCTACCGCGAAGCGGTCGTCCGCGCCCGCCAGATCCGCCGCCGCTACAGCTTCCTCGACCTCGCCGGCGATGCCGGCCTGCTCGAGGGTTTCGCCGCGCAAGAGGGGTAGCGTCGAAATCGAGCGAAGGACCCCATGCCAAGCGGAGATCGGCCGTTCGGGCGTCGCCTGCGTGCGGGCTCCTTGTGTCGCCTGCGCAAGGGCGGCCCACGGGCGTCGCGCTATGGGGAGCCGGTGCCGCTCAGAACCAGATACACGATGTCAAAGATCGACCGATCAGCGCTTGGGTGCCGCCGATCAGATTGGAACATTATAGCAACATCTGGGCAGTCGCACAAGCCAGTGCGTCGGCGACAGAATTTTATGTTGCAGGCCTTCGCGTGCCGGGCCTAAGCTTGATTCAACCAAGGGGAACTAAAGATTCCTCTGAGTGAACAACCGTCCGACCACAGAACCGGCCGGATGCAGGGGCGGCTGCAGGACAAAACAAACAACCCGCTCATCTTGAGGCTCGGCGCCTTCGGGCGCCCGTTTGGGAAGAGGTCAGTACATGGCATCAGAAACTTCCGCTCGAAGTGCGCCTGCCGGCGCCCTCTTCAGACTCGGCGGGCCGGCGGCGGCCTGCCCGCAGTTTGTCATCACTGATCGTCATGAGTGAGGGGACAGCAGCATGGCCACGCAGAATCAATCGGGCGTCATCGTCACCCAGTCCGTGACGGTGACGGAAACGGAGATCACCTACACACCGGGCAACCTCCGGCGCGAGACCGGATGGTGGGGCGCGTTCGTCATCGGCTTGGCCGGGACGATTCTCGTGACCGGCATCGCGCCGGTCATGGTGACGGCCCTGGGGGCGTCGTCGATTCCGATCACGGTGTTCATCACGCTCACCGGCTGGCTCCTATGCCTCTTCCTCGCCGAGCTGGCGGCGATGATGCCCGACCGCACCGGTGGCGCGCCGACTTATGCCTATCCGGCCTATGCGGACCGCTGGCCGCGGCTGGCCAAGCACATCAACGGATTCACGACCTGGGCTTATTGGCTCGGCTGGTTCCCCGTGGCGCCGCTGAACATGATCCTGGCCTCTTACTATCTCGCCGACCGGTTCGGCCTCGACACCAGCAGCGGCTTCACGCCGATCCACACGCCGATCGCCTACTGGACGCTCGGCATCTCCATCGTCGGCATTCTGCTGTTCTTCATCCCGGCCTATCTGGGTATCCGCTTCGGAGCGGTGTTCGCGACGATCCTGGCGCTGCTGTCGATGA
This sequence comes from Candidatus Acidiferrum sp., assembly GCA_035518775.1. Classification (GTDB taxonomy): domain Bacteria; phylum Pseudomonadota; class Alphaproteobacteria; order Dongiales; family Dongiaceae; genus JBGPEQ01. The sequence goes on from DATIXH010000194.1 coordinate 15,355, forward strand.
TCCCGCTCACGCTGATCGCGATCATGTGGATCTTCAACCCGTCGGTGGTCAACTTCGGCGAGCTCGCGGGATTCGCACGCGTCGACGGTTCGAGCTTCTTCAGCCCGGTCGGCGACTACAATTGGCTGCAGGTGTACATCGCCTACGGCTTCCTGCTGACCTGGAACGTGATCGCCATGGAAGCCGCCGCTTGCTACATCGGCGAGTGCAGCGATCCGCATCGCGACGCGAAGATCGCGATGAACCTCGAGGGTGGCTACGGCGTGCTCATCTATACGTTGGTGCCGATCGCCTTCGTCGTCGTGCTCGGCGCTAAGGCCCTGGCCGACCCGTCGCTGGTCGATCCCAAGACGATGTTCGTTACGTTCGCCGGCAAGGTGCTGCCCGGTGTGGGCGGCGAAGTCCTCAACTGGATCATCGCGGCCATGCTGATCGTCGCGCTCGCGCTCTCGGCGCTGAACGCCATCATGGGATCGGGACGCGCCCTCTACCAAATGTCGCTCGACGGCGAGTTCCCCAAGTTCTTCCAGCGCGTCAACAAGCACGGCGTGCCCGACCGCGCGATGTTCTTCAACGTGATCTGCTCGCTGGTCGTGATCCTGCTCGGCGGCGCCGTCGAGATCTACAGCTTCTCCAACGTCGGCTACACCGTCTCGTTCCTGCCGGTGCTGATCGGCTATTTCCTGCTGCGGCAGGACAAGCCGAACGTGCGTCGGCCGTTCAAGCTGCCGGAATTCATGAAGTACGTCGCCCTCCTGCTCGCGGTCGTTTACTTCATCTTCTGGCTGTTCGGCGGCCTCTGGTACTCGAAGATCGGCAACGTCGAGGTCTATTACTGGCTCGGCTGGGCGACGCTCCTGGCCTATCTCCCGTTCTACTGGTATCGGACCAAGGTCGAGGATCGCCGCGGCGCCTGATGCGGGCGCTCGCATCGGGTCGGCGCGGCGGCGCGAGCGTGGCACCGGCGCGCCGGAGCCGGCCGCTCTGGGAACGCCTATGGGGCCGGGCGGTGCCGCCGCCCGATCCCGGCGGGCTCGCCGTCAGATCACTGCTGTTGGCGTCCGAGGGGCGGCGGATCACGCCGGCCGCGGTGGATTTCGCGGCGGGCATGGCGGCGCGATCGGGGGCGTCGGTGCACGTGCTGTCGATCGCGCGCGTCTGGGGCACTGCCTTCGGCCTGCCGAATCCCGGCCTGCTTCCGAGCAAGCGCGAGTGGGACGAACAGCGGGCGCTGGTCGCCGAGGCGGTCGCCACGCTGCGGGCGCGCGGCATTGCGGCGACCGGGCAGGTGCTGGGGACACGGGCCGCCGCCAAGCGGATCGTCGCGGAGGCCGACCGGCATCAGTGCGACGCGATCGTGATGGCGGCGGACCCGCCGCATTCGTGGCTGGTCGCGAACCTGTTGTGGTCGCAGGAGCCCTATCGCGTCCGCAGTCTGGCAGGATTCCCGGTCTACCTTGTGGTCGACGACGCTTGATCAGCCATCGGGACGGGGCGCTCATGAGTCCGGTATGGACCGGTGCGCCGGCCTTTGTTCCGTCATGCGCACCGGTCCCTACCGGTCTGCGCCTTGGCTGCACAACGATTTGCACGAGCGGGCGAATCGCGCTTATATCGCTGTCACCACATTGCCATGATTCTCGACACAAGAACCGATTCATCGGTCGGCAGCGTGGCGCAGGCGGGCAGTACTAGGCATGGGACAGCGCAGCACGGCGCGCCAATCTACTTCCCCATCGTGCGGCCTTCGGCAGCTTCCGCCAAGCCGCAGTTCGGTTAGTTTCCGCTATTGCCGGACTCCGATCGTCTCGTTGCTGTCGCCAAAGGCTTCGGCGGCGCATTCGCATCTTCATCCTGTATGCCTTTCGTCGGTCTTGTCGCCGGCGGCAGTTCTCGCGGCGTTGGCGGATCGGGATTCATCCGACCGTCGAGGGATCATCAAACATGGGGGCAGAGTATGAGTAGCATCGCGCAAGACTCCGGTCACGGCATGCGCCGGGCTATCGATTGGAAACACGCATTCTTCGTGGCTGCGGGGGTGCCGGCGCTCGTGCTGTTTTCGATGGGCGCCATCTCGGCGACGATCGGCGCGCCGGCTTGGCTGGTATGGACGATCTCCGTCCTGTTCGGATTCGTACAATCGTTCATCTATGCCGAGATCGCCGGCCTGCATCCGAGCAAGTCGGGCGGCACCGCCGTACACGGCGCCACGGCCTGGATCCGCTACAGCAAGTTCATGGCGCCGCTCTCTCTGTGGTGCAACTGGCTGGCCTGGACACCGGTGCTGGCGATCGGCTCCGGTCTCGGCGCCGGCTATCTGCTGTCCATCTTCTATGCGCCGGATGCCGACATCAACACCTGGCAGGTGACGCTGGCCGACCTCGGCTTCATCAAGGAAGGGCTGACGCTGCGCATCAATGCCACGTTCATCATCGGCGCCGTCATCATGCTGGTGGTCTTCGCCATCCAGCATCGCGGCATCCTGCGCACGGCCCGCATTCAGACCATCCTGACGATCGCCACCCTGCTCCCCCTCTTCATCGTCTGCATCGTGCCGTTGATCACGGGCGACGTCGTGATGGCGAATTTTTCGCCGTTCACGCCGCTCGCCAAGGACGCCAGCGGCGCGATCGTCCCGGGCGTGTGGGACAAGGGCGGTTGGCTCCTCTTCCTCGGCGGTCTCTTCATCGCGGCCTGGTCGGCCTACGCGTTCGAGACGGCCGTCTGCTACATGAGCGAGTTCCGCGATCCCGGCCAGGACATGTGGCGGGCCATCATCTATTCCGGGCTGTTCTGCATCTTCGCCTACGCCCTGGTCCCCATTATCTTCCAGGGTGTGCTCGGCACCGAGCGCATGCTCGATCCCGGAATCTATGCCGGCTCCGACATGGGTCGCGCGCTGGCCAGCATGGTGAAGGGCGCCGAGTTCATAACCAAGATCCTGATCGTGCTCCTGTTCTTCACCCTGCTGTTGTCGATCATGACCGCCATGGCCGGCTCCTCGCGGACGCTGCACCAGGGAGGCCGCGACGGCTGGCTGCCGAAATATCTGGGCCAGGTGAATTCGCATGGCGCGCCGACCTTTGCCATGTGGACGGACCTGGTGGTCAACCTCGTCCTGCTGGCGATGTCCGACTATGTGTTCATCCTGGCGTGGTCGAATTGCAACTACATGATCTTCAACTTCCTCAATCTCAACGCCGGCTGGATCCATCGGATGGACAACCCGGACGTGCCGCGGCCGTGGCGCTGCCCCAACCTGTTCATGTTTCTCGGGGTGGTCCTGGCCTACGTGAATGCGTTCCTCCTGGGGGCGGGGGCGGATGTCTGGGGCGCTGGCACGCTGAAGGCTGGCCTCATCTCGGCAGCTGTTTCCGTGCCGTTTTTCCTCTACCGTCACTACGTGGTCGACGGCGGCAAGTTCCCGGATGACATGTGGAAGGACCTCCTGTTGCCAGGCCAGAAGGAACTCGGGCCGAAGCGGGCGGGCATGCTGCCCTATCTGGCCCTCGCGGGGGGCGTGGCTTCGATGCTCCTCGGCTACTACATCTTCTGGTGGTGAACCGAGGGGGATCACAGCCAGTTCAGGGCGCGCGAGCAATCGCACAGCGATTGCTCGCTCGAGCCAATTCCGCCTATAAGACCGTCACCGCGTCGCGATGTCGTTACATATAGAACCGGGCAATCGGTCGGCGACGCCGGGCAGGGCCGAATAGGCATGGGACAGCGCAGCGCGACGCGCCAATCTACCTCGACATCATACGGCCTTCGGCAGGTGCCGCCAAGCCGCAGCCCGAACGCTTTCCTCCACTGCGATCCTTCGACCACGTCTTGCCGCGGGCAGGCAACGATGCGGCTTCTCTGCCGCGCCGCCCCTCCGGCGAGACAATCTCACAAGGGGGCTTCCGAATGACCACGGCAACGGCAACCGCAGACGCGGGGCAAGGCCAACTACAACGCGCCATCGACTGGAAGGGCGCATTCTGGGTCGCCAGCGGCGTGCCGCCGCTGGTGCTGTTCTCGATCGGCGGCATCGCCGCCACGATCGGCGCGCCATCCTGGCTGGTGTGGGCGCTCTCCATCGGCATGGGCTTCATCCAGTCCTTCACCTATGCCGAGATCGCCGGCATCTTCGACGAGAAAGCCGGCGGCGCCTCGAACTACGGCGCCACAGCATGGTTGCGCTATGGAATCGTCGGCAAGTTCATGGCGCCGCTGTCGGTCTGGACCTACTGGTTCGCCTGGTCGCCCGTGCTGGCAATCGGCTCTGGCATTGCTGCCGGCTATATCCTGACCGCGCTCCTGCCGCCGGATTCGGCGATCCTGACCTGGAGCATTACGCTCGTCGATCTGAGCTTCCTGAAGGAGGGGCTGACATTGCGCGTCAACAGCACCTTCTTCATCGGGGCGGCGCTGCTCCTTGTCGTGTTTGCCGCGCAGCATCATGGCATTCTCCGCACCGCCCGGATCCAGACCGTCATCGGCGTTGCGGTCATCGTGCCGTTGCTGATCGTCGGCGTTGTCCCGCTGTTGACCGGCGATGTCGTAGCCACGAACTTCTCGCCGTTCACGCCGCTGGCGCTGGATGCCAACAAGAACATCGTTCCCGGCGAATGGAATCTCCCGGGCTGGACCTTGTTCCTTGGCGGAATGTTCATTGCCGGATGGTCGACATACGGCTTCGAGACGGCGGTGTGCTATACGCGGGAGTTCCGCAATCCGGCGACGGATACCTACAAGGCCATCTTCTATTCCGGCCTGCTCTGTGTCGTCGTCTTCGTCCTCGTGCCCTTTACCTTCCAGGGTTCCCTCGGCGTCGCGAAGATGCTGGAGCCCGGCATCTACGACGGCTCCGGCGTGGCCGCGGCCATGGCGACCATCGTGGGGGGCGGCGCCTTCGTCGGGAACCTGCTGATACTCATGATGATCCTTGCCTTGGTCTTGTCGATCATGACGACCATGGCGGGCTCATCGCGGACGCTGTATCAGGCATCCGCCGACGGCTGGCTTCCCAAGTACCTCTCCTACGTCAATCCCTATGGCGCGCCGACGCGCGCGATGTGGACCGACCTTATCTTCAATCTCATTCTGCTGCTGATGTCCGACTACGTCTTCTTGCTGGCCGTGTCGAACGTCGCATACATGGTCTTCAATTTCCTCTGCCTCAACGCCGGCTGGATCCATCGCATCGATAGCGGCGACATCAAGCGGCCGTGGCGGGCACCGAACTGGCTGCTCGGTCTCGGCACGATCTTTGCGTTCGTCAACATGGTCTTCCTGGGTGCCGGCGCCAATGTGTGGGGGCCGACGACGTTGATCATGGGCCTCATCGTCATGGCACTCATCGTTCCGATTTTCGCCTACCGGCACTATGTCCAGGACGGCGGAGTGTTCCCGGACCGCATGCTCGTCGATCTCGGCCTGCAGGGCCGCGACCTCGGCCAGAGGAAGGCAGGCATGCTGCCCTATCTGGCACTCGTCGGGGGCGTCGTCGTCATGCTGGCCGCGCACTGGATCTTCACCACTTGACGAGAGACGGCGGCGCGTAGTTGCAAGGAATAGCGGGGCCTGGAAATCGGCCCCGCAGCTTTTCGGCTAGGCCCGCCAGAACGTGATGGTCAGGCCGCCGGCGATGATCAGCGCGCCGCCGACCAGGATGGCGGGGGTCGGCTTCAGGCCGAAGCCGAGCCAGTTGATCAGCTGGGCCACGACGAAGAACAGCGTCACGTAGACGCCGAGCAGACGCCCGAAATCCCAGGGCGGGAGGTTGACGGTGACGCCATAGGCGAAGAGCACGCCGCCGCCGAGCACCAGGAGGCTCGCACGCGCCGGCAAGGAGGCCGCGTGGAGGCCGGTCCGGACGATGGCGTCGCCCCCTGCCTCCAATGCGGCGGCCAGCAACAGCAAGAGCAACGAAACGGCAGTACCCAAGGTCCCCTCCCCCGAAATAGCGCTTCTGTGGAAGCGTCGTCAGAATGCGTCCAGCCACTGCGGCGCGCTATCGCGCCGGCGACGAACCGGGGGTCGCCACGCCTTTTCCGGCCGCGACCCGCCGCTCGCGGTAGAGCACGTAGAGCCCGCTCAGACTGATCAGGACCCCGCCCCCGATGGTCCAGAGGTCGGGGAAATCGCCGAACCAGAGATAGCCGATCGTGGTCGACCAGATCAGCTGGGCGTAGGCGAAGGGCGCGAGCAGGGAGGCGGGCGCGATGGCGAACGCGCGGATCAGCAGATAGTGGGAGAAGCCGCCGGCGCCGCCCAGGAAAATCAGGCTCACCCACTCCCAGAAGGTGGGCGTCACCCACAGCGTGGGGAGGCAGGCGGTGGTGACCGCCAGGCCGACGGTCGCCGAGAAGAAATAGGTCGTGAGCGCGCTATCGCTGCGGCTCAGGATCCGGGTGGTGATCTGATAGAGCGAGAAGCAGCTGGCCGTGAGCAGCGGCAGGGTCATGGCCCAATGCACCATCCCGAAGCCCGGACGGATGATCAGGAGCACGCTGGCGAAGCCGATGATGACGGCGGCCCAGCGCCGGATCCCCACCTGCTCCCCCAGGATCGGTACGGAGAGGCCTGTCACCAGCAGCGGCGAGACGAAGCCGATGGCGGTCGCGTCGGCCAGCGGGATGTACTTCACCGCCACGAAGAAGAACACCGTCGAGCCCAGCAGCAGCGTCGAGCGCAGGATCTGCAGGCCGGGGCGGGTCGAGCGGAAGGCCGAGCGCAGGCTCTGGCCGCCGAGGAAGAGCGGCAGGACGGCCAGATGGAAGAGATAGCGGCCCCAGGCGATCTCCATGACCGGCAGCGACTGTGTCAGGTGCTTGGCAGTAGCATCCAGGACCGTGAAGCTGAAGCCGACCCCGAGCATCAGCAGGATGCCGCGCAGGTGGTTGGCCGTGGGCGTGGCGATCGCGGTCCGGGCGGTGGTCGTGGTCATGGGGAGGGGCGATGACGACTTGCGCCACCATCATGACCCAGCGACTGCGAGGCCGCCACGTAATCTTGGCATCGGCGGGATGCGGGGGACGCGGCGCTGGCGCCTATGGAGAAGGACCGTCGGCAGAGCCGTTTGCCTATGGCGCGGCAATATTCGCGCCCTCGCGAACTGATGTGACGCCAATTCCCGAGGAAAATTCGCGGCGGCGCTGGACTTCTGAATCGAGAAGTATTATGTGCGAAACCACGGCCGCAGCGACGCGCGAATTGCATGGGCAGACGCTGCCGGTCACCAACAAACCAACCCCGATCTGCCCGGGAAGGGACAAATAATGCAGCGCCGCGTTCTCGCGGAGGAGGTCAAGCCTCCGAGTACCACCGATCATTTCCACGAACGACACGCCCTCTCCACCAAGATCACCCCAAGCGCGGCGAAGCCGCCTTTTTTTGCGCCCATAATCAAGCGCCCGACCGCCCGCGAGCGGTTCCCGATCAGCCCCCGCAGCCAGCTCTTCCGCAAGCGGTTCTTCCCCGAAGCCAGCGCCCTCGACTGGAGCGACTGGCGCTGGCAGGTGCGCAGCCGGGTGAAGGACCTCGGCGGCCTCGCCCGCATCATCAACCTCTCGGACGACGAGGCTTCCGCGATCCGGCGCCATACCGGCTCGCTGCCCGTGGGCATCACGCCCTATTACCTGACGCTGTTCGATCGCGACGATTCGTCTCAGCCGATCCGGCGCACCCACATCCCCGTCAATGACGAATATCTGCGCCTCCCCGGCGAGGCCGACGATCCCCTGGCCGAGGACCATGACGCCGCCGTTCCCGGCCTGGTGCACCGCTATCCCGACCGGGTGCTGTTCCTGGTGACCGGGTTCTGCTCGACCTATTGCCGCTACTGCACCCGCTCGCGCATGGTCGGCGAGGCCGGCGGCGAATATCAGTTCAGCGTGCCCCAGTGGGAGCGCGCCATCGCCTATATCGAGGCGCACCCGGAAATCCGCGACGTGCTGCTCTCGGGCGGTGATCCCCTCACCCTGGCCGACGAGAAGCTGGAATGGCTGCTGTCGCGCCTGCGGGCCATCCGCCATGTGGAGTTCCTGCGCATCGGCACCAAGGTGCCGGTGGTGGTGCCGCAGCGGGTGACCCGCAGCCTGACGGCGATCCTGCGCAAGTTCCACCCGCTCTGGGTGAGCTTGCATTTCACCCATCCGGACGAGCTGACCGAGGAGGTGAAGGAGGCTTGCGCCCGGCTCGCCGACGCCGGCATCCCCCTGGGTTCGCAGACGGTGCTGCTGAAGGGCATCAACGACGACGTCGACGTGATGAAGCGGCTGATGCACGGCCTGCTGATGGCGCGGGTGAAGCCCTACTACCTCTATCAGTGCGATCCCATCTCCGGTTCGGCCCACTTCCGCACGACCGTGGAGAAGGGGCTCGAGATCATCCGGGGCCTGCGCGGCCATACCACCGGCTATGCCGTGCCGACCTACGTGGTCGACTGTCCCGGCGGCGGCGGCAAGGTGCCGCTCATTCCCGACTATGTGGTCGGGCGCGCGGGCGACGACCTGCTGCTCACCAACTACGAAGGCGGCCTCTACCGCTACCCTGATCCCGGCGGAACGCTGGGGGCGGGCAGGGCGTTAGGGAACGACAACTAGACCGTCGATTGGGGGTTACCCGATGCGCGTTGGTCTGACGTTTGATCTCCGCGACCATTATTTGGCCGCCGGCTGCAGCGCCGAGGACACGGCCGAGTTCGACAGCATCGAGACGATCGACTCCCTGGCCGGTGCGCTGGAGCGCCTCGGCCTCGAGGTCGATCGTCTCGGTACGGTGCGCCAGCTGGCGCAGCGGCTGGTGGCCGGCGAGCGCTGGGACCTCGTGTTCAACATCGCCGAAGGGGTGAAGGGCGTCGGCCGTGAGGCCCAGGTGCCGGCCCTGCTGGACGCCTATGACATCCCCTATACCTTCTCCGATCCGCTGGTGATGGCGCTCGCCCTGCATAAGGGCATGGCCAAGCGGGTGGCGCGCGACTGCGGCGTGCCGACCGCGCCCTTCGCTGTGGTCGAGAGCATGGCCGACCTCGCGGCTGTCGACCTGCCGTTCCCGCTGTTCGCCAAGCCGATCGCCGAGGGCACGGGCAAGGGCGTGACGCCGGCGTCGCGCGTGATCAACCGGGCAGCGCTGCGCAAGCTCTGCCGCCAGCTGCTGGAGCGCTATCGCCAGCCGGTGCTGGTCGAGACCTTCCTGCCGGGCCGCGAATTCACCGTCGGCATCCTCGGCACCGGCGCCGCGGCCGAGCCGGTGGCGGTGATGGAGGTGATCCTGAACGGCCAGGCCGAGGCCGGCGTCTATTCCTACGTCAACAAGGAGGAATGCGAGACCCGCGTCGTCTACCGCCTGGTTGACGACGACGAGGCGAAGGCGGCGGGCGCGGTGGCGCTGGCGGCCTGGCGCGCGCTCGGCTGCCGCGACGGCGGCCGTGTCGACCTGCGCCAGGATGCCGGCGGGAAGCCGCTGTTCCTGGAGGTCAATCCGCTCGCCGGGCTGCACCCAACCCATTCCGACCTGCCGATCATGTGCACGCTCGCGGGCATTCCCTATGACGCGCTGATCGGGCGCATCGTCGAGTCGGCGCGCCGGCGCTGCGGCGCCGCCGGCGTCTCGATCGCGGCGGAGTAGCCGGCCATGATCGTCCCGATACGATCGCGCCGCTCCTCGCGGGTCGCCGTCGTCTACGGCGCCGTCGCGGCCGATGCGGCTCCCGACGAGCAGGACGTGCTGGTCGAGGTCGATACCGTGCAGCAGGCCCTGACGGCCCTCGGCTTCGCGCCGGTGGCGGTGCCGCTGACCCTCGATCTCGAGGCCGTGCGCCAGCGCCTGCTTCACCTGCGGCCGGCCTTCGTCTTCAACCTCGTGGAATCGGTAGAGGGGCTGGGACGGCTCATTCATCTGGCGCCGGCGCTCTACGAGTCGCTCGGTTTGCCTTATACGGGCGCCGGCAGCGAGGCGATGTACCTGACCTCGAACAAGCCGCTGGCCAAGCGGCTGCTGGCGGCCGCCGGCATCGCGACGCCGGAGGGGGTCGAGCCGGCGGCGCAGGGGCTGCCGATGCCAAGGTTCCCCGGACCCTACATCGTGAAGTCGGTCTGGGAGCATGCCTCGATCGGCATCGACGAAAGCTCGGTGGTGGAGGACGGGCGCAAGCTGGCGGCCGTCGCCCGCAAGCGCCAGCGCCGCTATGGCGGCGAGTGGTTCGCCGAGCGCTTCATCGACGGACGCGAGTTCAACCTGTCGCTGCTCGGCGGCCCTGACGGCGTCGAACTGCTGCCGCCGGCGGAAATGCTGTTCGTCGACTATCCCGCGGGCAAGCGGCGTATCGTCGACTATGCCGCGAAGTGGCATGCGGGCTCGTTCGAGTTCTGCAATACCGTGCGGCGCTTCGACTTCGACGAGTCGGACCGAGCGTTGCTCGCGCAACTCGAAGATATCGCCCGGACCTGCTGGCGCCTGTTCGGGCTTCGCGGCTATGCACGCGTCGACTGCCGTGTGGACGGCGACGGCAAGCCCTGGGTGCTCGAGATCAACATCAATCCGTGCCTGTCGCCAGATGCCGGCTTCGCGGCCGCGGCCGCCCGCCGCGGGCTCGATCTCGCCGCGGTCCTGCGCCGCATCATCGCGGAACTGCCGGCGGGGATCGCGCAGCCGGCCGCCGTCAAGACCGACCCAGCGTCGGCCGAGTCGGTTCCGCAGGCCCTGCGCTAGCGCGGGAGGAGCGCACCATGCCCGAGTCGCTTGGCTCACTGCTCGTTGCGCACGGCGACGAGCGAGCGCGTGCGGCCTTCCGCGAGGAGCCGGTGGCGCGCGACGCGAACGCCGTGCGCGAACTGACGGCGGCGACCGGCTTCTTCTCCGATGAGGAGGTGGCCGTCGCGATCGAGCTGGTCGAGGCGCGGCTGGCGCAGGGGCTGGCCAGCGGCTACCGCTTCCTCTTCGCCGATGGCGGCGGCCGGCTCGACGGCTATGTCTGCTACGGCCCGATCGCGCTCACCCGCTCGAGCTTCGATCTCTACTGGATCGCGGTCCGGCCCGGGGCGCAGCGGGCCGGCCTGGGGCGCCGGCTGATGGAGGCGGCGGAGGCGCAAGCGCGCGCGCTCGGCGCCACCGCGATGTATGTCGAGACCTCGTCGCGGCCGCAGTATGAGCCGACGCGCACGTTCTACCGGCGCATCGGCTATCGCGCCGCCGCGGAGCTGCCGGACTTCTATGCACCCGGCGACGGCCAGGTGATCTTCACGAAGCGGCTGCGGCCCGACTCCTGATCATTGCGCGGCGGTGCTGGTCGGCGCCGCGAGCCGCTCGCGGGCAACCGTGTCGATGCGGGTCCGCAGGTCGGGGTTGCCGGCCAGCAGCCGCTCGAAGTCGCGCTGGCGCAGCGCCAGCAGGTGACAGTAGCCGAGCGCGGTGACGTCGGCATTGCGCGGCTGGTGCATGACCAGCGCCATCTCGCCGAAGAAATCCCCGCTCCCCAGGCGTACCGGAGAGGGGGCGATCTGCACCTCGACCGCGCCGGAGGCGATGAAATACATGGCATCGCCGCGCTCGCCGCGGGCGATGACGCGCTCGCCCGGCAGCGCCAGGCGCGGCCGCAGCAGCCGTGCGATCGCACGCAGCCGCTCGGCATCGAGCGAGCCGAACAGCGGCACGCGGGCGATCAGCTGCTCGCGCTTCAGCTCGATGTCCAGCACGGGCCGCCGCTCGAGGTCGCGCCAGCGCGCGCTCAGCTCGCGCGCCAATTCGTTGTGGACCTCGCGGCTGATGATGGATTCGGCCAGCAGGTCGACGTACTCGGCGCCCTCGAGCTGGGCGGCCACGCGCTCGAGGTAGCGGCTCTCCAGCGTGCGCGCGAACTCCGGGAACTGCAGGCGCAAGGCGGCCAGCGACTGCTCGACGGTGGTCACGCGCTTGCCCAGGATCATCGTGAGATCTTCGCCGACACCCGCGCCGAGCAGCGGCGTCAGCTGCCGCGTGTTGAAGGTGAGCAGCTGCTGCAGGCCCATGCGCACGATCAGGAGCCGCTCGAAGCGATCGGCCAGCTCCTGCGCCAGCCAGCGGGTCAATCCGAGCCGGCGATGGAGCGCCAGCGCGAAACGGAACGTCGTGGTGAACGTGCTGCCCCGCTGGGCGGCGCTCTCGTAGCCCTCGCGGCCGCCGGTCTTGGCGCCGTCGAGCAGCCAGCCGGCGCGGGCGATCAGGATCTGCACGCTCTTGCGCGAGACCACCCGCTCCTTGAAGCGCTGCAGATGCAGCTCCTGCTCGCGCGTCGCCAGCGTGATCAGGCCGATCTGCAGCAGGTCGGCGTCGCTCAAGATGGCGTCCGCGGCGGAGGTGCGGCGGACCTCGGCGATGCGCCGCGCGAAGCTCTCGCAGATGCGCGCCGTCACCGCCGGCGCGATGCGGTCGGACTCCGCCACGGCCGAGAGGCGCTCACGGATCGTATCAAGCGACAGCATGATCGCGCGGTCGCGCACGGCCCGGTCCACCTTCGAGAGTCGATCGAGCTTGAGCAGCCGCAGGAGCGGCTGCAGCGTCGTGCCGTTGACCAGCAGCGTGAACAGCACGAAGCCGGTGGCGAGCACGGCGACGAAATGCCTGACATCGTCGGAGAGCCGGTCGTTCTCGCTCACCGCCAAGGCGAGGGCGAGGGAGACGGCGCCGCGCAACCCGCCCCACACGATCACCAGCTTGAAAGAGTTGCTGATCCGGGCGGCCATGCGGCTGACGCTGAGCAGCGGCAACAGCCCGTAGAGAACGATGGCGCGCGCCGCCAGTGTCGCCACGATCAGGATGCCGAGCAGCAGGGCGTCGCTCCAGGTGGCGTCGGTCAGCAGGTGCGGCACCAGCATGGCCGCCAGCAGGAAGATGAGCGAGCTGGCCCAGAAGGCGAGCTGGCCCCACATGTCCACCAGGCTGTCCCAGGTCGTGGGCGTGACGCGGATGCGGCCGTGCCAGCCGGTGACCAGGCCCGCGATGACGACGGCGACGACGCCGGAGACATGCAGGTAGCGCTCGGCCACGATGTAGGCGAGGTACGCGAGCGCCACCGTCAGCGTGATCTCCGCGAAGCGCAGGCCGCGCAGCAGGCCGAAGAGCGCGAAGGCGCCGCGCGCGGCCGCATAGCCCACGATGGCGCCGCCCGCGAAGTTCTTGAGGAAGGCAAGGGTGGTGCCGACCGCGTCGGCATTGCGGGTGCCGAGCAGCATGGCCGTCAGCAGCGCCGACAGGGCGATGGCCGCGGCGTCGTTGAACAGGCTCTCGCCCTCGACCAGGATCGACAACCGGCGCGGCGCCCCGAGGTCGCGGAAGATGCCGACCACGGCGACGGGATCGGTGGTGGCGACGATGGCGCCGAGCAGGAGGCAGGCGATCAGCCCGACGTCGGCGACCGCCGACAGGGCGAAGCCGACGACCAGCGTGCAGACGACGACGGCAACGACCGCCAGCAGCAGGATCGGCGCGATATCGTCCATCAGCCGGCGCACGTCGATCATCAGCGCCGCCTCGAACAGCAGGGTTGGCAGGAAGATGTAGAGCAGGGCCTCCGGCGAGATCTCGAATCCGCGCAGGGCGGTGACGAAATCGCCGGGCAAACCGCTGAGCGGCAGGTTCTGGCCGAAGAAGACGATCACGCCGAGCGCGCATCCGGCCAGCGCCAACAGCACGGAGAACGGCAGGTTCAGCCGGTTGGCGACCGGCGGCAGCAAACTGACGAGCGCCAGCAGGCCCGTGATGCCGAGGATCGAGACGGCGATTTCAGGCATGGTAGCGGGCGCGTGTCAGCCGAATGAGCGGCGTCGCGATCATCCGGCACAGTATCGCCGACGGTCGGGGGCGGCAAGGAAGGGCGGGATCGAGGCGCTAACGCCGGCCCTTGCCGCTGGTCGAGGTGGTGCCGTCGCGGCCGCCCACCAGGCCGCTGTTGTCGCTGAAGCGCGTATAGTCCTGGTCGACGGAGGGGTGACGCGGAGCCGTACGGCCCATGGTCTCGTGCGATTCGCTGCAGTCGCCGGCGACGGTGACGGACTCGCCGGGCCCGATGAGATGACTCGCGCCGTCACACGACCGTACGAGGACCTCGCCCTCGATGACGGAGATGTCGCTGCGCCCGTCCGCCGCGACGAAGACGATGAACTTGGTGCCGCGGATGGCGAGCGTGGCCGAGGGCGTGCGCAGGTCGAAGCCGTCCTTGTTCTTCATCTCGCCGGTCACGAAGCGGAACAGGCCGCGGCTGAAGGTGATGGCCGCCTCGCCCGTGTGGCGTTCGGGGTCGTAGACGAAGCGGTCGAGCACGACCGACGAGTTCGGGCCGACCTGCAGGTGCGTGCTGTCGAGGAAGTTGAGGGCGGTGCTGGCCTCGGCGTCGGTATCGACACGCTCGGCGCTGTAGACCGGCAGGTCGAAGAACAGCTGCTGCTCTTCGCCGCCCGTGCGCGTTCCCACGGCGCCGGAATAATCGCGCGCCAGCACGGCGCCGACCTGCGTATCGGTGGCCGCCGGCGCCGCCGATGCGGCGAGCCCCAGGGCCAGCGCGAGCGGGATGAGATGGTGGGTGGCCATGGATCCGACACTACGGGCGCCATGGTTGCGCGATCGTTAAAGGCGCGGGTGACCGCCGTCACAGTGTGGTGCGATGGCCCTGCCTCAAGACCCCGGCGCGACCGTCGGTCCGCCCGCCTTCTTCCAGGCGTCGATGCCGCCCTCGATGTGGCAGGCGCCGGTGATGCCGGCGCCCTGCGCCGCCTGCACCGCCATGGCGGAGCGCTCGCCGAAGGCGCAGTAGAACACCAGGCGCTTGCCGGTGGCGCTGGCGAGCTCGTGGAGCACGCCGCCCGGCCGCACGTTGTCGGCGAGGTCGGGATAGGGGGCGTGCAGCGATCCTGGGATGAGGCCGTGCTTCTCGCGCTCCCGCCGCTCGCGCAGATCGACCAGCGTCGCGTCGCTGCGTCCGAGCAGCTGCAGCGCTTGCGGCGCCGCGACCGACCAGCCGCGGCGGGCGATCTCCTCATGCGACATGCCCACGCGCATGTTGGCGGGCACCGCCACGTCCATCATCTTCGGGTTGGGCAGGTTCAGCTTGCCCATCAGCTCCACATACTCCTGCTTCGAGGAGACGCGCAGGCGCGGATTGAAGGCGCGCTCCTCGGCGATGGTGCTGACGGTGTCGCCCTTGTAGTCGTGCGCCGGAAAGACCAGCGTCTCGTCCGGCAGCTTCAGCAGCTTGCCGAAGATCGAGTCGTATTGCGCGGCGGCGTCGCCGTGCTGGAAATCCGTGCGCCCGGTGCCGCGGATCAGCAGCGTGTCGCCGGTGAAGACGCGGTCGGCCAGCAGGAAGCTGTAGGAATCGTCGGTATGGCCAGGGGTGTAGAGCACGTCGAGCGTGAGTCCTTCGATCTCGATGCGGTCGCCCTCGGTGACGCGCATGGAGACGACGTCGACCCGGCTCTGTTCGCCCATCACGGTGATGCAGCGCGTGCGGTCGCGCAGCGCGCCGAGGCCGGTGATGTGATCGGCATGCAGGTGCGTGTCGGCTGCCTTCACCAGCTTGAGGTCGAGCTCCTGCAGCAGCTGGATGTAGCGGTCGACCTTGTCGAGCACGGGATCGATGATCAGCGCCTCGCCGCCGCGCCGGCTCGCCAGCAGATAGGTATAGGTGCTGGAGACGCTGTCGAAGATCTGGCGAAAGATCATGGTTCCTCTAGCCTTGCTTGGTCGCCGCCGTGAACACGCCGTCCCAATCGGTCGGCGGCGGGGACACCTCGAATTCCGCGATCCGCTGCTCGTAGACATCATAGAGCGCCGCCAGCGCCGGCGCGAGCGGCCGGCAGAAGGCGAGCGCCACATGCGCCGCGGGCCAGTCCCGCCGGCGATAGGCGGCGAGCAGGTTCGCGTGCACCTCCTTCAGCTGCCGGAAGCCGTCCGAGGCCGCCATCTGCGCGTCGCCGAGCAGCGTGAAAATGCGCAGCGGCGTGTCGCGACCCTTGACCCGGACCAGGTCGAGTTCCAGCAGCGCCAGCTCGGGCGCTTCCCCTGCGGTATCCTCGCCGACCACGACGTCGACGCCGTAGGCGCGCGACAGCCCCTCGAGCCGCGAGGCGATATTGGCCGCGTCTCCGATGACCGAATAGTCGAAGCGCTGCTCCGAGCCCATATTTCCGACGCAGGCGCGACCGCTGTTGAGGCCGATGCCGGCGGCGAGGACGATCGGCTTGCGGTTGGCGGCGGCCGCCTCGGCCTTCAGCTTCTCGTTCAGCTGGTCGAGTTCGCTTCGCATCTTCAGCGCCGTCTCCAGGGCGAGGCGGCCATGGCCGGGTATATCGAGCGGCGCGTTCCAGAACGCCATCACGCAGTCGCCCATGTACTTGTCGACGAAGCCGCCGGACTCCTGGATGACGTTGGTGAGCGGCGTCAGAAAGCGGTTGATCAGCCGGGTCAGTTCCTCGGGATCGAGTTGTTCGGCGATCCGTGTGAAGCCGCGGATGTCGGAAAACAGGATCGTGAGATTGCGCATGCGCCCCCCGAGCACCAGAAGCTCGGGATGGCTGCTCAGCTGGTCGACCAGGACCGGCGACATGTAGCGGCTGAACGCGTTCCGCACGAACCGCTTCTCACGCTCCGTCCTGATATAAGCAAGCAGCGAGCTGGAGAGGTAGACGAGCAGGATCACCAGGCAGGGGAAGAGCGGGTCTATCAAATAGGCTAGATGCGTGAAGCCGTACCAGGAGACGGCGATCGCCGCCGCGGCCGCGATCGCGGCGATCAGCAGCGACCAGAGCGCGCCGGCATAGTGGATGGCGATGATCAGGACGATGCCGAGCACGACGAAGGCCAGCGTCTCCGCCCCCTGGAACCAATCGGGCCGATGCAGGAAATCCTGCGCCAGGATCTGCTCGATCACCTCGGCATGGATTTCCACGCCCGGAATTACGGCTGCCAGCGGGGTCGTTCGGATATCCTTCAGCGCCTCCGCCGTGCTGCCGACGAAGACGATCATGCCTGCGATCTTCTGGCCGTCGAAGCCGGCTTCGAGCACACTCCAGGCCGGAATGAAGCGCTGCGCAACATGGCCGCTGTCGTGCAGCAGCATGCGGCCTGCGGCGTCGGTCGGCACGATCGCGTTGCCGATGCGCACCATGGCGATGCCGGTCGCCGCGCCGAATCCGGTCTCTCTGCTGGCACCCGAGGACTTGATCGTATAGGAGCCGGCCCCCTGCGCGACACGCAGCGCCTCGGCGGCGAAGCTCGGATAGAGCGTGTCGTTCAGCGCCAGCAGGAGCGGCGCCCGCCGGACGGTGTTGTCCGCGTCCGGAACGTAGTTGGTCGCGCCGTTGCCGGCAGCCGCGGCCTCGATCGCCGGCAGGGTGGTGACCGCGCCGCGGTAGCGCTGAACGAACGGCAGCGGGTCATCGCCCGCCGAGGCAAACCCGCCCTTCGATTGCGGTGCCGCACTCCGGCCGGCGTCGGACAGCGCGAAGGCGGTGACGCTTGGCGTGCGGCCCACGCTCTGTGCCAGCGCCGCGTCGGAATCCGGCAGCTGCGCAATGCTCGTGCGCAGCGCCGCCAGCTCTGGCCGGTCCTGCCAGACGCGCACGAGATTGCTGGGCGAGAACCGGTCGGGCTCGGCGAAGATGATGTCGAGCGCAACCGTGGCCGCGCCGAGTTCGCCGAGACGGTCGACGAGGCGCGCCATCAGGTCGCGCGGCCAGGGCCATTGGCCCAGGCGCTGCAGGCTCTCCTCGTCGATGTCGACGATGCGCACGGGCAGGTCGGCGCGATATGCGCGCGGGCGCTGGCGCTGATAGCTGTCGAAGACGAGGTTGCGCAGCTGGTCGACGACGGGCACGTCCTGAAAGCTCACCCATGCGGCGATCAGCAGCAGCGCTCCGGGGATCAAGACGTCGAGCCAGCGTTTCATCGACCGCGCGCGAGATGCGAATCAGTCGGTAAGTCTGCCGGCCGGCGCAGAGGGCGTCTAGCGGGTGCTCTGGCCGAGCGGTCCGTGCTTGGTTACGGTAGGACACCGACTCTCTCGCGAGGCGCCCATGCCGATTCTCGATCCCGCCCCATTGCCGCCGCGCAAAGCCGTCGTGAAATCGCCGCATGGCATCGTCGCTGCGCAGAGCCGGCTGGCCGCCGCAGCCGGCGCCGGCGTGCTCGCCGCAGGCGGCAACGCCGTCGATGCGGCCGTGGCCACTGGCTTCGCCACGGGCGTCGTCGAGCCCTGGATGAACGGGCTCGGCGGCGGCGGATTCATGGTGGTGGCCAAGGCCGACGGCTCGCCGCCGCAGGTCGTCGATTTCGCCATGGTCGCGCCGGCGGCGCTCGACCCGGCCGACTATCCCCTGGCCGGCGGCACCGCCCAGGCGCTGTTCTCCTGGCCGGCGGTAAAGGAGGACCGCAACCTCAAGGGCTACCACTCGATCGCCGTGCCCGGCCAGGTCGAGGGCATGCGGCTGGCGCTCGAGCGGTTCGGCACCATCGGCTGGCAGCAGGCGCTGGCGCCGGCGATCGCGCTGGCCGAGCGCGGCCTGCCGCTCGATTGGTACGGCACGCTCAGCATCGCTGTCGGCGCGCGCGAGCTGGCCGAGTTCCCGACCGCGGCCGCCGTCTATCTGCCGGACGGCCTGCCGCCGGTGCCGCCGGTGGAAGGGAAGGGCTATCTGCCGCTCGGCAACCTCGCGCGGACGCTGCGCCGGTTGGCCGAGGCCGGCGCCCGCGATTTCTACGAAGGCGATGTGGCGGCGGCGCTCCTCCGGGACCTGCAGAAAGGCGGCAACCGGATCTCTGCCGCCGATCTGCGCGACTATCGCGCCCAGGTCGTCCCGGCGCTCGACATCCGCTATCGCGGCGTCGAGGTGGCGGCAGCCCCCGGCCTGAGCGGCGGCCCGACGCTGGCTGACGTGCTGGGCCGGCTGCCGTCGTCGCTCCGTGACGCCACCCTTGCGGCCGGGCCCAGCGCCGCCGCCTATGCGGCCTATGCGGACGCGTTCGCCCGCGCCTATGCGGTCCGGCTGGAGCGCCTGGGCGCGGGCGCGCCGGCGCCGTCCTGCACCACCCATCTCAGCGTCGTCGATCGCCACGGCAACATGGTCGCACTGACGCAGACGCTGCTCTCGCGCTTCGGCTCGAAGGTGGTGTTGCCGGAGACCGGCATCCTCATGAACAACGGCATCCTCTGGTTCGATCCGCGGCCGGGGCGGCCGAACTCGATCGCGCCGGGCCGGCGGCCGCTCGCCAACATGTGTCCGGTGGTGGTGCGCCGCGACGGCGCGCCTTGGTTCGCGCTCGGCGCCTCCGGCGGCCGCCGCATCATGCCGGCCGTGGCGCAGATCCTCTCGTTCCTGGTCGACTACGGCATGACCCTCGAGGAGGCCTTCCATCAGCCGCGCCTGGATGTCAGCGGCGAAGGCCGCGCCATCCTCGACGATCGCCTGCCGGTGGAGGTGGAGCGCGCCGTGGCTGCGCTCATGCCGGTCCTGCGCGAGCCCACCTCCGTCTATCCGGTGCAGTTCGCCTGCCCCAGCGCGGTGCTGCGCGATCCCGCCACCGGTCTGCACCACGGCATGGGCGAGATCGCCTCGCCCTGGGCCGGCGCGGTCGCCGAAACGGGTTGACCGGAGTCGGCGGCGCGGCGATTCAATAAGCGGAAGGGGACCGGGGATCATGGCGAAACCAAGCGCAAAATCGAAGAAACCGAAGGCCAAGAAGGTTGCAACGCGGGCAGGATCGAAGGCCGGGAGGAAGCCGGCTGCGAAGAAGCAGGTTGCGGTGAAGAAGCCGCGTCCGAAGAAGGCCGCGCCGAAGAAGGCGCTACCCAGGGAGGTCGCGAAGACCAAGGCACCGAAGCCCAAGGTCGCTGCCAAGCAATCGAAACCCGCGCCCGCGAGATCGACGGGCAAGACCATCGTCCTCTATCCCGAGGCCGCCTTTGGCCCGGCCCTCAACTGCGTGGGCATCGCGCAGCAGCTGAAGGCCATGGGCCACAACCCCGTGTTCGTCTGCGACCGCGGCTTCAAGGGCGTGTTCGAGAAGTACGGCTTCGAGGAGAACCTGGTCGACATGTCCGGCGGCATGTCGGACGAGGAGATCGCCAATTTCTGGGCCAACTTCATCGCCGGCCATCTCCCGCACTTCCGGCTGTCGCCGATCGAGCAGCTGCCGACCTATGTCATCCCCGTGTGGGAGGCGATCGTCGACAGCGCGATCATCTCGCATGAGGGGCTGACGGAGCATCTGAATCGCATCAAGCCCGACGTGGTCTGCGTCGACAACGTCATCCTGTTCCCGGCCATCAAGGAGTACGGCAAGCCCTGGATCCGCATCATCTCCTGCTCGGAGAACGAGGTGCCCGATCCCGACATCCCCCCGCATCTTTCCGGCTGCAGCGAGGGCGACCATGCCGGCTACAAGGCCTTCGAGGACCGCTTCCTCACGCTGGTGAAGCCGACGCACGAGCGCTTCAACGCCTTCCTGAAGAAGGTCGGCCACAAGCCCTATCCGCTCGGCGAGTTCTTCGAGACCTCGCCCACCATGAACCTGCTGCTCTATCCCCGCCAGCTGCAGTTCAACCGGCGCAACCCGCTCGATCCGGCGCGCTTCCAGTATCTCGAGGGCTGCGTGCGCGCCGAGGGCAGCTACGCCGTGCCGTCCTTCGCCGACCAGAACGACAAGCCGCTCGTCTATGTCAGCTTCGGCAGCCTGGGCGCCGCCGACGTCGATCTCTACAAGCGCATGATCGCGCTGTTCGGCACCTTGCCCTACCGCTTCCTGATGAACGTCGGCGACTATCTCGACCGCTACACGGACGTGCCGGGCAATGTGCATCTGGACAAGTGGTATCCGCAGCCGGCCGTGCTGCCCCACGTGGATCTCTTCATCCATCACGGCGGCAACAACAGCTTCAACGAGGCGCTCTATTTCGGCAAGCCGGCGATCATCATGCCCTATTGCTGGGACGGCCTCGACAACGCCACCCGCATCGACGACACCGGCTACGGCGCCAAACTGCCGCGCTACACCTGGACCGACGACCAGCTCTGGTCGGCGATCGACCGCCTGATCACCGACGAGGCGATGAAGGCCCGCCTCGCCGAGGTGAGCCGCAGCATGCAGGCGGCCAAGGGTACGGAGAAGGCGGCGGGGATCATCGCGGATATTGCAATGCGCGGCCGCTGATGAGCGCGAGTTCCGCGCCCCATATCTACGATGCAAAGACGGTCGGCGGCCTCAAGGATTGGGGCGCGCAGCCCGACGCCATCGAGGGGCAATCGAAATCAAGCGGCCTGCTGTTGCACAAGGCGGCCGACGGGCAGGCCGAGAGCGGGCTCTGGCAATGCACGCCCGGCTCCTGGCGGCTGTCGATCCCGGGCGACGAGCTCTGCTACTTCCTCTCGGGCCGCGCCACCTACGCCGAGCACAACGGCGAGACCATCGACGTCACGCCCGGCACGGTCGTGCACTTCCCCTCCGGCTGGACCGGCCGCTGCGACGTGCACGAGACCATGCGCAACACCTACATCCTGCGCGTCACGCCCGCGACCATCGACCGCGGCGCCTCGCCGGTGCTGCGCCAGCCCGAGAGCTGCCCGACCCCGGCCGACTGGGGCCCGGTGCCCACGATGATCGAGGGACAGTCGATGACCTCGGGCCGGCTGCTGCACAAAGGCCCGGGCGGCTGCAGCGAGACCGGCATCTGGGTCTGCACGCCCGGGTACTGGAACTGCCACGTCACGCGCGACGAGTACTGCCACTTCCTCCTGGGCCGCGCGACCTACGTGCACGAGTCCGGCGAGGTGATCGAGATCAGACCGGACACGGTCGCCTTCTTCCCGCAGGACTGGAAGGGCACCTGCCGGGTGCACGAAACCGTGCGCAAGGTCTACATGATCCGATAGCGCCCGCGGCGAGGGTTAACGATACCCGCGCATTAAGCGATTTTTCAGCAGCGCTGGCGCATCGTCCCGCCTGTTCCGTCGGATGTCTCCTTCAGCGCGTTAGAGAAATCCATGCGGCTGCTTCGGACCTTCGTGATCGCTACGGCCCTGTCCCTGCTTGCCCTGTCGGCCGCGGCCGACCAGGCGCCCTATCCGCAATCGCAGGAAGCCTATGCGGCCGAGGTGAAGAAGCTGCACTGGAGGAAGGGTCCGGGCAGCTACGATCTCGGCGATTCCCATGCCCGCATCAGCCTGCCCCAGGGCATCGAGATCCTCACCGGTGCCGACGCGGCGCGGATGGCGTTTCTCATCAACGGCATCGAGCTGCCGGAGACGGTGGCGATCGCGCAGTCGCGCACCACCGACGCCATCGTCTATATCGATTACGTCGACGACGGGTTCGTCACCGACGAGGACTGGAGCGACATCGATCCCGATGCGCTGCTGCGGGACATCAGCGATTCCAACGAGGCGGCGAACGGCGAACGGCAACGCAACGGCTTGAAGCCGATGCACACGGTCGGATGGCTCGTTCCGCCCACCTATGACCCGGAGAAGAAGGTCGCGCGCTGGGCAGTCGAGTTGACCGAGGGCGGCGAGCATTTCGCGAACATCCAGGTGATCAAGCTCGGCCGCCACGGCTATCATCAGACGACCTGGGCCGGGCCTGTGCGGGGCGTCGACGGCACGCCGCCGTTCCTGCAGACGATGATCGATTCGCATAGCTATGACGAGGGCTATCGCTACGCCGACTATGTCGACGGCGACAAGCTCGCGGGCTTCGGCATCGGCGCGTTGGTGGCGGCGTCGGCCGTCGGGAGCAAGCCCGGCAAGGGCCTGATCGCTGCGATCTTCGGCGGCGGCATCCTGCTGGCGAAGAAGGCGTGGTTTCTCATTCTCGGCCTGTTCGGCGCCGTCGGCGGCTTCTTCAAGCGGCTGTTCAGCCGCGGCAGCCGCGACACGACCTGATCAACGCGACGGGAGGCGGCCGGAAAAGGTCATCACCGCTTCCAGCTCGCCGCAGCCGAACCAGCCGGCGAGGTCGCTGAAGCTGTTCGACAGACCGTCGCTCGCGCCCACGACGACCGCCTCGTCGCCGACCTGCGCCGAGTCGATGGCGGTGAGATCGAGCGTCGTGTGCTCGAGCGACACGCCGATCACCGGCGCCCGCCGGCCGCGGACGAGCAGCGACATGCCGTGATCCGCCGCTGCCTTGCGCATGCCGTCGCCGAGCCCGAGCGGCACCACGCCCACGGTGCGCGCGTTCTTCATCCCGTACTGCGAGCCGATGGCCAGGTCTTGACCGGCCGCATGGTGCGCGACGTGGATGAGCCGGGTCTTGATGGCCGTCATGACCGGCCGCAGCTCGCTCGCCGGCGCGACATCCGGGGCGAGCGGCGACAGGCCATAGAGCAGGTGACCCACGCAGACGCTGTTGCAGATATCCGGCATGTCCGCCAGCAGGCCCGAGCTGGCCCAGACCTGCGTCACCGGCGGCGTGATCCCACGGCCGGCGAGCCGCGTCAGGAGTGCAGCGAAAGACGCATACCGCTCGCGCGCCCAGTCCCGCCCCGAAGTCGTGCCGAACGGCAGGTGCGTATAGATGCCCTCGATGGTGACATTGGGCAGTGCGGCGATGGTCTGAACCAGGTCGGCGGCATCGGGCAGCGGCACGCCCAAACGGCCGAGTCCGGCATCCACCTTGACGTAGACAGGCGTCGGGCCGCTGGCCGCGGCGCTGACCGCCTCGGCGCTGGCACGATCGCAGATCGTCGGCGTCAACCCGTGGCGGAGCAGGGTCGGGATATCCTTCGGCAGGTAGCCGCCGAAGAGCAGGATGCGCGTCTCGATGCCGGCAGCGCGGATCGCCAGCGCCTCGTCGACGCTGCCGGTCCACAGCGTCACCACGCCCAGCCGCGCGAGCTCGCGCGCCATCGTGACGGCGCCATGGCCATAGGCGTTCGCCTTGACGGAGGCGATCAGCCGCCGCTGCCCGGCCAGCCGGCGCACGACGG
>DATIXH010000195.1:0-22000 GCA_035518775.1 Candidatus Acidiferrum sp.
GACGAGGCGGCCTACTACTCCGCCATGTTCGAGGCGGGCCTGCCCATCGACTCCGATCCTGCCCTGAAGCAGGCGGCCGAGAAGGCCTTCGCCGTGCTGCGCAAGGCGGCGGAGACGGTGGCCGCCCTGCTGCCGCCCGGCAGCCGCCCCCCGGCCCTGATGATGAGCCTGCATGTCTGGGCCCTCTCGCACGGCATCGCGGCGCTCTTCGGCCGCGCCGACGCCGGCCGCCGCAAGCTGCCGATGACTCCGGAAGACTTGCTCGAGGCCGGCGTGCTCGTCTATCTGCGCGGCCTCGGCCTCGCCGGTGGTCGCCGCTGAGCATGGCCGGACCCTCCGAGGCGATGTCGGTCGAATCGGATCGTCGCGTCGAGGCGCTGCGGCGGGCCGTCGACGATGCCGCGCAGCAGCTGCGCGCCGCGACCTTCACGCTCGTCTCGGGCGCCATCTACCTCTTCCTCACCGGCCTCGGCACCGGCGACCGCGATCTGGTGGTCGGGCGCGTGGTGATCCTGCCGCTGTTCAACGCCAATGTCGGGCTGCTGTCGTTCTACAAGCTGGCGCCGGTCGCCCTGCTCATCCTGCACTTCACGGTGCTCACCCTATGCTACCTCGTCGCCGAGCGCCTCCGCCGGCTGCAGGACGAGCTCGACAGCAAGGGCGTCGCCCCGCCCGAGCGCGAGTTCGTGCTCGGCCTGCTCTACCCCTATCCGTTGGTCGAGCGGCTGGCCAAGCTGCCGCCGGCGCCGATCGTCGGAGTCTTCCTCAATCTCAGCGTCTACGTGCCCATCATCATCATGCCCATCTGCACGCTGCTCTGGCTGCAGCTGCGCTTCCTGCCCTACCAGCAGGTCTGGATCACGCCCTGGCATTTCCTCCTGCTGCTCCTGGATATCGGGATGATCTGGCTGATGTGGCCGCAGGCCGGGCGGATCTCGGTCGCGCTGCGCGCCGCGCTCGCCGTGTTCAAGCCGAAGGATCGGGCCGCTGCGAAGATCGCCAGCCCCTGGACGGTGGCCGCGCTTGCGGCCACGGTGCTCACCCTCGGCGCCAGCCTCGCCTTGAGCCTGATCCTCGTCGTCTGCTCGGGCCTCGGCTGGATGCCGCCGTTCGCGACGCTCGATCTGCGCGGCGAGGTCATCGCGCTCGGCGGCCAGGCGCAGGCGCCGGCCAACCTGATGGTGCTGAGCGCGGCCGACCTGCAGGCGCGGCTCGACATGCTCCGGCAATACCGCAACCAGTCGCCGCAGGACCTGTCCTTCGTCGCCGACGTCCAGCGCGCGCGCTCGACCGGCGCGCGCCTGCCGTTCCGCCGGCTGCGTCAGGCCGCGCTCAGCGGAGCGTCGCTGATCGGCGCCGATCTGACGGGCGCGGACCTGCGCGGCGCCGATCTCAACAATGCCGATCTGCGCGGCGCCATCCTGCGCTGCGCCGACCTCCGCGGCGCGTCCTTCGACCATGCGCAGCTGGAGGCGGCGGACCTCTCGAATGCCGATGCGCGCGGCGCCGATCTCCCCTATGCGGAGCTGCAGGGCGCCATTCTCCACGGCACGGATTTCACCGGCGCGGACCTCGAGGGCGCCCACATCCAGTTCGTCAGCTTCACGAACCGCATCGCCGACGCCACCTGCCAGGATCCGGTCGCGGACCAGGGCGCGACGCGGCCGCCGGTCTTTCGCGGCGCCATCATGAAGGGCGCCCAGCTGCAGGGCACGCCGCTCCCCGACTACGGCGGCTCGGTGCAATTCAATATCGATGCCGCCGGCGCCGATCTGCGCGGCGCGCAGCTGCACGGCGTCAATCTCAGCCTGCTCGATCTGACCGCCGCCGATCTCTCCTATTACGAGTCCCTGCCGTCCGATGACGCCAGCCGGTCCTACATGTGCGACAACGCGCTCGCCATGGCCAGCTGCGGCGCGCCGCTCGGCCGCACGGTGGCGACGGGACAGTCCCCGCCCGGCTTCGCGCAGCTCTGCTACGATGCCGCCCGCATCGTGACGGTGGAGACCCTCACTCCGATCGGCAAGAAGCTCGCCTGTCTCTTCCAATCGAGCAGCCCCGGCACCGCCGCGCGGGCGCAATGCGCCGGCGGCACGGTGAGTCCGCCGCCGGGCGGTGCGGCTGACCCGAACGCGCCGGCGGCCGACGAGTGTCGCACGGTCATCGCACCTCCGGCGGCCGACGGCACGCACGCGGTCCGCGCGATTCTGACGTTCGTGCGCGAGGTCAGCGATCATCCGAAGGCCTGGTGCAGGAAGGACGGCGCGACCGCGGACGACCGCCGCCTCTATCTGCGCGCCTTCGTCCATCGGATCTACGACTATCGCTGCCAGTATCGCCGCGCCCTCGCCGCCGGACCGGGCCGAGCGCTCACCGCTCCCGGCCCGTCCGGCGAGACCAACCGCGCCGATCTTGCCGCCGATGACGCCGAGATCGGCAAGGCCGCCGCCGGCATCTTCGCCGCCTGCGGCGTCGACGTCCCGGTCTTTGCGACCGACGCCTGGTCGGCCCGCTGCAACGGCGCCATCCCGAAGACGATTCCGTAAGGCCGTCCGCAACGGACCCCCCATCCTACCCTCTCCCTCAAGGGGGGAGACTCGCAAGGCGCGGCCGCTTCCCGCACAGAAGCCGCCGAACGAGCGGCAAGAGCGCGACTGGTGGTCAGCGTGCGCGCAGGCCGTCGACGAAAATGTCCACGAGACGCAGGACGCTGCGTTGCCAGCCAGGTTGGTCGTGCATGTAGCACATACCCACCAACGCGCGCAGGAGCTCCTCGGGCTTTATGTCTGCGCGTATGTCTCCCGCCTTGACGGCGCGACGTAGGAGCGTGCCAATGGCCTTCGTCAGCCGCTCGAACGAATAGGCGTAGAGTTCCGACGGGCCGTGCACCGCCAGGGCCAGCGCCGCCAGCATGCCCCTCTTGGTCGCGACCAGTTGGACATTGGCGTGCAGCCAGCGCCGCAAAGCATCGACCGGCGCGGCCTCCGTCGCCAATTGTTCCGCAAGCGCGGCAAGCTGGTCCACTTCGTGGCGATAGACGGCCTCGAACAGCGCCTCCCGTGTCGGAAAGTGACGATAGAGCGTGCCGATGCCCACCCCGGCCCGCTTTGCCACGGCTTCCAGGCTCGCCTCCGGGCCGCCGGCGCTGAAGACGGCCGCCGCGGCCTCGAGCAGGCGTTCACGATTGCGGATCGAATCGGAGCGGAGCCGCCGCGCCGTTTTTGCTGAACCAGCTCGCATCAGATTCGATCAGCCATCCCTAAAAACGGAGGCTCCCTCCGTTAAACCTTGAAAAGCGGAGGATGCCTCCGTATAATAACCACACATCGCTGCGGATGTCCTTCGGAAAAGCTGGCCTGCTTCGTTCCGATCCCGCCGCAGCCTCCGACCCTGCACAGCATCACTGATTGGAGCACCGCATGAGCTTCTCCATCAGCCTCACCGTCAACGGTGAGCGGCGAAACATCGAACTTGAGGATCCGCGGACGACACTCCTCGATCTGTTGCGCGAGCGTCTCCGCCTGACCGGGACCAAGAAAGGCTGCGATCGCGGCCAATGCGGCGCATGCACGGTCATGGTCAACGGACGACGCGTCAACTCGTGCCTGGCGCTCGCTATCAGCCATGACGCAGCGGAGGTTCTGACGATCGAGGGCGTCGCCGACGGCACCGACCTCCATCCTGTCCAAGCGGCGTTCATCGCGCACGATGGCTTCCAATGCGGCTTCTGCACCCCCGGCCAGATCATGAGCGCGATCGGGCTGATCGAGGAAGGGCAGGCGGGCGATGATGCCGAGCGCGTGCGGGAAGGCATGAGCGGAAATCTCTGCCGATGTGGAGCCTATCGCGGGATCACCGAGGCGGTGCTCGATGCCCGGAAACTCCTTGCCAAGGCGGGCCGGAGGGATGCGGCATGAACGTCTTCGATTATCTCAGGCCTCTGACGATCTCCGAAGCGGTCGCAGCGGCGACCGCGCCGGGTGCGGCCTATCTCGCGGCCGGCACCAATATTCTCGACCTGATGAAAGGGGGGATCGCGCGCCCCGACCGTCTCGTCGACATCACGCGGATTCCGGGCCTCGATCGCATCGAGCGCCTGCCCGATGCCGGCTTCCGCATCGGCGCGCTCGTCCGCAATGCCGATCTCGCGCATGACCCCGATTTCGCCAGATCCTTCCCGGCCGTCGCCGAGGCGCTGCTCTCGGGTGCTTCGGCGCAGCTGCGCAATGCCGCGACGGTGGGCGGCAATCTGCTGCAGCGGACGCGGTGCGGCTATTTCTATGACGCTGCCAGCGTCTGCAACAAGCGGGCGCCGGGCTCCGGCTGCGATGCCCGCCACGGCGAGAACCGTCTGCATGCCGTACTCGGCTGGAGCGAGAGCTGCATCGCCACCCATCCTTCAGACTTCTGCGTCCCGTTGGTGGCCCTCGACGCCGTTGTCGAGATCGAAGGCACATCCGGTCGGCGGGAAATTGCCCTGGAGGAACTCCACAGGCTGCCCGGGAACACGCCGGAGCGGGAGAGCACACTCGAGCCTGGCGACCTCATCGTCGCGATCCGCCTTCCCGGCGGCGCCGCAGCGCTTTCCGGCCATGCCCGCTATCTGAAACTGCGCGAGCGCACGTCCTATGCCTTTGCGGTCGTTTCCGCCGCGGCGGCGCTTGATATCGCAGAAGGCAAAATCCGACAGGCTCGGATCGCTCTTGGCGGCGTCGCCGCCAAGCCCTGGCGGGCGCGCGCGGCCGAGACGGCGCTGGCCGGCGCTGTCCCGAGCGAGGCCGTCTTCCGGCGCGCCGCCGAGGCCGCCCTCGCCGACGCCAGACCTTCCGGCGACAACGCCTTCAAGATCGAGCTGTCGAAACGGATCGTCGCGCGCACGTTGGCGCTGGCCGCGGCAGGAACGCCCGAGCGGCTTCCCGCCCTCCCGGCCTCTCCCTTCTCGTCCGTTCCCGGAGCGCATCATGCCGCTTGAGATCAATCCCATTCATGCCTCGCCGCATAGTCGTCACGGCTCGAACGCCGGTCAGCCGCTCACGCGCCGCGACGGCATTCTCAAGGTCACCGGCGCCGCCACCTTCGCGGCCGACAACCAGCCGGCCGGAATGCTCCATGCGGTCCTGGCCGTCAGCAGCATCGCGCGCGGCCGCGTCACCTTCCTCGACGTGGAGGCCGCGAAGGCGCACCCCGGCGTCGTCGAGGTCATGACGACGGCGAACAGGCCGCCGCTGGCCGAAGATCCGGACGCGAAGGCGAACCCCTTCATGTTCCGTTTCGAGGCCCTGCAGAACGATCGCGTACGCTACGCGAACCAGCCGATCGCCGTCGTCATTGCCGAGACGCTCGAGGCCGCGACGGAAGGCGCCGCCCTTCTCGCGCCGCGCTACGACGCCGAGCCGGCCCGTACCGGTCTCGACAGCAGCGAGAGCTTCGTTCCGGCCGCCATCAGGCTCATCAGCCCGCCCGCGGCGCATGTCGGCGATATCGAAGCGGGACATGCGGCGGCAGCGACGCGCATCGATGCGACCTACGAGACCCCGGCCCAGTACCACAACGCCATGGAGCCGCACGCGATCGTGGCAACATGGGAAGGCGACACGCTGTCGATCGACATGCCGACCCAGGGGCTGGCGCTGACGCAGGCGCGAATCGCCGGGCTGTTCGGCCTGTCTCCCGAAAAGGTCCGGATTCGCAGTCCCTTCCTCGGCGGCGGCTTCGGCTCCAAGGGGTTGCTGTCCGGACCGACGGCCCTCGGCATCCTGGCGGCGCGTCTGGTCGGCCGGCCGGTGAAGCTCGTGCTGCGCCGCGAGCAGATGTACGGCCCGGTCGGCCATCGTCCACCCACCCGCCAGAGGCTGCGCCTCGGCATGGACGATGCGGGCCGGCTGATGGCCCTCAGTCATCATCTCAAGACGGTGACGAGCACCTTCGACGACTTCGTAGAGCCGGCGGCCGAAGCCTCGCACGCGCTCTATGCCAGCCCGGCAATCGCGACGACCCATGAAGTCTCCCGCATCGATATCGGCACACCGCTGTTCATGCGGGCGCCCGGGGAGGCGCCGGGATCGGCGGCGCTCGAAGCCGCGATCGACGAGGCGGCCTGGGCCTGTCGCATGGATCCGCTGGAATTCCGGCTGAAGAACTACGCCGAGGTCGAGCCGATCTCCGGCAAGCCGTTCTCGTCGAAGGCGCTGCGGGAATGTTACGCCGAGGGCGCGGCGCGCTTCGGCTGGTCCGGGCGTCCGCTCGCGCCGCGGCAGATGCGCGATGACGCCGGCTTCCTGGTCGGCTGGGGCATCGGCACAGCGACGTTCCCGGCCATCATGTTCCAGGCCGAGGCGCGGGCGGTGCTGCGCGGCGACGGGACCGGCCTTGTCGCGACGAGTGCGGCGGACATGGGCCAGGGCGCCTGGACCGCGCTGGCCCAGCTTGCCGCCGACAGCCTCGGGCTCGATATCGATCAAGTCGAGTTCAGGGCCGGCAGTACCGGCCTTCCGGACGCCGGGATCGCCGGCGGCTCAGCCCATACCGCCACCGCCGGCACGGCCATCCATGCTGCCGGCGGCGAGGTGATCGCCAGGCTCGCCGAGCTGGCGACGGGCAGCGAGCGATCGCCTCTGTTCGGTGCCGGCAACGCCGGCGTGATTGCGCGTCTCGGCCGCCTGCATCGCCGCGATGACGAAACCCGCAGCGAGAGCTATGCCGACATCCTCGCCCGCGCCGGGCTCGGCGAGCTGGAGGGCCGCGGCAAGGGTGCCGCGGATCCGGCTGCACAAGCGGCTTACGCCATGCATGCGCACGGCGCCGTCTTCGCCGAGGTCAAGGTGGACCCCGATTTCGGCCAGGTCCGGGTGACGCGTCTGGTCGGCGCCTTCGCCGCCGGCCGGGTCGTCAACCCTCGGCTGGTGCGCAGCCAGTATTACGGCGGGATGATCTGGGGCGTGTCGTTCGCGCTCCATGAGCGTGCCATCGTCGACGCCCGGTCCGGCCGCGTCCTCAACCCCGATCTGGCCGAGTACCACATTCCGGTGAATGCCGATGTCCCGTCCCTCGAAGCCCTGCTGATCGAGGAGCACGATCCCCATGTCAATCCCCTCGGCATCAAGGGCGTCGGCGAGATCGGCATTACCGGAACGGTCGGCGCCATCGCCAATGCGGTCTGGCACGCGACGGGGCGGCGCATCCGCCGCTTTCCGATCCAGGTCGAGCATCTCACGGTAACTCGAGGAGACTGATCGACATAGGCTGGAGATCGCTCGGCTTGGCGTCGGCGAACGCCGGATACCGCGATCTCCGGCAATTCGATCGCCTGTCCGCCGCCCTACGTGCGGCGGGGCTGCAATAGCCGAGGCGCGCGCCGTCACGCCCGCGAGCGGTGCTGACCCAAACACAGAGCCTACCCGGCGCACGACCCCCTGCGTGACGGCCGTCACAGAACCGTTCGATTCGGGGAATGGACTCTTGCCATGGCCTGTTCCCCGTCGTCCCGGCGCTTCGGGATGGCGTAACAGGAGGGGACAATGACAGAGTCGAATTTCGCGGTTCCGCCAGAACATCTCTGCCACGCCGCCGGACCGCCCGGTCCACGTCTACGACGAGCGCTGCAAGCGCCTATTTCAGAACGACGGCGTTCCAGGCCTGCAGACCCGGGCAACCTGCGCGACCTCTGCGGGTACCAAGGTGAGTAGCACGCACTCGGCGGCGGGACGCGACGGCGCCGCATCGCTCCCGTCGAATGACCCTAAGTCTTTGCGTTCACGGCCATGTGACGACGCTCACAGCCTTGTCGTCCGCGGTCCTGTCAACATTCCCGGGCAGGCGAAGGCGCCCGCGGCCGCCCGGTCTCCGGGACGCGGTCACTGTCTTCCGCGCGCAACAACCGCTAGTCTTGGAACCAGTCGCCGTCCGGCGATGACAACTCCGGTCATGGAACCCTCGGCGATGGCTGGTCTGAAGCTGACGCTGCTCGGCGGGTTCGAGGCGCTGCTGACCAACGGCGAAGCTGTCGATCTGCCCGCGCAGAAGGATCGCGCCCTGCTCGCCTTCCTGGCGATCGGCTCGGGTGCGGCCCATTCGCGCGACCGCCTCGCCGGCCTGCTGTGGAGCGAGCATGGCGATCAGCAGGCGCGCGACAGCCTGAAGCAGGCATTGATGCATCTGCGGCGCGGTCTCGGCGCGGACCTGCTGCGCGCCGACCGTCAGTCGATCGGGCTCGATCCCGATGCCGTCAGCGTCGATACGCTCCTCTTCGAGCGGCTGGTCCGCGACGGGACGGCCGAGGCGCTTGCGCAGGCGGCGGCGCTCTATCACGGCGACCTGCTCGACGGCCTCGCGGTCCGCGATCCCGCCTTCGAGGACTGGCTGATGGTCGAACGCCAGCGCCTGCGTCAGCTGTTCGAGCGAGCGCTCGCCGCCCTGATGACGAAGGCGCTCGCGGGAGACGATGCCGAGAGCGCGGTCGACGCCGCGCAGCGGCTCTTGCTGCTGGACCCCCTCAGCGAAGCAGCCTGCCGCACGCTCATGCAGGTTCACGGCGATCGGGGCGAGACCGTCCAGGCGCTCCGGCTCTACGACCGCCTGCGCGAGCGGCTCTATCGCGAGATGGGCGTGCCGCCGGAAGCCGCGACCAGGGCGCTCTACGATCGCCTCCGCCAGCAGCAGGCAACGGCAGCGCCGATCGCGCGGGCGCCAGCGGCCGAACCTGGAGCGGCGCAAGGGGCGCCCGCAGCGGCCAAGCCCTCGATCGCCGTGCTCCCGTTCCTCAACCTCAGCGGCGACCCCGAGCAGCGGTATTTCAGCGACGGCGTCACCGAGGACATCATCACGGAGCTGTCGCGCTTCCGCACCCTGTTCGTCATCGCGCGCCACTCGTCGTTCCAGTATCGCGGCGCCAACCTCGACGTCACGCGCACCGGCCACGAGCTCGGCGTCCGCTACCTGGTCGAGGGCAGCGTCCGCCGCATCGGCGATCGCCTGCGGATCACCGCCCAGCTCGTCGAGGCCGTGAGCGGCAATCACCTGTGGGCCGACCGCTATGACGGCGATGCCGCCGACGTCCTGAGCCTGCAGGACGACATCGTGCGCGCCATCGCCGCCACGCTCGGCGACCGCATCGACGCCGCGGCCCGCGAGCGCGCCCTCCGCCTGAGTCCGGACGCCTTGTCCGCCTATGACCACGTCCTGCGCAGCGAGGCGCACCTGATGCGCTTCAGCAAGGAAGGGAATGCCGAGGCGCGGCGGCTGGCGCAGAAGGCCGTCGACCTCGATCCGCAGAGCGCGGACGCCCATTTGCACCTGGCCTGGACCCACTGCATGGATCACCTCTTCGGCTGGGTCGCGGACCGCGCGCAGACCCTCGGCGCAGCCCTCGCCTTGGCCCAGCGTGCGGTCATGCTCGACGGCGCCGCCTCCCGACCGCGTTCGCTGCTGGGCTTCGTGCACACCTTCCGCCGCGAGTATGATGAGGCTCGAGCGCAGCTGCGCACGGCCATCGATCTCAACCCCAATGACGTCGAGGCGCGCGCCCTCTACGGCGTCTGCCTGATCGCCGCCGGCGAGCCCGACGGCGCGCTCGAGCAGCTCGACATCGCCAAGCGCAACAACCCGTTCGAGGTCGACTGGGTTATCGTCTGCCGCGGCGCCGCGCTGTTCACGGCGCGGCGCTACGACGAGGCCATCGCCGCCCTGAAGCGGGCGCACAATCAGACCAACGAGCTGCGCTGCTGGCTGGCGGCGAGCTATGCCGCGGCCGGCCGCATCGACGATGCCCGCGCGACCCTGGCGGAGTTCCTGAGGGCGGCGGAGCGCGACATGGAGCGCTTTCCCGGCTCCCGCCTCGACGACTGGAAGCCCGACCTGGGCCGCTTCGTCGAGTACCGCGACGCCGGCGCCTTCGACCATCTGTTCGCCGCGCTCCGTACGGCTGGGCTGCGCTAGAGCGCCGCACGAACAGATAGAATCATCCCCCCGGCCTGACCCGCCGCCCCCTCAAGGGCGGAGGGAAGAACCGAGAACCGGTGACCGTCCCTCCGCCTTGAGGCCCCTCAAGAGCCGCTCTGGCGCGTACCACTGGAAAGCGTTGCGGCGCTCGAATACCATAGGCGACGGCGGGGTAGGTTGCCATTCGCTGCGGGACCAGCCGCAGCGCGGGCCCCGACCCGTCGAAAGCACAAACCAAAGCCGCAGCGGCAATGGAGCCAGATAGCGGCTGTCAGGGAGAGCAAGATGATGACCTTTTCGAAAGCGGCGGCCTATTCGAGACTGGCGGCGGCAACGCTGGCGCTCGTCTGGACCGCCTTTACCCTTGAGGCATCTCCGGCGAAGGCCGAGACCACGCTCACGGTGGTGGACGGCATCGACGTGAAGGACTGGGACCCGGCGGTGGCCTACGGACATGAATCATATGTCCTGAACAACATCTACGATCCGCTGACGCGCTACAACACCAAGGAGGGCAAGCTCGAGCCGGCGCTTGCGACCTCGTGGTCGGTGAGCGACGACGGCCTTGCCTGGACGTTCAAACTCCGCCCGAACGTGAAGTTCCACAGCGGCGCGCCCGTCACCGCAGGCGCCATCAAGACGATGCTCGACCGCAACATCAAGATGAACCAGGGCGCCCAGTATCTCTGGGGCGGAGCCGCGGTGACCGCGCCTGACGATGCGACCCTGATCGTAAAGACCAAGGACCCGCTACCGATCGATCTCGTCTCGTCGGCCTCCTATGCCGCGATGGTCTACTCGCCGGCGGCGGCGGAGAAGGGCAACGAGTGGTTCCAGAAGGGCAATGCCGACGGCACCGGCCCCTACAAGCTGACGCAATGGGTGCCGAACCAGCAGATCGTGCTCGAGAAGAACGCGGACTACTGGGGCGGCTGGAAGGGCGGCGAGGCCGACCGCATCATCGTCAGGATCGTCTCGGAGGTTTCGACCCAGCTGCAGATGCTGCGCTCCGGCGAAGCGGACATGACCTTCGCGACCATACCCTTCGATATGGTCGGCACGCTGCAGCAGGACCCGAACATCAAGATCGACGTCGTCGATTCCTGGCAGTACCTGCCGGCGCCGATCAACACGCAGTTGCCGCCGACGAATAACCTCAAGTTCCGTCAGGCCCTGACGCACATCATGGACTATGAGACCGTCTCCAAGCAGATCTACGCCGGCCTCGCGTCGGTGCCGGAGGGCCCGACGCCGATGGCCATGCCCGGGGCCAAGAAATACGACATGCCCAAGTTCGATCTAGCCATGGCGAAGCAGCTGCTTCAGGACTCGGGTGTGCCGCAAGACCAGTGGAAGATCACCTGGGTCGCCTACGGCGGCGTCGACGTCCTGAAAAACATCGCGCTCCTGTTCCAGGCCGATGCCGCCAAGGTCGGCGTCAAGGTCGAGATCATGCAGGGGGAATGGGGCGTGATGTGGGACAAACAGAAGCACCTGGAGACGTCATTCAACGTCTTCCCGTTCCGCAACTGGCCCGACTATGCCACCGTCAATCCCGTCGCGCTGTTCGAGAGCGACCAGCAGTCGAGCTTCAATCTCAGTCACTACGTCGTTCCGGCCGTCGACAAGCTGATCGGCGACGGAACGAAGCTCGAGGCAGTCGACAAGGCGGCCTGTGCCCAGGCCTGGCAGAAGGCCTATCAGCAGGTGCTCGACGATGCGGCCGCCATGTTCATCGCCGACACGAAGCGCATCATCGCGCACCGGGCGAATTTGGAGGGAGTCACGACCGATCCCGCGTATGAGACCGTGTTCTTCCGCTACCTCCACCGTTCCGGCGGCTGATCGACCAGCGTTGCCGACCTGAATCGCGAACGGCTCTGCGATGACGCCTTATGTCATCCAGCGCCTGGTCCTGATGGTGGGCACGCTCATCGGCGTGCTCACCGTCACCTTCGTATTGACCCACATCCTGCCCGGTTCGCCCGTCGAGGTGATGCTCGGCCACCGCCCGACGCCCGACCAGGTCGCAGCCGTCAAGCACGAGCTCGGCCTCGACCTGCCGCTGTGGCGGCAGTACCTGCGCTTCCTGGGCGAGATCGGCCACGGCCATTTCGGCAAGAGCTTTCTCACCAGCCAGCCGGTTCTGCAGGACATCGGGCAACGGCTGATGGCGACCGTCGAGCTCACCACGCTCGCCATGGTCTGCATCATCCTGATCGGTATCCCCATCGGCATCCTCTCCGCCGTCAAGGCGAACTCGCCCATCGACCATGTCGTGCGCAGCCTGTCCGTCGCCGGCGTCGCGCTGCCGGGCTTCATGCTCGGGATGCTGCTGCAGATGGCCTTCTACGGCTGGCTCGGCTGGCTTCCCCTGCAGGGCCGTATGACCAGCACCGTCCTGCTCGATCATCATTTTCAGGCGGTGACCGGCCTGTTCCTGGTCGACAGCCTGCTGGCCGGCGACATGGTGGCGTTCCGGGACGTCGCCGCCCATATCGTTCTGCCGCTGGCGACGCTGACGCTCGCCAATCTGCCCTTGGCCGCTCGCACCACGCGCAATCTGATGGTGGAGGTGCTTACCGAAGACTATATCCTGACGGCATTCGCCTACGGCCTCCCGCGGCGCCGCGTCTACTTCCGCTATGCCCTGAAGGCGACGCTCATTCCGCTGCTCACCGTCATCGGCCTCACCTACGGCTATCTGCTGGGCGGCGCTGTCGTTGCCGAATACGTGTTCGACTGGCCCGGGATCGGCAGCTATGTCGTCAGGGCCATCACGGAATCCGACTACCCGGCCGCAATCGGCGTGACCATCTTCCTGGCCGCCGCCTACCTCATCATCAATCTCACTGTCGACCTGCTCTACTTCCTGGTCGACCCCAGGCTTCGCCGCGCATGACCGCCGAGGCCGTCCCTATCGCCCCCGCCGATCGCAAGATCGCCGCAACGGCGCGGGTACTGTATTTCGCTCGTCGGAACGTCCTCTTCGTCGTCGGTGCGGCCGTGTTTCTCGCCGTCGTACTGGCCGCGATCTTTGCACCGCTGATCGCACCTTACGACCCGACGGCCATCGACTTCGCCGACAAGCTGAACGCGCCGGGCCTCCAGCATCTCATGGGCACGAACGAACTCGGTCAGGACATCTTCTCCCAGGTCCTCTATGGCGCCCGCACCTCGCTGTTGGTGGGCGTGGTGGTCATCTCCCTCGCTATCGCCATCGGCGTCCCCATCGGGCTTGTCGCCGGCTATTTTGGCGGGCATCTCGACAGCGCGCTGATGCGCGTCTCCGACGTGTTCCTCGCCTTCCCGCCGCTGCTGCTGCCGATCGCCATCACCGCGGCGCTCGGCAGCGGGCTCTTCAACGCCATGGTGGCGTTGGCCGTATCTTGGTTCCCCTGGTACTCGCGCATCGTTCGTGGGGCGGTCATGCGCGTCAACAACGAGTTGTACATCTCGGCCGCCCGCGCCATGGGCGTCGGGAATGTCCGCATCATGCTGCGTCACGCGTTGCCGAACTCGCTCACGCCGATCATCGTGCAGGGCTCGATGGATTTCGGCTACGCCATCCTGGCGGCGGCCTCGCTCAGCTTCATCGGCATCGGCGCCCAGCCGCCGACCCCCGAATGGGGGCTGATGGCCGCCCTGTCGCGCACGCGCTTCATCGACAATTGGTGGACCGTCGGCTTTCCGGGAATGGCGATCTTCGTCACCGTGCTTGCGGTCAACCTGGTCGGCGACGGGGTGCGCGACACGCTCGATCCCAAGCATCAGTCGAGTCACTGACGCTCGTGCGCACCTGCTTTAAACAGACTCCGTCGACCTGCTGTCGTGGCGCAGGCCATGCCGGGCGGTTGTCGGCGCACCGCATGCCGCAGGTGCACGGCGAACCTGGAACGCCGCAGTGACGTCCGATCTGCTCGAAATCACCGACCTGCGTGTCGAATTCCCCGGCCTCGAGCGCACGGTCAAGGCCGTGCGAGGCTGCACCCTGTCCGTCACCAAAGGCGAGGTGCTGGGGCTGGTCGGAGAGTCGGGCAGCGGCAAGTCGATAACGGCGCTCGCCTGTCTCGGGCTGGTGCCGCCGCCCGGGCATGTCACCGGCAGCATCCGGCTGGAGGGTCATGAGGTCGTCGGGGCGCCGGAGGCCGACAACGAACGCCTGCGCGGCGGCGTGGCGGCGATGATCTTTCAGAATCCGGGCAAGGCGCTGAACCCCTTCTTCACGATCGGGCGGCAGCTGGTCGATGCCATCGCGGGCGTGCGACTCATCGATCGGGCCGCCGCCAAGCAGGCGGCCGTCGAGGCGCTGGCGGAGGTGCGGATCGCGGATCCGGAGCTCGCGCTGCAGAAATATCCGCATCAGCTTTCGGGTGGGCAGCTCCAGCGCGTCATGATCGCCATGGCTTTGTCTTGCAGGCCCAAGCTGGTGATCGCGGACGAGCCCACCACGGCCCTCGACGTGACGATCCAGGCCCAAGTCATCGTGCTTCTGCGCGATCTTGCCCGCGAGCACGGCCTCACGGTGCTTTTCATCACCCATGATCTCGGCGTGGTCGGAAGCCTGTGCGATCGCCTCGCCGTCATGTATGCCGGCCGCGTCGTGGAGACGGGTCCGGTCGATGCGCTGTTCACGCACCCGGCGCATCCCTACACGGCCAGCCTGTTGCGAGCCGTGCCGACGCTCGGCTGCGGCCGGACGACGCTCCTGCAGATCCCGGGAACGGTGCCCAACATGGCGTCGCCGCCGCCCGGCTGCGCCTTTCATCCGCGCTGCCCGGTCGCCGGGCTGCGCTGCGCCAGCGACGTGCCGGAAATGCAGGCAATCGGCGGCGGCATGGCTGTGGCCTGCCATCATCCGCTCGCAGGCAAGGATGTCGCGGCCGGGCCCCTCGCGTCATGACGGATCTGTTGACCGTCCAGAATCTGACAAAGCGCTTCGCCACGCGGCACGGCGTCGTGCGCGCGGTCGAGGACGTCAGCTTCACGGTGGCTGCCGGAGAAACTGTCGCCCTGGTCGGCGAATCCGGCTGCGGCAAGACCACCGTCGCCCTGTCGCTCCTGCGCCTGATCCGCCCTGACAGTGGCCGAGTGCAATTCGAGGGCGCACAGCTCGACGGAGAGAGCGACCAAAGCGAGAGGCGATGGCGCCAGCGCCTGTCGATCGTGTTCCAGAATCCCTATTCCTCCCTCGACCCGCGCATGCGGATCAGAGATATCGTCGGCGAGCCTCTTCTCACCGCCTATCGGCTGAAGGGCCGGGCGCTGACGGAAAGGGTCCTGGGGCATCTCAGCGAGGTCGGCCTGGGTCCCGAGCACCTGAGCCGTTTCCCGCACGAGTTCTCGGGCGGTCAGCGCCAGCGGATCGCGATCGCCCGGGCGCTGGCGCTCGAGCCCAGGCTGCTGATCCTCGACGAGCCGACGGCGGCGCTCGATGTCTCGGTGCAGGCGCAGGTGTTGAATCTGCTGCAGGAGCTGCAGAGACGCCGGGGCATGAGCTATCTGTTTATCTCGCACAACCTCGCCACGGTGGAGAGCATCGCGGATCGTGTCCTGGTCATGTATCTCGGCCGGGTCGTCGAGCAGGGGCCAGTGGATCGAGTGTTCGCCGCTCCCCATCATCCCTATACGCGTGCTCTTCTCGACTCCGTCCCCTCGATCGATCCGAGGCAACGCCATCGGCTCAAGCCGGTGACCGGAGAAGTGCCGAGCGCCCTCAGTCCGCCGCCCGGCTGTGCCTTCGCCCCCCGCTGCGCGCGGGCGGGCGAAGAATGCCGCGCCGCTCCGCCGCGACTGGTATCGGCGGAGCCGGCACGGGCCCATGCCTGCTTGCATCCGTTGTGAGCGGCCGACTCACGTTCACTGAGCGGACGCCGACCTGGGCCGCTTCGTCGAGTACCGCGCCGCCGGCGCCTCGTACTCGCCGCGCTCCGCACGACCGGGCTGCGCCAGGTCGTGCACCCGCTAAATTGAGCCTGGCAAGCCGGGCTTCCTCAAGGTTCGCTTTTCTCCCGATAGAGACCGCTCGACCGATCGCTCGAACGGCGGCGGCGGCCGAATTCCGTAGAGCGCGGATCCCGAGGGGGCACCGTCGAGGATTTCAGGAATGGCGGCGCAGCCCCTTTGATCCAGATCATTGTCGCGCCCTTGCATTGGCATGACGTATCATACTGTAACTGACGCCAGCGTGCTTCCGCCGTGCCTCGGACCAGATTAGCAGGAATGCTGGTTTCGCCGTGCTTCGGAGCATGCAGCGCACCCGCTCGATGGCCGCCCGTCGCGGGCCACCAAGCTGACGGGCGGAGCGAGTGGGGCGAGAGAAAGCACTGCGTCAAACGACTAGGGTCGTTCGCGTGGAACGTGTGGCTGCCGCGGCCTTGCAGTCCAGCGCGACCCGTCGTGGGTGAATCGACAGGATGGAGAACCTACAATGAAGAAGGGACCTAAGAAGAAGGCGAAACCGGCTCTAACGCCAGCCGAGGTTCCGCAGCCGGCCTTGCATCGGCCGTCGGCGGACGATCTGAGGGCGCACGGAAACAAGCTCCGCGACCAAGTTCCGCGGAAATCGCAGGGGGTGTGGAAGCGGCCGTCGGACCGGACGGATCCGCTCGACATCCTGCACGCCTCGGACGCGGGCCGGGTGCCTCAGCTGGTGCCGATCCGCTATGGCCGCATGCTCCAGACGCCCTTCACCTTTTATCGCGGCTCCGCCGCGGTGATGGCCGCGGACCTGGCAAAAACGCCGACCACCGGCATCCGGGTCCAGGCATGCGGCGACTGCCATCTGCTGAACTTCGGCGGCTTCGCCACGCCCGAGCGCAATATCCTTTTCGACATCAACGACTTCGACGAGACGCTGCCGGCGCCGTGGGAATGGGACGTGAAGCGGCTCGTCGCCTCCTTCGTGCTCGCCGCCCGCAGCAATGGCCTGTCCGACTCCGATGGCCGCGACGCCGCGGTCGCCTGCGCGCGCAGCTATCGGGAGCGCATGCACGAATACACGCAGATGAACCCCCTCGAGGTCTGGTACGCGCGCATCGATGAGGAGGGCTTCTTTTCGCTGGCGTCGAAATCCGGCATGGGGGCGAGGGCGCGGAAGCGGATCGCCAAGGCGAAAGCCCAAAGCGGGTCGGAGCTCGACTTTCCGCAGCTCGCCGGAATGGTCGGCGGCCATATCCGCATTCAGGACACCCCGCCGCTGATCTTTCATCCCGAAGGCGCGCGGGACAAGGACTTTCTCCCTCTGATCGAGAGCATCCTGGCCGACTATCGAGAAACCCTCACGGATGACCGGCGCATCCTGCTCGACCGCTATCGCGTCGTGGACGCGGCGTGGAAGGTGGTCGGCATCGGCAGCGTCGGAACCCGGTGCGCCATCGTGCTGCTGATGTCGATCGCGAACGAGCCGCTGTTCCTGCAGTGGAAAGAAGCCAGGAAATCGGTGCTGGAGCCCTATGCCGGCAAGAGCGAGTATCCGCACCACGGCCAGCGGGTGGTCATGGGGCAACGGCTGATGCAGCCTGCCTCGGACATTTTTCTCGGTTGGATGTCGACCAAGAAGGGCTACCACGGCTACGTCCGGCAGTTGCGCGATGCGAAGATCAAGCCGCTGGTGGAGACGTTCGACGCCACGGCGCTCGCTGTATTCGGCGAGGCGTGCGGATGGGCGCTGGCGCGTGCCCACGCCAAGGCGGGCGATTCGCTGACGATCAGCGGCTACCTTGGATCAAGTGACCCCTTCGATGAGGCCATGGGGGATTTCGCGCTCGCCTACGCCGACCAGGCCGAGCGCGACCATGCCGCCCTCAAGGCCGCGGTGCGGACGGGGAAGATCAAAGTCTATCTGGAGTAGCAGGCTTTATGTCTCTGACCTGCCGGGCAATGCGCTTTCTTGTCGGCGGAGACATGCGGAACGCCGTGACGGCCAAGGTCATCGACGACGGGGTCTCGTTTAGAAGGGCGATGACACTTGCGCGCTTCTATATCGGCCTTGGTTTCGTGCTCTTCGGCCTGGTCGTGGCGGGCTGCAGCTCGATCGGGCCCGGATCGGTGACGCGTGACCGCGTCGACTACGCCGGAGCAATGTCGGATTCGTGGAAGGAGCAGCTGCTGCAAAACATCGTGCGGCTGCGCTATGGCGATCCACCAACCTTCATGGACGTGTCCTCGGTCGTCAGCGCCTACCAGATCGCAGTACAAGCGTCGGCAGGTGCGACAGCAAACTTTGGAGCGCCGCCCAACGTCGCCAATGGAACCGGTGCGTTGGGAGTCACCGGCGCGTATACCGACCGTCCGACCATCTCCTACACGCCGCTCAGCGGCCAGAAGTTTGCCGTGAGCCTGCTCAAGCCGATCCCGCCCGCAGCGATCTTTTCGCTGATCGCGGCGGGATATCCTGCCGATGTCACGATTCCGTTGACGGTGAGCGCGCTCAACGGCGTGTACAACCGCACGATTCAAGGTGGCAGGCAGCCAGCCGATCCGGAATTTTACCCATTGGTGGAGGCCTTTCGGCGCCTCCAACTCTCCCGGTCATTCAGCCTGCGCCTCGAAAAGCGCGGGGCCGAGGATGTCGCGATCGTAATTTTGGCGCCCCAGGTAAAGCCAGAGGTGCGGCAAGATCTCGAGTTCGTGGTGAAGACGCTCAAACTGAAGCCGGAACATGGCGAGGTGGTTCTTACCGGTGGCGCGGTGCAGCAAGGCGGAAACCAGCTGGCCGTGCTTTCGCGGTCCATGCTGCAAATCTTGAATCAGATTGCTTCGGAGATCGAGGCGCCGGCCGAACAGGTTTCGAAGGGCCGCACTTACGCGAATGCTGAAGCCGACCCCAACTCCAATCCCCTCGACCTGCCGCAGATCCTAATACATTCAGGGCCGACCGCACCCAGCGACGCCTATACTGCCGTGCGCAATCGCGGCAGCTGGTACTGGATCGACGACGGCGATTTCAAATCGAAGCGCGCCGTCGCATTTCTGCTGCTGTTTTTCTCGCTGGCAGAGAGCGGTGTCGTTCCGACGGCGCCGGTGCTGACCATTCCAGTCCAGTAAACCGGGGATAGCATGGGTCTGCGAAGCAATTTGGACGTTCAGAGGGGACTCGCCGCAAGCGACGGTGTGAGGGTCTCCTTGGAATGCCAAAGATAGCGCGGGACCGAAGGACGCCGGCCGATGCATTTTTGACTGGTGCCCATCAAATGCCGATCAACCATTTAGAAGCAAGCATCCATGCGGGGAGCCGGCACATCATGACATCGGGCGGCTACCGAATCAGAGGCGAAAGAGCTGTTGCGCTCGCCGCGGCTCATCCCGGTGGACGTAGTCTTGCGTGCTCTTTGGGGCTGTTTGCCGCGACGCTCTTCCTGCTGATCGCTTTCGCGCTGCCGGCGCTCGCGCAGGCCGAAGCAGGAACCATCGTGGCACAGCCGGTAATCGGCGCCCGGAAGATCTTCATGATGCTGTTTCTGATGCTGGGCCCGATCAAAATCCTCGTCCCGTTCGTCAACATGACCAAGGGTTCCGACGCCGCCTTCCGGCGAAGTCTGGCGACGCGGGCCGTCCTCTTTTCCGCCGCGGCGCTGACGGTGGCGGGGCTGCTCGGGCGTGGCATGCTGGACAACTTCAACATCTCGCTGCCTGTCCTGATGTTGACCGGCGGTCTGGTCCTGTTCCTGGTGGCCTTGCAGACGGTATTGCAGCAGTCCGTAGGCCCCGCCCGCCCAAGGCCGGACGAACCGTCGCCCGGGCTGCATCTGGCCTTCAGTCCGCTCGCCTTTCCCACCATCGTCACACCCTACGGCATCGCGGCCGTGATCGTGTTTGCGTCGCTGGCGCAGGACGATTACATCGACAAGCTCGTGCTGGCCGGCGTCGTGCTGCTGATCCTGGTGATGGACTGGCTGGGCATGCTGTTCGCGGAATCAATCCTTCGACGGGTTGGAACGACGCTGCAAGTATTCGCCGTGGTGCTCGGCGTCACCCAGATCGCCCTGGGCCTGCAGGTGATCATGCGCAGCCTCAGCATGATCGGGGTCTTCGCCGAGCGTGTGAACTGAGGTCTGCCAAACTCATATGTCTCGCCTCCAACTGGCCTTGCGCGGAGCCAAAATCGAACGTTCACCGGGCCTCGACATGAATCGCCTGCGTGTTGTTCCGACTCGCTGTTGGCGCTCGTGGCACCGCATCGAATTGGTAACCTTGCCGCTCGACCCGATCGAATACGGAATCGCGATCGATACCGCCAGATAGCAGTGGATGCTGCCGCCTGCACGAGAGGGAGAATTCGACTGGACACGACCCGCGTCACCGAGGAAGTCGAGATCAAGCTTCGGCTGTCACCCGAAGGCGCCGGCAAAGTGAAGCGCTCGGCGGCGCTGCGCTCGCTGGCGCGCGGCCGCGGCAGAACGCGCCGCCTGTTGAGCGTCTACTTCGACACGCCGCGATATGAGCTCAGAGCCGCAGGGGCCGCGCTGCGCATCCGGCATCTCGGAAAGCGCCGCATTCAGACGATCAAGCTTCCGATCAGCGGGCAGACCGGCCTGCAGACGCTGCGGCAGATCGAAAGCGACGTCCGGAGCGACGTTCCCGATTTGACGCAGATCTCCGACGAGGATGTGAAGACCTGGCTTCAGGCCCAGGGCGTTGCCGGCGCCCTGGCCTCCGTGTTCACGACGGAGTTGAAGCGCACGGTTTGGCCGATCGTGCTGCATGAGAGCGAGATCGAGGTCGCCCTCGACCTGGGCGAGGTGAGGGCCGGTGAGCGTCGTCTGCCGATCAGCGAGGTCGAGCTCGAGCTGAAATCGGGAACTCCCGGGCGTCTCGTGGAGGCGGCGCTGATGCTGCACCGCGAGATACCCATTGCCTGGGAATACGACACCAAGGCGGCCCGCGGCTACCGGCTGGCCCTGGACCAGCCGCCGCAGCCGGAGCGGGCCCGGCCGATCGCGATCAGCCCCGACATGCCCGGGCGCCTCGCCTTCGTGGCGATCGCGCAATCCTGCCTGCGGCATATCCGGGCGAATGAAGGCTGCGCGCGCCTGGGGCAAG
The DNA here is from genome assembly GCA_035518775.1 of Candidatus Acidiferrum sp. Taxonomy (GTDB): domain Bacteria; phylum Pseudomonadota; class Alphaproteobacteria; order Dongiales; family Dongiaceae; genus JBGPEQ01. Next base: position 20,980 of record DATIXH010000195.1, read on the forward strand.
ACTCCGAGGGCGTGCATCAACTCCGTGTCGGCGTGCGCCGCCTGCGTGCCCTCGTCGGAGCCTATCGCAGGGAGATCGCTGTCGAGTTCGGAAACTACCTGGCGAGAGAGCTCGATTGGCTGCAGACGCAATTCGGCGCCGCCCGGGACTGGGACGTGTTCATCACGGAGTCGCTGGAGCGGCTGCATGCGCGCTTGCCGGGCGACCCCGCCGTTTCCGCGATGCTGCGTGCCGCCGCCGCGCTGCGCGACGAAAGCTATGTCGCGCTGCGCGCCACGTTCGATGAACCCCGCTACACCGAGCTTCTGCTCCGGCTCGAGCTGGCGCTCACCGCAGGGAGCTGGAGTCCCGTCGCGGAGGGTGGCGGCGCGTTGCCCGATCGCCCGGTGGCGGAGTTCGCAGCGAGCGTGCTGGGCAAGCGCTACAAGAAGCTGCGCGCGATCGGCGGCAAGCGCGCCGATCTGCCGGAGCAGGATCTGCATCGCCTGCGCATCGCCGGCAAGAAGCTGCGCTACACCGCCGAGTTCTTCCGCAGTCTGTATGCGAAGAAGTCCGCAGCAAAGTTCATTGCGGCACTGAGCGATGTTCAGGACCATCTCGGCTCGCTCAACGACGCCATGGTGAGCCAGCAGCTCCTGCTCTCGCTGGAGGGCCGCATCGCCAATGGCAATGACATCGCGGCGGCGCGGCATGCGAGCGGAATGATTCTCGGCTGGCAGGCGGCACGCATCGATCAGGACCTGGCGGAACTCCCGTCGATTTGGCGCAAGTTGCGAGGTCGCCGGCCCTTCTGGGCACAGGAAGTCCAGTAGACCGTGCCAGCGGACCGTTGTCCTTCGCTGCTGGGGGCAGCCTAGAGTGCGTTCCAAGAAGCAGGCTGCCGGGGGCAGGCGCCGCGTTGGGGTGATCGAGGGGAAGCGAGATGCACTGGAACCAGTGGTACAGCCTCAGGAGCTACGTCAGGTCTTCGCTTTGGATCGTTCCGTTCGTCGCTCTCCTGCTCTATCAGGTGGCCATACGC